>JAFDEI010000163.1 GCA_019310425.1 Deltaproteobacteria bacterium | reverse complement strand
ACTTTCGTCGACGACATCCAGCTGCCGGGCATGCTTCATCTCGACCTCCTCCGGAGCACCCTCGCCAACGCTCGCATTCTCGAAGTCGACACCAGCGATGCTCTCGATGTCCCGGGGGTCGTCGCCATCTACACCGCGAAGGATCTCCACGGCCTGCTCCCCCCGATGCCGCCCCCGACGGGCATTCCGGGCATACCGACGCGAGTGGCCGAGCATCGGGTGCTGGCCGACGGGCATGTGCGGTTCGTCGGAGCGGCGGTGGCCGCAGTGGTCGCCGAGGATCGCTACACGGCTCGCGACGCCCGAGAGGCCATCTTCGTCGAGTACGAGCCCCTGCCGGTGGCTGCCGACTTCGAGAGGGCGCTCGACGCGGACGCCCCGTTGGTTCACCCGGAGCTCGGCAGCAACCTGGCCTTCGAATTGACACTCGGAAACGAAACCGAGTCGGCGCTCGAGGAGTGCGATGTCGTCATCCAGCAGCGCATGGCGAACCAGCGCGTCATCCCGAATCCCATGGAGACCCGCGGCGTGGTCGTCGACTACCGCAAGAGCGACGGCCGGATCACGCTGTGGACGTCGACTCAGGCGCCCCACCTGATCCGGAGCCTGCTCGCGGAGGTGCTCGACCTGCCCGAGCACCGGCTCCACGTGATCGCCCCGGAGGTCGGCGGCGCCTTCGGCGCCAAGAATGCGCTCTACCCGGAAGAAGTGCTCGCGGTCGTGCTGGCGAAGCAGCTGGGCCGGCCCATCAAGTGGATAGAGGAGCGTCAGGAGCACATGCAGGCCACGACCCATGGTCGCGGGCAGGTGGCCGATGTGACGCTGGGCGCGCGAAGCGACGGAACCCTGTGCGCTCTGCATCTGAAGATCACGGCCGACGTCGGCGCGCATCCCCATGGCAATTCCCTCCTGACGCCAGTCCAGACGGCCACGCTCATGACCGGTTGTTATCGCATCCCGCACGCGAGGGCGGAGATCGAGGCCGTCCTGACGAACACCACCACCACGGAGGCCTATCGCGGCTTCGGGCGGGCCGAGGCGGCCTACTACATCGAGCGCGCGATGGATCTGCTGGCCCGTCGACTGGACATCGACCCGATCCTGCTGCGCAGACGTAACTTCGTCACGCCCGAGCAGTTCCCGTACGCGTCGCCAACGGGCCACGAGTTCGACAGCGGCGACTACGAGCGCTGCCTGGATCGAGTGCTCCAGAAGATCGACCTCGGCGCACTGCGCGAGCGGCAGCTTCAGCTGCGCGCCGAGGGCCGCTACCTCGGCATCGGGATCGCGACCTACGTCTACCGCGCCAGCATCCGCGTCCTGCCGAGGCCGCCCGGCGACAAGCTCTTTCTCAGGGGGCTCTGGGAGTACGCGTCGGTCCGCGCGGATCCCATGGGCGGGGTCACGCTCTTGACGGGGGTGTCGTCCCACGGGCAGGGGCTCGAAACCTCGCTGGCGCAGATCGCCGCCGACGAATTGGGGATCGGCATCGAGGACATCACCGTTCTGCATCGCGATACCGATGTGGTCCCGTACGGAGGGGGCACGATGGGCAGCCGCTCGCTTGCGATCGGGGGAAGCGCGGTTCTCCTGGCCTGCAAGCGGATGCGGGAGAAGGCCATTCGCCTGGCTGCACACCGCTTCGGCGTGGAGGCCGACGCGGTGCGCTACGAGGCGGGCCGGGCCTTCAGCGCCGCCGCACCAGACGAGGGCCTGGGCTTCGCCGAGCTCGCCGCCATCTCCTTCTGGCCCCTCGATCTGCCGGAGGGAATGGCGCCGACGCTCGAGGGATCGGCGACCTTCGTGGGCGAGAACTTCACGACACCCTTTGGCGCGCACGCTTGTGTGGTGGAGGTCGATCCGCAGACGGGTGAGATCGAGCTGTTGCGCTACGTCGCCGTCGACGACTGTGGGCGCGCGGTCAATCCGCTGATCGTCGAGGGGCAGATCCACGGCGGCATTGCCCAGGGTCTCGGCCAGGCACTTCTGGAGAGGGTCGTCTACGACAGCGAAGGGCAGCCACTGAGCGGCTCGCTGCTCAGCTACGCGACGCCGCAAGCCGACGACATCCCCTACCTCGAGACCGAGCTCACCGAGACCCCCACGGATCTGAACCCGCTGGGAGCGCGCGGTGTCGGCGAATCCGGAATCTGCGGCGCAGTGCCGGCGATCGTGAACGCCGTGCTCGACGCCCTGGCGCCACTCGGTGTGGAGCACGTCGACATGCCGCTGCTCCCCGAGAAGCTGTGGCGGGTACTCCAGAAGCCGGGCGGTGCGTCGTGATTCCGGAGCCGTTCGAGTATCACGCCCCGCGAAGCGTCGAAGACGCGATCGGTCTGCTCGAAGCCCACGGCGACGAAGCGAAGCTTCTGGCTGGGGGGCACAGCCTGCTGCCGCTCATGAAGCTGCGCCTGGCCAGCGTCTCCCATCTGATCGACATCGGCGGGATCGAGGAGCTCTCGTTCATTCGAGAGGTCGATGGCGCGATCTCGATCGGCGCCATGACGACCCACAGCGAGCTCGCGGAATCCGAGCTGCTACGCGAGCGGCAGCCTCTGTTGCCGAAAGCGGCCATCCAGATCGCCGACGTGCAGGTGAGAAACCGCGGGACGCTCGGCGGGAGCGTGGCGCACGCCGATCCGGCGGCCGACCTCGTGCCCGTGCTCCTGGCTCTCGAGGCGGAGCTGTGCATCCGGGGACCCGCCGGAGAGCGCCGCGTCGCGGCCGGCGACTTCATCGAGTCGATGTTCACCAGCGTGCTCGAGGTCGACGAGATCCTGGTGGAGGTCCGGCTGCCGCTGGCGCCGGCGAACAGCCGCTGCACGTATGAGAAGGTGCCCCACAAGGCTTCGCATCTTCCCGTCGTGGGCGTGGCCGCCCAGGTCGAGCTCTCGGCGGATGGGGAGTGCGCGGAAGCTCGGCTGGCGCTCACCGGGGTGGCGTCCGTCCCGTACCGGGCCGGGGTGGCGGAAGAGCTGCTTCGCGGGCAGGTTTTGTCAGAGCCCACGATCGCGGCCGCCGCGGCGCGCGCGACCGACGGCGTCGAGCCTCTGTCCGACACCTTCGCCGCGGCCGACTTCCGCCTCCACCTGGCGCGGGTTCACACGGCTCGCGCACTCACCGCACTGACGGCACTTTCGGGAGCCCGAAGGGCGTAACTGCGACGAACGGGAATCGCAACCCCCGAGAGGTTGAACGATGGCCATCGAGATCCAGGAACAATTCTGCGTGTCGGTTCCGATCGACGTCGTCTGGGCCTTCCTGATCGACCCGAAGCAGGTCGTCAGCTGCATGCCGGGCGCTTCGCTCGACGAGCAGCTGGACGACACCCGTTTTCTCGGCAGCATCGAGATCAAGCTCGGTGCGGTAAAGACCCGGTACAAGTGCAAGGTGAAGCTCACCGCGGTCGACGAGGACGCGCACTGCCTCCGCATCAGCGCTGACGGGCGCGAGACCGGCGGCGGGACGATGAAGGGAACCCTGACGGGCAGCCTGCGCGCCCTGCCCGACGCTGCGACCGAGGTCGCGTGCGACGCCACGCTGGAGCTCACCGGTCGCATCGCGCAGCTGGGCCAGGGACTGGTCCAGAACGTCGCCCGGCAGCTGTTCCGGCAGTTCGCCGAGAAGATGCGGGAGCGACTGGAAGCGGACCCGAGCACTGCCGCGAATGCGGTGGCGGCAGCGAACCCAGCGCCCCCGGTTCGGGTGTTGCCCATCTTTCTCGGGACCCTCGGTGCCGCGATCGCAAGCTGGCTTCGCCGACTGCTCGGCCGCAACCGACCGTAGGCAGGCACGGACACGCGAGCCCGGAAGGAGTCACGATGCATCTCCGTTCACCCTGAACGAGAATACGGTCGATGGCCCGCCGTCGGCGGTGTTGGCAAGAACGCTGGAAGAATCGGGCCTCGAGTGAGCCGCCCCCCAAAGGAGATCCATGCAGCCTTCCACCCGCGACGGAAATGACTTCGCGGCCCTGGGCTACAGCCCCTTCCTGCCGCAGGTCATGACAGACCCCTATCCCTTCTATCGGGCCCTGCGAAGCGAGGCCCCGGCCTATTACATGGAGCAATTCGATGCCTGGGCGCTGACTCGCTTCGCCGACATCTGGACCGCGGCCCGATCCCCGGAAATCTATTGCAGCTCCCAAGGCACCACCGCCGCGAACGTGCTCTCCCGGCTGGAGGCCCCGGTCCCGAGCATCAACCAGATCGACCCACCCGATCACACCCGCCTGCGCAGCGCGATGCGCTCACATTTCACCCGCAACCGGGTCGCTCGTTTCGAGCCCGAAATTCGCAAGCAGGTCCGCCAGACCCTCGACGCGCACTCGGCGGGGAGCGAGATCGACGCGGTGCGTGACCTCGCTGAGCCCCTGGCCGCCCGGGTCGCCTGCCGCCTGCTCAGCCTGCCCGAAGAGGCGGGGCCCCTTCTGACTCGATGGGTACACCGCTATGCCGCCAATGAGCCGGCAGACCAGGGTCGCTCGAGCGATGCGCTCGCCGCGTCGATCGAGACAAACCAGTACCTGGCGGAGTTCGTCAAGGCGCGACGACGCAGCGGCGGCGACGGCAAGGCCATTGTCGATGTCCTTCTCTGCTTCGAGATCGGGGGGCGCCATCTCGAAGACCTCGAAATCGCATCCCACCTTCAGACCCTCGTAGTCGGAGGGACCGACACGACGCCAAAGGTGATCGCGACCGCCCTGCAGCAACTCTTCCTGCACCCGGCACAGCGCGCCGAGCTCGCCGCGGATCCCCGGCGGATCCCCGCCGCCTTCACCGAGGCGCTGCGCTACGAGGCGCCCACCCAATACATGGCGCGCACCGTCGCCACGCCCGTCACCCTATATGGCCAGAACCTGGTGCCCGGCCAGGGGGTTCTGCTCCTCTACGCGTCGGCAAACCGCGACGAACGGGAATTCGAGGATCCCGACCGATTCGATGTCGAGCGACGTGCCACGAGGAATCTCGGCTTCGGCCACGCCGCCCATGTCTGTATCGGGGCGCAGATCGCGCGGCTCGAAGGCCGAGTCGTGCTCGAGGAAATCCTCAGCCGCTTCCCCGACTACAGCATCGACGAGAGCCGCATCGAAGTTCGCCGCGCGGACCAGATCCGCGGCGCGGTCTCGCTGCCGTTGGAGATCCGGAAGAGTAAAAGGAAGTAATCCGGGACGGCTTGCTGCGTCGCATTCTGAAGAAGCAGGGCGTCAAAATGCGCCCGCCGGCCCTGTCCCTCGGCACAGCGATGGGCGTAAAGACGGCCCTTGCTCCCTGAATTCGTGGAATGGGAATCCTGGGTCGCGATCACGAGTTCGGAGTGCTGCGAGCGGAACGGTGTTGACCTCGAGGAGTTGACGCGGAACCATCGAGATGCAGCTCCGGTTCCGTCATATGACGGACGCGGAATCCAGCGGGGCCCATGTAGGATGGCGCGCTCAGTTCACCGCTTATGTCACCGCCAACAGTGCGGGGGAGTCGAAAATGAGTAAATCAAGCAGCAGCCTTGCCGTTGACGAAGCTTCTCCGGAGGGAACCGCGAGCGCAAAGAAAGGCTCCACGCCGGCCGGGCCCTCCGCCGCTGAGCCGAAGCGTGAAAGCGTGGGCCTTCCCGCCACGCCCGCCACGCCCGCCCCCGTCACCTCAGAGTCGAGCCGTGGAAGCATGGGGCTTCCCATCGCTATCGTTGTGCTCCTGTGTGGCACCCTGGGCTTTGGGCTCTTCGGGATGGTGCAGTTCCAATCCGCCAACTCGCTGCGCACCGAACTGAGCGCGCTGACGACGACCGTCGCGGACCTGCAGACCCGGAATGACCACTATGAGGGCATCCTGACGCGCGTCCGCGTGGCGACCGGCTCGCTGCAGGCGAGCCTCGCCGAGCTGAACCAGCTGGCCACGCTGCCCGCCCCGATCGCTGCCGCTTCGATCGCAGCCGCTCCGGCCGCCGTCGTCGAGAGCACGCCCGCGAGCGAGAGCGAGAGCGCAGAGTAGGTGCGTTTCGGATCGTGTCCGGCTGCGGACATGATCCGGCGCCATGTCCGGGGTGACGACGCGGCTTCCGTGAGGTCGCCGAGGTCGTGTATGGCGCCGCACTCGGATTCGGAACCAACAACGGGGACTCGGTGATGGGTGTGCCCGATCGCCACAGCGCTCTACCCGGAGAGGCTTTCTTCCCTCTTTACACACGTAACACGTATCTACACGCACCCATACCCGGTTACCCGGTTGGAGCCCGACGGCAAGCCCGATGAAACGCATCCAGAGTCAGGGCTGCGATCGGGCGCGGGCACTGGCTGCCGCGGTCAGAATTGTGGAGCCGCCTCCGCATCCCCGATTCGAGGGCCTGCGTCGCGATCTCCGTCCGTCTGTTCTGTCTTGCCAGTCACGAGGATTCTAGAAAACTCCCAACCGCGACCCGAGTCCTGGTAGAGCCAAATATCTTCATAGATCTGTTCACTATCAGGTTTTCGATAGGAGATATGACAGCGGACACTTTCTGGAGATCCTTCTGAAGCACCCGAATTCAAGATTTTATAGCTTGGATGCTTGTTTGAAAAATCCGTCTCCAACTGTCTATTACAAGGATCCTTGATAAAGACATAGAAGAGACCGATCCCCACAATCAGAAATAGGAATATGTAGTATTTCAACATTTACGAAACTCACACACTTCACACATTTCACACATCCACAAAACTCACTCTAGCGTGCAGGAAACGCGATCCATTTCTTGGTTCCCCGACTTCGGCGGACAAGGTTAACCAAGCAGCCGCCTTTACGCCGCATTGTCGGCACGGCCAGCACGGCCAGCAGAAGTCGGGCGAGCCCGCCCCTCGCGTGAGCGAAACGCAGCCGGGCGAACTCGATCCCGAACGCACCGAGGGTCTCCGGGCACTCAACAACGGCGACTGGCGCATCTCACGGCCCACTCGGATGCGCGGTGAAAAATCCATGATACGCTTTTAAGGAAACCAATGACGGAGGCCGGGATGACGATGGAAGACGAGAAGAACTCCCGGAAGACGGCCTTGGCGAGGCTCGAAGATTACGCCATCGAAATACTCTACTCTTTCATCGAACGACCGGCCGAGGACTGGCGGTTTTGGGCAAAGATCACGGGGGTCATGGTTATTGCATTAGTCGGCCCGATGATCGCAATTTCCCTCTTCTTCCTTGGCCGTGATCTTGGTTACTTCAATTAATCCGAGAGAATTGAGCGGAGGTCTCGACTTCGCCCCTGCCCCCGCGCGCCCGCCACCTGTTCTGCCGACTTGCTCTACTGACTCCCAGCGGTCTCGACGAAGATCCGCCCGTCCTTGATCGTGACAGGGTAGGTCGGGAGCGTGTCGCTGCCCATGCTCGCCAGCAGCCAGGGAGGCTTCACGCGGCTGCCATCGGCAACGTTGTAGCAGGCGCCGTGGAAGCGGCACTTGAGGATCTCCCCATCCCACTTACCAGGGCTCAGGGGGAGATTCATGTGGGGGCACTTCGCGTCGACGGCCCAGACTTCCTCTCCCTTGCGAAGCAGAAGCACCTTCGCCTCACCGACAGAGACGACCTTTTTGCCCCCATCCCCGATTTCCGCCAGAGCACACGCGTCGTATTCCATGGAATCTCCTTCACTCGAAAGCTCAACCCGTTGACGATACTCACGCAGGGCAGGAAAAGGGAAGCATGACCACGATCACACGCCCCCAGAGAAACCCGCTGCAGGGAATCGAGCCCCAACCCTGGGCTCGACCCTCGAGCGCGTGGCTCTGTCTCGAAGTCTTCGATCGGACAGACCCGCACGCGCCGCAGTGTGTGCGGTAGAAGCCGTTGTGTCAAACCCCAACTGGGACCCACGGCGGACCGGTTGCTTCATCCCCGAGACGAACTGTGATATGTCACTGTCACGACGCGCGGGTGCGGAGCAGGTCGAGGAGGCGACGCACTCGGGTGCGGCGGCCATGAGTCGAACCGCTCACGCGGAGGTCGCAACCGGCCGTACCAGGTGGTCGCCTCCGACAGATCGCGAATGCACAGCATGTCCCAACCCGGACACCGATCCGAAACGCGGCCTGCTTGCGTTGTCAGCCGACAATCGAGTGCGCTATGTCTTCTCCGACACATTGGCCTCGGAGATCTCCGTGCTGCCGCCAGGCAGCGGTCCAAGCCCGGACGACAGCCCGGGCAGTTTCCATGTAATCCATGTAGAATGAAGCAGTTCGCGCTCCGCCGTGGATCAGCGTGGGGAACGCCGCGCACCGGTTGCGCGCGGCACGGTCCGGGCCGTTTGGGATTCGCCGCTCAAAATCGGCCTCGACGTTCTCGAAGGGAGCTTGAAGGAAACTCGAAGGGAGTGAGAAAGATGGAAAACGATTTCGATCCGCTCGACCTCAGCCAAGGGATCCCGTACTCGGAGCTGGCTCGACTTCGCGACGAGGCACCGGTCTACAAGGTCCCCTCCGGCTATTGGTTCCTCTCCCGCTACGACGACGTGCTGGCCGCCGCCGAGGCGATCGACACGTTCAAGTCGAGCTTTCGCTCCCCCGGCGTGGTCGTTCCGGATGAGGAGATGTTGCTCAGTGAGGTTCCCGAGCCGCGGCACGGGTGGATGCGCAGGATTCTGAACTCGGGCGTCGCCGTGCACAGCATCGGGTCCGTGCGCCCGTTCGTACGCGAGTTCGGCGAACGTCTGCTGGACGACCTCCTGAAGGGCGGGCGAGGTGAGCTGATCAATGATTACTGCGTTCCGATCCCGAACTCGGTCATCGCGTATCTGCTCGGCGTGCCGGCTCAGGACTTTCCGCTCTGGGCACGCTGGGCGGACGACGTCGTGCAGGGTGATTATGCGACCGAGAATCGCAACGAGCGGGGCGAGGGGCTCGCGGGCGGTTTTCCGGAGTTCAGCGCCTACGTGGATAGGAAGATCGCGGAGCGCCGCGCCCAGCCGGACGCCCCCGACGACCTGATCAATCGCCTGATGACGGGGGACGTGCAGGGCGAGAAGCTCACCGACGTCGAGCTGCGCACGCGCACGCAGATCATCTTCCTGCTGGTGGCGGGGAACGAGACGACGCGAAACCTGATCGGAAACATCCTGTCGCGCCTGGCCACCGATCCCGAGCTGTATCGCAAGCTGCGCGAACGGCGAGAGCTCGCTCCAAACATGGTCGAGGAGACGCTGCGCGTCCAGCCGTCGGTGGTCTACCTCTTGCGCGACTGCATCAAGGATACGCAGATTCGCGGAGTCGATATTCGCGAGGGCGAGAAGGTGGTATTCGGCCTGGCTTCCGCCAATCGCGACGAACGGAAGTTCGAGAACCCCGACGAGTTTCGGCTCGATCGCCCCGATCCCAAGTTGCACCTGGCCTTCG
>JAFDEI010000162.1 GCA_019310425.1 Deltaproteobacteria bacterium | reverse complement strand
CGCAGAAACGAGCGTCCCGCATACGACCGCGACACCCGCTGCAAACAGCAGAGTGCGCATCCAGCCCTTCGCGTTCTCGAGCATGGCACGAGCTTAGCGACTGGCTCGCATCCGGCCGCGCGAAGGGCTTCATCCATCTGCGGGCCGAGCTCCGCCGGTCGGGACGAGGCACGCGGACAGCGGCACTCTTCTACTCGCTGATCGAGTCAGCGAAGCTCTGCGGGGTCGAGCCGCGGGCTTATCTGCGAGAAGCGACCCTGCGTGCCGTGCGGAATCCGGGAACCGCCACCCTCGCCCGCGATCTCAAGTCGTCGGAATTCTGAGAGAAATCAAGCCGATTGACACGCTTCGGCCGATTCGATCAGAATGGGCGAGGACTTACGTTGAATCGCAGTAGAATGTCGCGGGTTCAGATCAGTGCGACGGAATGCGCACCATCTACTGGCAATACTGCACCGTTGACAAACGAGCCCGCCTCAGAGGCCAACATGACAATTGGCCCAACCAGTTCTTCCACCTCACCTGCTCTGCGGGCGGGAGTCTGACTCAAATACGCCTGACCCTCTTCAGAGCCCAGGTAGTCTTCGTTCATTTCGGTAACGAACCAACCTGGTGCTATAGCATTGACGCGAATACCATAACGACCCAGATCCAGCGCCATACAGCGGGTCAATTGCAGTACCGCACCTTTGGACGAACAGTAGGCGGTATAGCCGGAAAGAGCGCGGATACCCAGCATTGATGCAATGTTGATGATACTGCCGG
Source organism: Deltaproteobacteria bacterium (assembly GCA_019310425.1). Classification (GTDB taxonomy): domain Bacteria; phylum Myxococcota_A; class UBA9160; order UBA9160; family SMWR01; genus JAFDEI01. Next base: position 9,997 of record JAFDEI010000162.1, on the reverse strand, counting down.
GCTTCTTGGCGCCGGCCATCCGGCGAGCCGCTTCCTGGGCAATGTACCACACACCCTTGAAATTCGTATTCATTGTATTATCGAAATTCTCATCATCAATATTCAAGAATGGTTCAGGCGCTCCAACACCGGCGTTGTTGATTACGATGTCGACCACACCGAAGCTCGATTCAGCTCGATCAAGTGCAGTCTCGATCGAGACCTTATCCGTTACATCGACACGAACAGCCAATGCCCTACCACCATCCGTTTCAATTTCCGTGACCAATTCTTCTAGCCGGTCGAGCCGTCTGGCTGCTGCAATAATTGTCGCTCCAGCCTTGGCCAGGCCTTTAGCGACACCGCGACCGATGCCGCTCGATGCACCAGTGACCAGTGCGATTCTTCCATCAAGTGAAAATTGGCTCAGGCCCATCTGGCTCTCTCCTCAGTACGCAAATTGAGTTGCTGATACAGATCTACCTTAACTCGGTCGCGCGAATCGCGGCTGAATCCGTGCTTCGCCAACCTATGTTAAGCCCCGCAGGGGGGCAAGCAGATCCCGGTAGTTCCCTATTCCCGTTTCCACTCGCAGAACCCGGAAGGGCTCTGGAAATTGATGGACGGACTTCGAGATCATGCCGTATCGCATCGCCACCATGCTGCCGAGCGAGCCGGCGGACAGCTACGTGCGAGACGCGCTGCGAAGGGGCCTCGCGTTCGAGAGCCGGGGCATTGCCAATCCCTACGGTTTCGGCTTCACCGCGCCAGGCCCTCGGCCCTACCCTACCGGTGCTACCGCGTGTAGACCCCGTCTGCATCAGGGGCGAAGCGTTCGATCAGGAAGCGCTCCTGCGGCTTCTCCGAGGCCGTCTTCGGGATCTGGTCGACCACCTGCAGGTACGACGGGACGAAGTTTCCCTCGAGTCCTTCGACACATGTCGCGAAGACGCTCTCTGGGTCCAACGTGGCGCCGGGCTGTGCGACGATCGCTGCGACGATGTCCTTCTCTCCCGGAGCTCCCGACTTCGCCGGGACGCCGTAGACGAACACGTCGGATACGTCGGGACGCTCTGCGATCACCTTCTCGACGAAGCCCGGGTTCACGAAGTCTCCGTTGTGGCGCAGTCCGCCACCCGCGCGAAAGTCGAAGAAGAGCCAGCCGTCCTCATCGCGATGACCGATGTCGCCGCTGCGAAGCCAGCCGCCCCGCGTCTTCTTCTCTGAGGCCTCGGGCAGGCCGTGATACTCGACCTTGGGTGGCTCCCCGCTGGCTGCGCGCGAGCAGATCTCGCCCTGCACCTGGGAAGAACACTCGATGTCGTTCTCGTCGAGGATTTTCATCTCGAGACCGGGGCCGGCCTTTCCGAACGATCCGATCGGTCCCTCACCGATCGGCTTGAAGGCGATGCCCCCTTCGACCGCGCCGTACCACTCGAGGATGTCGACGCGGAAGCGCTTCTCGAACGACTCCCAGATCGCGAACGGCATGCCCGCGCTCGTGACCATCCGGACGGGGTTGTCGGCGTCGTCGGCCTTGGGCGGCTCGCTGTAGATCGCGGTCGCCATGCCGCCCAGCAGCGAGAACGTTGTGCAACCGTGTCTGCGACAGATGTCCCACAGCCGCGATTTCGTGAAGCGCCGGCTGATGACCGCGGGGATCTCGAGACCCAGCGCACCCGCGAGAGTCGCGCACTGGGCGTTTCCGTGGGTGAGCGAGAGGCCGGTGTAGAGCTTGTCGTCCTCGCGAAATCCGAAAACCCCTCGACCGAGCCCGGACATGCGGCCGTAGCGGCCGTTCTCCATCACGACGCCCTTGGGATCCCCGGTCGTCCCGGAGGTGTAGATGAGCTGGAGTGGATCGTCAGGGCTCTCAACTCGGACATCCACGGTCGGCACGGTCTTCTCGAGCACGCCGTCGAGTGAGTCGACGCCAGCGAAGGCCCCGATCGGCGGTGCGGAATCCTCGCCGCTCTCGAGCGCCAGAACGAATCCCAGGTCGGGAAGTTCGCCTCGGACCGCATCGATCTGCGCCAGATTGTAGTCCGCGACGACCATGGCCTTGCAACCCGAGTTGCGCAGCGTGTACGCGAGCTTCTCTCCGCGCGTGCGCGGGTCGATGGGCACGAAGGCCGCGCCCGTGATCGACGCGGCGACCATCGCCTCTACGAACGCCGGATGGTTCCGCATCATCAGCCCGAAGCGGTCGCCGCGGGCGAGCCCGCGGGCGATCAGCTCCGCCGCGAGGCTGTTTGCCCGGCTCTGGAGATCCGCGAAGGTCAGCACCTCGTCCGACTTCCCGGCGCACTCGAAGGTGAGGACCGGAAAATCGGGGTTGCGCTCCGCCCGCGCGGCGACGATGTCCGCGAGGATCAGCTCCGAACGTTCTCTCACCATGCGGGCCCCCTCTGAAACGCCTTGCCGATCCGACGGCCTCACTCCCGTCGCCCGCTTCGGAATAGCATTCTACCGCTTCCGCCGGCGGGCGTGTAGAGACAAACGACTCCACCGGATTGTCCATTGAACTGGATCGCAAAGACGGCTTCAATCTGGTGAACCTGCCAAGGAGGCCCCCATGGAATACAAGGAAGTCATCGGGATCCGCCGCTCCATTCGCTACTTCGACCCCGATCGTCCGGTCGAGCGCGAGAAGATCCAGAAGATCCTCGAAGCGATGCGTATTGCTTCCTGCGCAGTCAACGCCCACTGGCTTCGCGCGGTCGTGGTCCAGCGATCCGAGATTCCCCAGGCAACCCTCGACTCGCTGAAAACACCCGTGACGGCGCTCGTCCAGGAACTCGCCCCGGTACACATCTATTGCTACCTCAACACCGGGACCGTGAAGGAGGTCGAGGGCGCGCGCCTGAGAGAGCTCGTGGATGTCGGCGCGCTCAATCCGAGCCACGGCTGGAGTCACAAGTTCGTCGATGAGTTCGTCTATCCCCAGATCCTCGTGCCCTTTTCCGAGAATCCCGCATATCCGATCGCGGCCGCGTTCGACTGCGGTGGTGCAGGAACCCAGGGGCTGCTGACGGCCGTGGACGAAGGCCTCGGTGTTTGCTGGACGGCCTTCAACGCCGAGCCGGCCAAGGAGATGATGGATATTCCGGACGATTGGATTCCGCTCTACGTGATGAACGTCGGCTATCCGCTCGAATCGCGCGAGGCCGGAGGCCAGCGACCGCGACCTCCGTTCGAGGAGCTCTATTCCGAAGGGAAGGTCGGCCGGCCGTTCCCCCGCGACCCCAAGATCGTGGCGGAGCTCGAGCAGGAAAAAATGTTCACGACCCCAGCGCCGCTGCCGAATCGAAAGCAGGAAGTGCGCGACCTCTCGCGTAAGCTCGGGCTCCCCGAGTAGGCGGCGCGAGTCACGAATGGAACTCGAGCAGCCGATCGAGCAGTACCAGAGCGTTGCCACCTGGGCAAAGGGACTCCGCGAGCAATGGGGCGGCGACCCGCTCGCCGAAGAACCGGAGAAGATCGAGGCGCTCGCGGCGTTCTGCCAGTTCGACGGCCGGAACCCGGACGAACTGCTCGCCTTCTGCTTCTTGCGCCGCAAGGAGACGGGCGTCCGCTTTGCAAGCGTCAAACGCCGCGAGGCCGTAGCCGAGCAGCTGCGCGCATTCCGCACGGCCTCGGAGCTGTCGGGCACCGAGGCCCGCCGGCTTACGAGCAACTTGCTCTCGTTCTTCATCCACAACGGTATCCAGATGCACACCGGGATGATCTGATCCGGGTCCACCACCCCTGGTACAGCGAGAGTCGAGTCCGCAGTGCTGCGGCCCCTAGAACAGAGCGGCTTTCGTTACCATCGAAGCAGCCAACAATCCCACGCCGAGAGTCATCACGACGATGAAGCTCCAATCCAGCCAGAACGCAAGACGCCTTTCGCGCTCGATATGAGCCCCGGCAGGTGGAGGATCTTCGCGGACATGTAGTCCTGCACCAGAAGACCGGGGCCGGCATGCGCCTGGCCAAACACGATGAGCAAGACCAGTACGTTGACGCCGTCATGGGCTGCGAATAGGAATGGGTCTCTGGAGTTTCCCCGGAGTCTCTGCTCGGAATTCCGCACGGACACCCTCAGCACCGCCACCAGGAACGAGAGGCGGCTTTTCGCGTCTCCGACGGAAATCCTGAAGTACAACATTGTCTTGATTCCAAGGCCGCACACCTCCGATGCGTGGTGCCGAGTCCCTCTGAGAGCAGGAAACAATGGCGCGACCAGGCACTGCTGGTCGCACTGAATTCCCTGCCCTCTCGCGCCCGCCGCTTTCGGCGGCCCTGAAACGCCCCGGCAAGCGCTATAGTTACGCCCAGCCAAATACAACAAAGGGGAGTCACATGGCCAAGAAGGGTGCGAGCCGTCCGGCGACGCGAAGCTACAGCATGCCTGAATTATCCGGTCTCTATGGCAAACCGCCGTTCGAGTACCGCGAAGCCAAGCAACTGACGGTCGCGTTTCAGACCGACCCGCGCGTCCTGCGCGATCTGGTTCCGGAGCCATTGATCCCCAACGAGGACGCGACGATGTTTCTCTCGTCCTCCGAGTTCCTGTCCTCCGGATTCGGTCGCTACTTCGAAGCACACCTCAATACCCACGCCACGTTCGAGGGCCGGCTGGTCAATTTTAGCGTCTATCTCGTTCTCGACAGCGACGTCGCCATCGGCGCAGGGCGCGAAATCTGGGGCTTTCCGAAGAAGCTCGGGCGCCTCAGCCTGGACATGAAGGACGACGTCGTCAGCACCACCGTCGAACGCGGTGGCTGCACGATCATCGAGGCCGCGGTGCACCTCGCCGAGCTCGGAACGGAAGAGGATCTCGGCGGCACCCCGGAGTGGATCACGCGCCGCTTCATTCCGAACGTCTCGAATTCGGCACCGCCGGACATCGACCAGCTGACCTCGACGACACTGACCAACGTCGTCACACACGACGTCTACATGGGCGCAGCGACGCTCGCTTTCGGCTCTTCGCCCGCCGACCGACTCGAAGAAATCCCGATCAACGAGATCACCGGCGGGTTCTACTTCGAATATCAATTCACGCTCAATGATGGCGAAGTCGTCCACGACTATCTCGCCTGATCATTCCGCTCGTCGACGCCGGCGTTGAGTCGTCACCGCTACGGTGACGACTCGAGCGGCGCTCAGGCCGCGCCGCGGGATTCGGCGAGATGGCGGATCTGCTGCACGATCTCACCCGCGTCGGCCCCCGGGCCGAATGTTGCGGCAACCCCTTTGGCCTGGATCTCGTTCTTGTCGTCCTGACTGAGAACCGATCCCCCGACGACGACGGGGATATCGAGTGCGCGGCTCTTCAGGAGCTCGAACAGTTCGTCGAGGTAGTACAGATACTCCCACGAATGACACGACAGTCCGATGACGTCGACACCTTCTTCGAGTGCCGAGTCCACCACCGTTGCGGGCGTTCCGAATCGGCCGAGATAGATCACTTCCATGCCTGCATCGCGAAGCAGTCGGGCGACCGCAAAGGCGCCGGCCTCGTGCTGGTCGAGGCCGAGAATCGAGAGCAGGATGCGAACCGGTCGGTCGGCTGCCATCAGACGGGAGGCTCCATCTGACCCAGCGGATCGTAGACTTCGCCGACGCCAAGGCGCAGCGCCCCGGCGATCTCACCCTGGGTGAGATCAGCCTCGAGCGCATCTGCGATGGGCTCGATGAGATTGACCTCGGTTGCTGCGCCGACTTCTTGAATTCGCGCGAAGTGTTCGGCTACCCCACCGGCATCACGGTCGTCCTTGAATTTTCGGATCTCGTCGATGCGATCCCAGCATGGCTCGAGTTTCGATTCACTATGATCGCGCAGCAACTTGTCCTCGTCCTCGGGGATTTCGAACGCGTTCAAGCCGACCTGGGTTTCCGAACCGTCCTGGATCGCCTTCGCGCGGCGCGTCATCGCAGTCTGAAACAGCTGGCGAAACCAACCGCTCTCGGACACTTCCTTGAGTGTTCCCTTCGACTCGATGTCCGCGACCATATCGAGGATACGTCGCTCCAGTTCGTCGGTCAGTGATTCAACGAAGTACGAGCCGCCAAGCGGATCGGCCACGCGGTCGGCACCAGCTTCGAGTTGCACGATCTGCTGGGTGCGCAGACTGACCATATGGGAATCATGACTGGGCGTGCGATAGGCCTCGTCGAAACATGAAATTTCGACCGCCTGCACTCCGGCCAGGGCCAGTGCGAGCCCCTGCACGGCACCACGCGCGACATTGTTGACCGGCTGGGCCATCGTCAGCGAGAGACCGGACGTATGGGCAGTGATCGCACAGGACCAGGAGCGCGGATCCTTCGCGCCGAATTCCTCGCGCATCATACGTGCAAAGATGCGGCGGGTTGCGCGGATCTTCGCCACTTCCTCGAACAGATCCATCCGGCAGTTGACCAGAATCGCGATGCGGGGAGCGAATGAGTCGACATCGACACCGCGAGCAATCAGGGTGCGTACGATTTCGCGGATTTCGACGAAACCGAGCGCCATCTCTTCGACACCGTTCAGGCCACCATCACTGATGTAGTAGGTGTCCTCGAGGAAGGCATGGAAACGCGGCATTTCGGTCGCGGCGAACTCGATCGAATCGAGGGCGAGGCGCATTCTCAGGTCGTAGGGCATGTGGATCTGGTAACTGCAGTCTTCACAATAGGCGGGCAGCAGAATGGTCGAACCGCGCAATTCCTTGGGGTCGAATCCGCGCCCCTTCGCAACACGATGAATTGCCGCGACCGTATAGGCGCCCGGTGGCAGAGAGTGCGAGAACGTCAACTCATTCAGCGGTAGATCCGCGTAAAGGTCCTCGAAATCCTGGAACCGGCAGATCGAAACCCCGGTATTGCCGACAGCGTGTCGCGCCAGCGGATGATCGGGATCCATCGCCGACATCGTCGGTGCATCACCGATCACATCCAGACCGCGTGCGCCTTTTTCGATCAGCTGGCGGAATTGTTCGTTGGAACGCCGAGCGGTGCCCTCGCCTGAGAGTTCCTGATGGATCCACGACTCGCGCCGCCGCGGGCTTGCGAGTCGGCCGCGCGTGAAGGGGTACTCCCCCGGGTCGTTGAGGCGCTCCCGCGCGCCTTCATCGTCGCCGCCGGACGCTACGTCAGCGGCTGTATAGAAGGGCCGCAGCGGAATGCCTGACTGGGTCGTGCGTTCAGTCATGGGAAAATCCTAGCACCGCTGTTGCTCGGCCCGCCTTCACGGGCAAGCATCAAGCGCGCTCTTCGGTAAACACCGCTTCGGGGTTGGCGGTGAAGGCGTCAAGGAGGAAGCGCTCCTGGGGTTTCTCGGAGGCCGTCTTGGGGATCTCGTCGATGACCTGCAGATAGCTGGGCACGAAATTGGACTCGAGACCCGCACGACAGGCTTCGAAGACCACGGACGGCGAAAAATTCGCGGGATCTTCAGGAACGATGGCAGCGACCACGTCCTTCTCCCCGGGGGCGCCCGAGGCCGCCTCGACACCGTAGACGAAGACGTCGCTGACCTCGGGATGCTCGGCGATGACCTTCTCGACGAAGCCCGGGTTGATGAAGTCGCCGTTGTGACGCAGTCCGCCACCCTTGCGATAGTCGAAGTAGTGCCAGCCGTCTGCGTCTCGGTGCCCCATGTCGCCACTGCGAAGCCAGCCGCCGCGCGTCTTCTTGGCCGAAGCTTCCGGGTTGTCGTAGTACTCGACTTCGGCCTTTTCCTCGTGGTTCGCCGGGCGCGAGCAGATTTCCCCCGTCTCGCCGGGCGGACACTCGACATCGTTCTCGTCGAGGATCTTCAGATCGAGATTGGGACCGGGCTTCCCGAAGGAACCGACCGGGCCCTCGCCGACGGGTTTGAAACAGAAGCCCCCCTCGACGGCCCCGTACCACTCGTAGATGGCGAGCCCAAAGCGCTTCTCGAAGGCTTCCCAGATTGCCCTCGGCATGCCCGCGCTGACGAGCAAGCGCACCGGGTTGTCCGCGTCGTTGGGATGCTCCGGCTCGCTGTAGATCGCGGTCGCCATGCCACCGAGCTGTGAGAAGGTGGTGGCACCGTGTGCGCGACACACATCGAAGAGCTTTGATTTGGTGAAGCGCCGACTGAAAATCGCGCGCAGCCCCATGCGCAGTGAGGGAGCGAGCGTCACAGCCTGTGCGTTTCCGTGGGTCAGGGAGAGTCCGGTGTAGGGTCGATCGCCCGGCTGGTAGCCGAAGATCGTTCCCAGCATCGAGGAGCCACCGAAGCGGACGTTCGGAAAAATGAGACCCTTCGGGTCGCCGGTCGTCCCCGAGGTATAGATGATCTGCAGTGGATCATTCCCGTCCTCGAGACGCGGCTCCAGCGTGTCGGTACGCTTGGCCAACGCCTCGCGCATCGAATCCACGGCGACCTCGCCCTCGAGAGAGACGGCCTCCGGCCCCTCCCCCGTTTCGAGCCCGAGCACCCAGGCGATGTCGGGCACCTGCTTGCGGGCCCGCGCGACCTCTGCGAGGCAGTAGTCGCTACAGATCACGCCATGACAGCCGGCATTTCGCAGCATGTAGACCAGCTTCTCGCCACGCGTCCGCGGGTCGATGGGCACGAGCACGCAGCCCGAGATCGATGCCGCGATCATGCTCTCCACGTACTCGGGATGGTTGCGCATCATCAGGCCGAAGCGATCGCCACGCTCCATGCCGTAGCCGATCAATGCGGCGGCGATCCGGTTGGCGTTGCGATGGAGGTCGGCGTAGGTCCGGACCTCGTCCGGGGTCGCCCCACCGTCGAGGCTCAGATGTTCGAAGGTCAGGACGTCGAGATCCGGCTGCTGCTCCGCCCTAGCCTCGATCATGTCGGCCAGAATCCAGTCGTGGCGCTCGCGCATTGTCACTCCCCAGAAGCGAGCGTAGAGCCGCGGGCAACCCGCGGCTCCGCCCACCGTTCGTCGTTTCGGCTAAGCCTTGAGAATCGTCACGCACATGGCGGCCGCATCGGGGCCGATGGTGCCGCCGCCGTTGTGGGCCAGCCCGATCTTCGCGCCCGCGACCTGCCGCTCGCCGGAGCGCCCCTGCAACTGCTCGGTCAGCTCCACGATCTGTGCAATGCCGGTGGCGCCGATCGGGTGCCCCTTGCGCAAGAGCCCTCCGCTGGTGTTGACCGGGCAGCGTCCTCCCAGACGCGTCACGCCTTCGTCGATCATGCGTCCGCCCTCACCCTTGCCGCACAGTGAGAGCGACTCGTAGGTGAGAACCTCGGAGGGCGCCGAGGCGTCGTGGAGCTCGATCACGTCCAGATCCTCGGGGCCGATGCCGGCTTCCTCGTAGGCCTCGCCGGAGCAGATCTCGCCGGTTCCCGGTTCGCCGGGGCCGTGATCCCATCCCGAGCGAAGCACGCTCGAGACGACCTGCACCGGCTGGCTCACCCCGAGCTCGCGCGCCTTGCGTTCGCTCATCACGACCACTGCCGCCGCTCCGTCGCCGATGGGCGAGCACATGGAGCGGGTCAGCGGCTCGGCGATCATGGGTTGTGCCAGCACCTGCTCGACCGTGAGCGCCTCGCGAAATTGCGCGCGCGGGTTCAGACTGCCGTGGAAGGAATTCTTGGCCGACACGCCCGCGTATTGCTCCACGGTCGTGCCGTATGCTTCCATGTGAGCGCGCGCCATCTGTGCATAGATGTCCATGAACATCGAGCGCTTCTCACCCGCGCCCGAGGTGGCGGATGTTGCACCCCGTGGTAGAGCTTCTCGACTCCGAGCGCGAGCACGATGTCGTAGAGTCCCGCCGAGACCATGGCACTGGCCTGGTTGAAGGCCGTCGAAGAACTCGCACAGGCGTTTTCGACATTCACCACCGGCAGCCGCCCCAGCCCCATCGAGCGCAGAATCACCTGACCGCGAATCGACTCCTGGCCGGTAATCAAGCCCGCGGAGGCGTTGCCCACGTAGGCGGCCTCGAGGTCCTTCGCCTCGATTCCGGCGTCGGCCAGCGCGGCCTTGACCGCTTCGGTGCCGAGAGACTTGAGTCCTCGATCCATGTGCTTTCC
>JAFDEI010000331.1 GCA_019310425.1 Deltaproteobacteria bacterium | reverse complement strand
AACAGGAAACGCGCGCCGAAGCCGAGCGCCAGCAAACGAGCGGATTCGCGCCATGCAACCGTGGGGAAGCAGCCGTCGAGAACGACCGAGCGACCCGCGGCGATGGCTTCGGCTCCGCGGCGCAGCAGTTCGCGGTACACCTCGTCGCCGAAACCAGGCCGCAGGTCGCTGACCCAGCGTGCCTCGTGAAGGATTTCGGTGGGACGGTCGAGCACTTCGTGGCGGATGTCGTCGGCTTCGATGCACTCGGCATCGAGACGTCGCGCGATCGCGCGAGCAACTGTGCTCTTGCCGCTCGCGACGAGTCCCCCCACTGCGACGAACCAGCGCTCCCCCATGCGACGACGCTACCGGATGTCGAGCCGGAGGAGAACGATTTGCTGCCAAGAACACGAAACGCGAAGCGATTCGTGCGACGACGCGGAAGCAATGGTCGCGAAGCGACCAACGCGCAGCTAGCCTGCGTGCGGGGCGTCGAGCTTCATGACTTCGACGCGCGTGCCGCGGTCATTCATACCCGGTTGGCCGAACGTCATGAACTGTTGAAGGTGGTAGTAGCCGCCCGCCATCTGAATCGGATTGAAGGGGCTCGCGGTGGCGACCTGGTACGAGCTCTGGCCTTTGAATTGGAACGGCTCCCAGGCGTGGTACGCCACGACCTGGCCCGGGCGAATCGACGGTGAGGTCTTCGCGAGCATCTGGAAGGTTCCCACGTCGTTACCCACCTGCACGCGTTCGCCATCGCTGACACCGCGGTCGTCTGCGTCACTTTGGTTCATGAACAGCACGGGTTCGCCGCGCTGGAGATCGAGCATCATCTTGTGGTCGCGCCAGCTGCTGTGAATCGACCAGCGCGTGTGACCTCCGGTCATCTGCAACGAGAAATTTCCGCCGATCGCAGGATTGTCCTTGTGCGTCGGCAGTTCTTCGCCGAGCTCGAGGTAGAACTCATGGTCGATGAGGAACTGCATCCGGCGCGTGAGGGTCGGCCACGGCAGTTTCTTCTGGGTGTGCCAGGTGTTCGCGGTAATGGTCTCGTTCTCTTCGATGTCGGTGGCGTTCGTGATCGCCATCGGATTCCGGCCGAGACCGGTGAAGCGAGACCAGCCGCGCTCTTTCAAGTCCTCCCAGCTGTCGCCTCCGACGTTGCTGCTGATGAACATCGAGGCTTTGAGCAGCGGCTCGGGGTCGTCGTCGGGGACGAAACCCCGATAGGTGAAGTTCTTGTAGATGCTGCCGAGGTCGCGTTTCTCGCCTTGATGGTCGAGGAAATGGGTCTGTCCGCGTGCGATCGCGCGTCTCTGGATCGACTTCATGAGTTTGCAATGGAATTCCCAGTCGGACTTCGAGTCGGCGACGGGATCGACCGCCTTCGTCGTCGCCTGGGTGAACGGCGCCAGCGGCGTTGCCCAGACGATGTCGTCGCGTTCGTACCAGCCGGCCGCGGGCAGCACATAGTCGCTGTAGAGTGCGGTCTGGCTCATGTGCCAGTCGAACGTGACCATCAGCGAGAGCTTCGGGAGGAAGCCATCGAGCAGGCGGTCGTAGCCGCGCACGCGGCGCAGGATGTTGCCCCCGACCGAGAAGAAGATCCCGGGTGCGGGCGGTTCCGTCTGCCAGCCTTTCTCGATCGCCTCGTCGAGGAATTCGTCGACGTCGCGTTCGAGGTGCGGATCCCAGCGCCGCGATCCACCCGTGAGCGGAGCCAAACCGCCGTGTTTGTGGAACAGGATCGACGAGGAGATGAAATTTCCACGCTCGTGCATTTCGCGCAGCATGCGGAGGTAGAACATTTCGGTGGTTTCGTCGTCCTTGGGCCCGACTCCATCCCAGAGTGCGGAGAGGAACTCGCCCAGATCGGGCATGGGCGGCGGCGCCATGCCGATCGGCATGTTGCCGTCGATCGAAAGCAGCGGGAACGCGTTGATGCCGCTGCCCTTCTTGCCGAAGTGGCCGCACAGTGCGAGCACCAGGAACTGCGCGCGCTCCATCTCCATGCCGTGGTAGAACTTCGAGAAATTCGATTGGGTCATCACGCTCGCGGCGCGCGCCTGGCCGATCTGGCGGGCGAGTGTGCGAATCAGGCCCGGGGGCGTGCCGGTGATCTTGGAAGTGGCTTCGGGCGTGTATTGTGCGATGTGCCGGCGCAGCCGTGCCAGGACTGGCTCGACCGTGACCGCGCCGTCGCGAGTCTCGACTTCGAATTCGCCTTCGAGCGCGGGCACGCGGTCCCCGAGCTCGAGCGTCGTCTTCTCCGTCTTCAGGACTTTCCCCGAAGTCGTGTCGAAGATGTAGAACTCATCGTCGGCGCCTTCGGCTTCGAGATCCACGGCCCGCAGGAAGCGCCCCGTGTCCTTGCGAACGAGTAGCGGCAGGTCGGTCTGTTCGCGAATGAAGTCGACGTCGTGCAGACCTTCTTCCAGAATGACGTTGGCGAGTGCGAGCCCGAGCGCCGCGTCACTGCCGACGTTGACCGGCACCCACAGGTCCGCGTGCATGCCCGAAGCGTTGAGATCCGGGGTGATGGTCACGACGCGCGATCCCTTGTAGCGCGCTTCGTTGATGAAGTGGGCGTTCGGGATCTGGGTGTAGGCGGGGTTGCCGCCCCAGATCAGGATCAGGTCGGAATAGAAGCAGTCGTCGGCCGAACTCGAGAATATGATCTTGCCGCAGGTCACCGCAGCGCCCGGGTGGTGGTCGCCTACCTCCGAGTCGATGTCGAGCAGCGACATGTCGAGCAGGCTGATCGTTCGCACCAGCCCGATCATCGCGGCGCCGTTCGTCATGCCGCCGCCCATG
>JAFDEI010000020.1 GCA_019310425.1 Deltaproteobacteria bacterium | reverse complement strand
GCCAGGGGGGCCGATACCATCTCGGGTCTCGCGGACGCCATCGAGATGTTGCCACCTGATCCGGTGTTTCGCTTCGACGAGATCATCCTGACCCAGGACGGGGAACGGATCGATCAGGTAGACAACGGCAAACCCCTCGAAATCTCGATGTCCTACCGGGTCTTCGAGGAGACACGGGGTCTGCGGGTCTATTTCGATTGCTGCGATGCCGAAGAGACCCTCCTGTTCCGGAGTTTTCACGATGAGGATCGCGACGCGATCCCTACGCTGACTCCGGGCGCGTATCGCAGTCGAGTCGTGATTCCCGCCGATCTTCTGGGTCCGACGACCTATCGGCTGGTGTTTCGGGCCACGATCTACAACCAGCGATCGTTGGTCCCGCCCAATGGAATCCCCGTGCTGCTGAAGGTCGAACAGGCGGGTCGCTACAACCGGGCCTATCTCGGAGACACCTTCCGCGGGAAGATTGCACCCTGTCTGGATTGGAAGACGGAACAGCTCGATGCTCCGGGGTGAGCGAAGGGCTCGGACGCCCCTGCTCCATCGGGACTTCCGCCCCGGCATTGCCGAGTTCCATCGGGCCCAGGCTGTGGATTCCCTGCGCGGAGTCCCGGGGAAATACGGAGCGTGAGGGTCGCATTCATCAGCCCCGAGTTCGTCACCGAATCCAACTATGACGGTGGGCTCGCCAACTATCTCCATCGGGCCGGGGTGTCACTTGCGAGGCTCGGGCACGAACCCCATGTCATCGTCGCCAGCGACCGTGAAGAGTCATTCGATTTCGACGGGATCCGCGTTCATCGCGTCGACGTGCGCCCGAAAGGGTTGCATGCTCTGGCTCACCGGATCCTGCAGCGCTATCGCCCCGTACTCTCGATTCTCCGGCAGAGCCATCGGCTGAATCGCCGGCTAAGGCAGCTGCACGCGAAACACCCCTTCGTACTGGCGCAATATACGAGCTACCGCGCGACGGCGCTCTTTCGTCCCAGGGCCATTCCGGCCGTTGTGCGTCTTTCGAGCCTCGAGCCGCTATGGGATCGCGCGTATGAACGGGAGCACGGCCGGATGGGGTCGGGGCGCCTGACCGCCTTTCTCGAAGCGCGTTCCATCGCGAGGGGAGGGCTGCTGATCAGCCCCAGCCATCTGCTGGCCGATGCTGCGGAGAAGGCGACGGGTCGGCCCGTGCGCGTGGTCGAGAGCCCCTTCGTGCCGTATGGCGGGGAGCTCGACCCGACGATCTATCGCGAGCATCTGTCGACGCGCCGATACGCGCTGTTCTTCGGAACCGTCGGCCTGTTGAAGGGGATCAAATGCCTGGCCGAGATTCTCGAACCGCTCTTCGAGAACCACAAGGATCTGTACTTCGTATTCGTCGGAAAAGAGGGACGTTATCGCGGTCGTTCCATGCTCGAATACGTTCGGGAGCAGGCCGGTGAGTATCGAGACCGCGTGCTTCACTTCGATCGTATGCCCCAAGCGTCGCTCCGTCCCATCATCGAGCACGCCGAGGCCGTGGTATTGCCGTCGAGGATCGACAATCTTCCCAATGCCTGTATCGAGGCGATGTCTCTGGGCAAGATCGTGGTTGGAACACGCGGGGCGAGCTTCGATCAACTCATCGACGATGGGGTGAGTGGATTCTTGTGTGAGATCGACGATCGCAGGAATCTGCTTGCGGTCGTCGAGCGGGCGTTGGCGACCGGCCGTGCGGATGCGATCGGAGCGCGGGCTCGCGCGCGCATCGACGAGCTTCGCCCGGAGATAGCCGGGGCACGGCTGGTCGAGGCCTACGAGGAATTGGTTGGGAAAAGGCCCGCCTCGTGTTGATGATCAGCGAGAGGTTCCCACCGTACAACGGGAGCGCATCCACCATCCGCGCCCGAAGATCGAGTCCCTGCTGCAACCACTGTCAATCGGCAGCCGGTATTCCCTATCAGTCGATGCGTTCGTCTCAAGTCATTCTCGAAGTGGGTCGATCCACATCTGGGTGAGGAGTTCAGCCACGATGACCGCACTCGGTAGGCTAGCGATGGCAGTGGTCCGGCGCGTGCCACCGCTCGAGTACTGGTGGAACCAGCAGCGGGCTGCTAGAGACGCCCGGCTATTGGATCCGGACTGTTCAGACAAGCCCCCGGTCCTCGTCTACCAGATGGCGAAGGTGGGGTCGTCGACGGTCGCTCGCAGTCTGCAGCAGGCTGACCCCGAGCAGGCGGTCCTTCACGTGCACTTCCTTTCGCCGGAAATGCTGTGTGGAGCAGGCGCACGCCACGTGCGATCCAAGGGCTACTTCGGGCTGCCGTACGACTGGCACCTTGGCCGCGCCCTCGGTGAACGCATCGAGAAACTTGATCGAGCGCTCCAAGTCCAGGTGGTGACCCTGGTGCGGGACCCCATCGCCCGCGAGGTCTCGGGCCTATTTCAGAACCCAGAATTCGCATCCACCGAATTGCGCGACCGCCACGGACGCTACGACGTGGAACGCACGGTTGAGTTCCTCGAGAATGCACTCTGTGCCGCCGATGCCTGCGACTATGTCCACAATTGGTTTGATCGCGAGCTGCGGAAGACCTTCGGGATCGACGTCTTTGCCGCTCCCTTCCAGAAAGAGCGAGGCTGGACGTTGCTGTGTAACGAGCGGGCCCGGGTCCTCGTTCTCCGTATGGAGGACCTCGATCGGACTCTGGGCCCGGCCCTCGTGGAGTTCCTGGGACTGGACGAGGAGCCGAAGACGGCCTCCCAGAACGTGCGCAGCGAGCGCCCCGAGGGCAGTGACTATCGCGAGGTCGTCGCCGCCCTCCGACTGCCGCATCGTGTTTGCGAGCGAATCTACAGCCACCGTTTCAGCCGTCATTTCTATTCGGACGCGATGCTCGCCGACTTCAGCCAACGCTGGTCCGCGACTTCCTGAGGACCGCATCGAAACCGTGTTGGAGCCTCGAGAGGGCGGTCTGTGGCCTCGGCAGAACAGCGCCCGGGGCGTCAGTTCAAGTACCGTGGACCACCCCATACTCCTGGTGGAGATAACCGCTCGAACCCGCAATCCGTCCAAGCCCATAGCTGAACAGACGCAATCCTCGGACCGCGACGGCGCGGCCGCGCAAAGGAAGCAAGAGAGCGAGCCCTGTGCCCTTGACCATGCAATAGAGCCCGTGCGCCAACAGGTGGAGCACGGTGCTGGAACGATGATTCAACTGCACCCATGCAGACGAAGTTCCAACGCGAAATCCGCGTCGAACGAGCCAACCCACCGTCGACCGAGATGCGGGAATTCTTTCGTGAACGATCGCGTTGTCGGCCCAGACGATCTGAAACCCCTCACTATAGGCACGCGAGAAGAACTCTGTGTCGTCCCCTCCATTGAGCGCCATCGACTCGTCAAAGTAGTGATCGACACTCTCGAAGACTGCTGTTCGCACAAGAACGTTGTGGGTATACGCCGCGTGGCGGCGCGTTCCGGTTGGGTAACGGGGAAGTTCGTGGAATCCACCTTCTACGACCCAGCTCGGAGGGGGCTCCAGGTATTGCGGAATGCAGGGTCCGGTTACGACATCTGCCTTGTAGAATTTCTGTACCCGCAACAGTTCCGAAAGCCAGTCCGATCGAGGAGTCTCGTCGTCGTCGATGAATGCGACGAAATCACTGTTGGTGAGCGCCACTGCAAGTGCGGCATTGCGCGCAAACGGGATGCCGCGATTCTTCTCGACCATGTAATGAATCGGGTAGGCGTGTCGCGCCGCCGCCTCGTCGCAGACCGCTCTTGCGGATCCGCTCGGTTCGTTATCAACGATCACGACCTGAAACGCATATCCAGCGGGGATGTCGAGGACTTCGAGCGCAGCCAGTAGATTGCCGAGGCCGACGGGTCGCTGGCATGTCGCAATGCACACGCTGACGCGTTCGGGCG
Organism: Deltaproteobacteria bacterium; assembly: GCA_019310425.1. Classification (GTDB taxonomy): domain Bacteria; phylum Myxococcota_A; class UBA9160; order UBA9160; family SMWR01; genus JAFDEI01. Next base: position 22,322 of record JAFDEI010000020.1, on the reverse strand, counting down.
AGTGTGTGTGAGAGGTCGACTGCGACTCGGAAACCGACATTCTACTTGCCGTATACGTGCGCATATTCGCGGTAGCGAATCGCCAAGCGAGCCGGCGTTGCCGAAGCCTGCTTGGGAGGTGCCGCGGCCGAATCAGTTGAAGGCGGCGAGGCCACCTCAGCGAGTTCTGATGAATCCGATTGCACGTCCCTTCATCGGCGCGACCCCGCGAGAGCTTTCGCTGTTCGTGCCCGTGGGCGACCCAGGCACAGTGCCGACGAAACGCGCCGCCTCCGGAAGCTCTGGAAGGATGGAGCGCTGGCCGACTCCGTCGCGAATGTGGGCCTTGAGCCCTGATCCAGGCACCGCCTGACGGGCGAATCGGCGAAGTCGCTCGATGGTGATAGTGGTGGGAAACCCTCGGTTTCCGTAGCGATTCAGGATCCTGCTCAAGGCTTGGCGAGGCGGTTCCGATCATTCTTCAATATGCTGGGAACGCGGCGATGACACCCGATGTATCGATCTGCATCGCGACGTTCCGCCGACCTCGCGGCTTGGCACGGCTGCTCGACAGTCTGGCCCGGCTCGTGCTCCCCGAAGGTCTCGTCGTCGAAATCGTCGTGGTCGACAATGACGCCGCAGGCGATGCGCAATCAAGAGCACTCGCCGCCTGCGAATCCGCCCGAACCGCGCGTTGGTTCGTCGAGCCGCGTCAGAACATCGCACTCGCACGCAATCGTTCTGTCAGCGAGGCACGCGGGCGCTGGATCGCCTTCATCGACGACGACGAGGTCGCCGACGGAAACTGGCTGGTCGAATTTTGGAAGTGTGTCGAGCGTGGCGAAGGCGACGGTTTCTTCGGGCCGGTGTTGCCCCGCCTCGAAGAGGTTGCAACGCCCTGGCTGGACGTCGAGACTTTCTATTCGCGCCCGCGACATTCGAGTGGAACGCGGATCGCGGTCCGTGACGCCTCGACCAGCAACGCTCTCGTCCGGCGCTCCCTCTTCGCTGGCTACCGCTTCGATCCTGGCTGGGGCCGGACCGGGGGCGAAGACAACGAGATCTTCGACCGCATGCTCGCCGCGGGCGTGCGCCTCTTGTGGTGCGACGAAGCAATCGTATGCGAAACGATTCCTGCGTGTCGCCACCGCTTGGGATGGCTCACCCAGCGAGCCTTTCGCGGGGGCGTGGGCTTTACGCGCCTGCAGCGGCAGCATCGTCGCAGCGGGGCGGTGTGGCGGGGGCTTCCGCGCGCCCTGCTGGCGCATGCTGTTCTCGTGCCACTGTTGCCGCTGGCCCTGCTGGCGGGCAGGCCCGCGGCGGCACGGGTGTGGCTGCGAATCTGCACTCAGGCAGGTCATCTCTGGGCGTTCGCGGGGCGTTCCTATGAAGAGTACGGCTACCCGGCCGCGCGAGTGCTGCCCGAATGACGTCTGGTGGTGTTCGTCGTCAATAGCCCGGGGGTGCAGCGACCACGACGTAGGACACAGCTCCGCCCGCGTAGGCGCGGTTGTACCAGGTCGAGCCGCAACCGTAATAGCTGATGCCGTTCACGACGACCGTTCGTGACGCGCAGCTGAGTGCCCGGAAAGTCGCGGCCGTGAGGGTCGCGCCGATCGCAAACCGCCGGCGGTCATCGTAGAACTCCTTGCGGTCGTCCCGCCGGTCGTCGTAGCGGTCATTACGATCTTCCCGCCGGTCGTCGTAGCGGTCGTTGCGATCGTCGTAGCGATCATTCCGATTGTTGCTGCGGCTGTCCCGGCGGCCGTCGCTCCGGTTGCGGCTCTCGAAGCCGCCGCCTCGATTCAGCGAGCCTCCGCCGCGGCTGAACGAACCGCCGCCGGCCGGGCCGCCGCGCGAGATATTCGGCCGTCCGCCCCCGCCTCGTCCGCCGCCGCGGCCACCTCCGCGTCCTCCACGGGCGTACGCGGAATTTGCAAGCAAGGCCAGCATCAGCAGGGCGGCAAAACCGGCGATCCAACGGACTCTACGTCGCGTCATCACTTCGCCTCCGTGTCTTCTCGGATTTCTTCGACGGCTGCCCGGATCGACAATCGTTCCGCACCCTTGGGTGGAGTGAACTCGAACTGCTTGTCCCCGGCGCGCGGCGACAAGTTCCAGTCGTCGAAGCGGGCCCAATACTGCGGTTGCCCGGCTGCCTTCTTGTAGGTGATCACGAGGCTGCACGGCAGCGGACGGTCGCCGTCCTCGATCCAGATCTGGAAATCGACGTCGATCTGACGAAACGCGAGGTGATGGCACTGCCTCTTCCCGATCGTGGCCTCATCGACGTAGAAGCCCGAGACGATCCCAGCCTGCGCCGCCTGGTAGAAGTTGCTCGAGAAGAAGTCGTGGAGCGGTACCGGGATCTCGAGATCGTCGACGATGTAGTCGGTCATCTCGTCGATCGTGCCCGACTTTTCGACTGCCACGTAGGCGTTTTCGCCCGGGAGGTCGATCGAGATCTGCTTGCCGTCGAATCTGAACGTGTGCTCGTCGCCGTCTGCTTCGTCGGTCTCGACTCGCAGCCGATTCGGGCGCCGCACCAGGGCCTTCTTGTTCTCGAAGAATGCGAGGTGCTGGCCGTTCATTTGTACCGAGTCGAAGCCCGTCTGCGCTTCGAAGGAGAACTTCGGCTGAGCGGCGAGGAAGTCGGCGCTCTGCTCCAGCAGTGCCTTCGCCGCCGCCGTGTTTGCTTCGATCGCGGCAGTGGTCGCCTTCTTTTCCGACGATTCGTCTCCGCCGGGTGCAGCATCTGCCCAGCCTGGTGGTGCCGTGAGAAGCACGGCAGTGACGAGCGTTGCCGCCCAGATCTGCAACGATAAGGTCATGCGCGAACTCCCGTTCCAGGGTTTCCCGCCTCGGCGGAGAATCAGAGGCGGTGGGCTGGAAGCATTAGAATACGAAGTGTAGATTGCCGCACGTCACAGGAGAAGGCTCTTTGCTCATCTCTTCGCAGAAAATGCTGTCGGTTCTACTCGGCCTGACACTGCTGGTGGCGGGATGTGCGACTCCGGTCGGTGTGGAGCGTGTCGACCCACGAACGGCGCACCGAGCGCTCACTCGAAACGTGTTGTCGAGCGGACACTTGAGCGAACCGAGTGTCATCGCGTTCGAACAATTCGATCTTCGTGTTCTGCTCGACTCGGAGCCGGATCGCGCCCTGGCCGCGTTGCACGACATCATGCGGGCGCAGTCAGAGCCGAAGCCGGACGTGCTGTTCGCGCTGGCCGAGGGGTCATTTCAGCACGCAGAGGTGAGCGGCGATCGGGCGTATTTCCTCGCTTCGGTGGTCTATGCCTACGCATTCCTGTTTCCGGAAGATCACGCGCGTACTCCGAGCCCCTACGACCCGCGCTATCGGCTGGCTTGCGATCTCTACAACCGTGGCTTGACGGCCGGATTCGCGATCGAGGGCAGTGCCGAAGTGGTATTTCAGACTGCGACGTACGCCTTGCCCTTCGGCCAACTCGCCGTGACGTACGACGCGACACCTGAGCACTGGGGTGCGCGCCGACTCTCGCGCTTCGTGCCAGTTGCGGATCTGGAGGTACGCGGGCTGCGGAATCGCTACCGACATTCGGGCATCGGGGCACCGTTGGCCGCAGATGCTCCACTGGCGGAGCAGGCTGTGAATGGCTCCGATTTCTTGCCGCAGAAAATCAAGGTTCCCCTCAATGCACTGCTCCGCATCGATGAGCCGCGGCGGCAGATCCGAGGGGAGCGAATCGAGGCTGCGGTCGAACTCCGCATCGGCTTCGACGCGTATACGGTCGAGATCGAAGGGCGAGAGGTGCCGCTCGAACTCGAGGGGACCGCTCACCTCGCCTACATGCTCGCGGAGTCTTCGATCTGGGAGCGCGAGTACAAGGGGTTCATCTTCGGGGATCTCACGCACGAAGAGACCCGGTTGCTGGGACTACGTCCGTATGTGCGCGGTCGCACTCCGGTCGTGCTGGTGCACGGGACTGCTTCGAGCGCCGGTCGCTGGGCCGATATGTTGAACGACCTGGGAAGCGACCCGCGCATTCGTGAGAACTACCAGTTCTGGTTCTTTAATTACGACACCGGCAATCCAGTTGCGTATTCGGCAATGTTGTTGCGGGAATCCCTGCGGGCCGCGGTGCAGCGTTTCGACCCCGACGGAACGGATCCGGCACTGCGCGAGATGGTGCTGGTCGGCCACAGCCAGGGCGGGCTACTCGTGAAGATGACCTCCGTCGATTCCGGAGATCGATTCTGGAACGAGATGAGCCGTGTTCCCTTGGAAGAGCTGGACGTCGAACCCGAGACACGGGAATTGCTCGAGGGCGCTCTGTTCATGGAGCCAGAGCCCTACGTGGGCCGTGTCGTCTTCATCGCCACGCCGCATCGCGGAAGCTTCCGGGCGGGCAACCGGGTCGCGCACTGGCTCTCGGGTCTCGTAAAGCTGCCGAGTCAGTTGGGGCGGGCAGGGATCGACCTCCTGAACAATGAAGCGAGTCTGTTTCGGGTGCAGGGCATGAAGCGTCTGCCGAGTAGTGTGGACAACATGACTCCCGGCAATTCTCTGGTGAAAGTCCTTTCCTCACTGCCGGTATCGGCCGACATCCCCGCACATTCGATTATCGCGGTGAAGGGTGACGGCCCGGTGGAAGGGGGCAACGATGGCATCGTCGAGTACTCGAGCGCGCACATCGACGAAGCCGTGTCGGAGCTGGTGGTGCGATCCCACCACTCGGTGCAGGATCATCCCCATGCGATCGAGGAGGTGCGGCGGATCCTGTTGCTCCACCGCGGGCTCGACTGACCTCGGCGGGAGCAGAGCCGGTCGACCCGCGTGGTCGAAACCAGGCTCAGGAGCCCTCGGCTTCGGACGCGCCGTAGAAGATGGCGTAGAGGACCGGCACCACGACCATCGTCAGCAGCGTGGCGAAGATCAGGCCGAAGATGATCGTCACTGCCATCGAGATGAAGAACGCGTCCATGAGCAACGGGATCATCCCGAGTGCGGTCGTCGCTGCCGCCATCGCCACCGGGCGAAGTCGACTGGTGCCCGAGTCCAGGATGGCCGGAAGCAATTCCTTGCCCTCGGAGAGTTGCAGGTTGATCTCATCGATCAACACCACCGCATTCTTGATCAACATCCCCATCAGGCTCAGAAAGCCGAGCAGCGCCATGAAGCCGAACGGTTGATTGGTCAGCAGCAGGCCGAGCGTCACGCCGATGATTGCCAGCGGAACGCAGAGCCAGATGATCGCGGGCTGTTTGAGCGAATTGAACAGCGAGACCGTGACCAACAGCATGATCAGCACGAAGACCGGCAGGCTGGCCATCAGCGGTCCCTGCGCGTCTTTGCTGTCCTCGTATTCGCCGCCCCACTCGAGGGCGTAGTCGGTCGGGAGTGGCATCGCCTCGATCTGCGGGCGGAGTCGATCGAACAGACGGGTTGCGGGGCCGTCGATCGGGTCGGCGAAGATGGTGATCGTCGGGCTGCGGTCGCGCCGCATGATGATCTCGTCTTCCGACACGGTTCGGAAGTCGGAGACGACCTGACGCAGTGGGATCATCCGCTCCGCGGCGGAGCTCCAGATCTGGATGCCCTGCAGGCTCGCGACATCGGTGCGTTGCTCTTCCTCCACACGCAGGACGATGGGCAGCAGGAGATCTCCGTCGCGATAGACCCCGACCGACGCCCCTTCGTAGCTCGCGAGCAGCGTTCGGGCGATGTCGGTCCGGGTGATGCCGTTCAGGCTCGCCTGCTCGTCCGCGATCACGGGCTCGATGACCTTCACGCGCTGACGCCAGTCGCTGCGAATGCCCTTGGCGTTCCCATCGGCCCGGAAGATGGCCCGCACTTCGTCGCCCAGCTCCCGCAAGACGATCGGGTCGGGCCCGCTGATTCGCGCCCGGATCTTGCCGTTGGCCCCCGGGCCGAGCTCGAATCTCGAGCAGAACGAGAGAATGTCGGGGTGGTTGTCCGCGAGGTGTTGCTCGATCACGGGGATCAACTCGTCGATCCGCTGCGTGCCGTCGACATCGATGAGGAGCTGCGCGTAGGCGGGATTCGACTTCTCGGGCGTGTAGGTGAGCAGGAATCGAAGTCCGCCCTTGCCGATCAGCGAAGTCACGTGCTCGACGCCCTCGAGCGGGGCGAGATACTCCTCGACCTCCTCGACCTTGGTGCGGGTTTCGTCGATGTGGGTTCCCTGCGGCAGCCAGAGGTCCAGCAGGAATTGCGGGCGCGTCGACGGCGGGAAGAACGATTGATCGATGTAGCCGAATCCCCAGAGTGAGAGCGCAAACAGCCCCAGTACGACCCCGACGGTGAGCCAGCGCGCGCGGATGCAGCCGCGCACGAAGCCCCTGTAGCCGCGATACAGCGCTCCGCCATACGGATCCTCGTCGGCTCCGGACTTGTCGGGGGGCGGGAGGAACATCACGCACAGCAGCGGAGTGACGGTGACGGCAGTGACCCAGCTGAGCGAGAGCGAAATCAGCACGACCTGGAATAGCGAGCGGCAGAACTCGCCCGTGGAGTCGTCCGAAGTTCCGATTGCCGCGAACGCGAGGATTGCGATGACGGTTGCTCCGAGTAGCGGTATCGCGCTCTGCTTCACCACCGCACTGGCAGCCTCAGCGGTGTCCTCGCCCTTTTGTTGGCGGATCAGCACTCCATCGACGATCACGATCGCGTTGTCGACGAGCATGCCGAGCGCGATGATCAGCGCGCCGAGGGAGATTCGTTCCAGCGCGACCCCCATCGGGCCCATGAAGATGAAGGTTCCGGAGATCGTGACGAAGAGCACGAAGCCGATCAGCAGCCCGCTGCGCAGCCCCATGAAGAAGAGCAGCACGACGATCACGATGACTACGGCCTGGAGCAGGCTGACCACGAAGCTGTTGATCGCGATCGACACGGCATCGGACTGCATCGAGACGATTCCGGCCTCGATGCCGAGCGGCGTGAGGGGGGTGAGTTCCTCGAGGCGCTGCTTCAGCGCTTCGCCCATCACCACGACGTTGCCGCCCGATACGGTCGAGATGCCCAGGCCGATCGCCGACCGGCCGTCGTAGCGGATCATCTCTTTGAGTGGCTCGACGTAGGTCCTGCGCACCGTGGCGACGTCGCGCAGATAGACCGAGCGGTTGGTTCCGCGGCTGATCAGCAGCGATTCGAAGTCCGCGATCGAGGAGATCATGCCGGTCGGGACGATCGAGATGAATTCGGGGCCGACCTGTACGTGGCCCGCCGAGGCGGCGAGGTTCTTCTGCCGGAGCTGGTCGACGATGACCTCGATCGGGATGCCGAGCTGGGACATCCGGTCGCGATTGAGGTCGACGTAGATCGCCTCGACGCGCTCGCCGAAGGTCTCGATCTTCGCGACGTCCTGTACGAGCAGCAGCTCGCGGCGAAGTACGTCGACGTACTCCTTGAGCTCCGCGTAGGAGTATTCATCGCCGAAGATTGCGATGAAGACACCGAACACGTCGCCGAAATCATCGACGACGAGCGAGGGTCCCGCACCCGGCGGCAGCTTCGACTGGGCATCGTCGACCTTGCGTCGCAGCTCGTCCCAGACTTGCGGAAGCGTGCTGGCGTCGTACTTGTTCTTGATCACGACCGTGATGTTCGAGAGCTCCCGGTCCGATTTCGACTCGAGCTCTTTGAGCTGCGCGAGCGCCTGCACGGCGGTTTCGATCTCGTCCGTGACCTCCTCTTCGACCTCCCGCGCGGAGGCTCCCGGGTAGGGCGTGATGATCAGCGCTTCCTTGATGGTGAATTCAGGGTCCTCGAGCCGGCTCAGGCCCTCGAACGAGATGAGACCACCGCCGATCATCACGGTGGTGAGCACGAGCGTGACGACGCGGTTCTCGATGGCGGCTTTCGCGATATCCATTCGTCGAGCTTCCCGCTACCGGTTGAACCGTCGGACCTGCATGCCGTCGGCCAGCATGTGGACGCCCGATACGGCGATCTGATCGCCCGGTGCGAGGCCCTCGACGATCGACACGCTCTCACCCGAGAGGTCGCCCGCCACGACGTCCGTCCGGAACGCGACGAGGGTGTCGGGGTTGATCGACCAGACGAAGGCCTTGCCTTCCGGGTCGGTGAGCAGCGCCTTCGCGGGGATTGCGATTCCCGACGCGCCCGTGGTTCGTGGTGTGATCGTCACCTTCGCCGTCATGCCCGGGCGGATCGAGACGTTGCTTGGGGGATCGAATGCGAGTGTGGCTTTGAAGGTCCGCGTGGTCGGGTCGGCCGTGGTGGTGAATTCCTTCACGTAGGCGGGGAACTGGCGCCCGGGAATCGAGCTGATCGAGACCATCGGGTTCACGAGGCGCGTGCGCTCTTCGTTCGACATTCCTCTCGCCATGGTGGTGTAGTCCTGCTCGGGGATCGCGATGTCGACCTGGAGCTCCGACTCGTCCTGGAGGATGATGATCGACTGCTTGGCGGTGACGTTCTCGAAGTCGGTGGCGAGCTTCTTCGCCACCGTTCCGCTGAAATGCGCGCGCAGAGTCGAGTCGTCGAGCGCCTTCTCCGCCTTCTGGAAGTCGGCCAGCGAGACGTCGTGTCGGCGTTTGGCCCGCTCGAGTTCTGTTTTTGGGCTCACTCCCTTGTCGAAGAGGATCTGGTAGCGCTCGATGTCGTTCTCGCCCTGGCGGAGGTTGGCCCTGGCGCGGTCGAGCGCGGCCTGGAAGTCGCGCGGGTCGAGTATCGCGATGATGTCGCCCGCGGCGATTTCCTGGCCCTCGATGACCGGGAACTTGATGATCTTGCCCGCGACCTCGAAGGCGGGCTCGGCGTGTTGGATCGCGGATATCTCGCCCGGATAATCGTAAGTCCGCCTGGCACCCGCGTCGACGATCTCGAGAATCTTCACGGGCTGCGGCGGCCGCGGCGGCGGCGGCACTTCTTCGCTACAGCCGATCGCGTGCGGGACCAGCAGCAGGCAGAGTGCAGCGGATCGCAACACTCGGGTCGGACGGTCTTCGGTCGCTTGCATCGAGTTCCCCATCAATGGAGTGTTGGTGCCTGCAACCGTAGCGCGGGCTGCAGGAGGGTCGAGCCTCGAGCGTGATCGCAGCGACAGTCTAGGGCTTGTGCGGTCGCCGCCACACCGAAAACGGGACGGATGCGGGTTTAGAAGCGGCCCTCCGCGTCCGTCTCGCGTACCATGCGCCATTCGTCGACGCGTATGCGAGGGGCAGGTGACGGCCGGAATGGTCAGGGCGGGAGCGGCATGCGCGGGACCCTTTGCCACCGCACGGCCATGGGCCGTGTGCTGGCTGCTGCTCGGGCTGCTCGTCGGAGCCGGCGGCTGTGACTCCGAAACGCCGGTAGCGAGCGAGACCGCCGCGAATGCGCGCGAATCGTCGGTCGCCGCGACATTCGTCGGCAGCGCCGAGTGCGCGCGCTGCCACGCTGAGCAGCACGCGAAGTGGTTGGATTCGCATCACGATCGTGCGATGGAGCCGGCGACCGAGGCCACGGTCCTCGGCGACTTCGACGACGCGCGCTTCGGCAGCTTCCCGATCCTGACCCGCTTCTTCGAGCGCGACGGTGGGTACTGGGTTCATACCGAAGGACCGGATGGCGAACTGGGCGACTTCCGGGTGAAGTACACCTTCGGCGTCGATCCATTGCAGCAGTACTTGATCGAATTTCCGAGCGGCCGGCTGCAGATCCTCACGATTGCGTGGGACATCCGCAAGCAGCGCTGGTTCGATCTCTATCCCGACGAGCGCATTCCGCCCGATGATGCCCTGCACTGGACCGGCCGCCTTCAGCGCTGGAATACGATGTGCGCCGACTGCCACTCGACGAATCTGCAACGCGGCTATGACCTCGGTTCGGATGCCTACGAGACGACCTGGTCGGAGATCGACGTCGGCTGCGAGGCGTGCCATGGGCCGAGCAGCAACCACGTGGCGTGGGCCGATTCCGACTCGTCGCCCGCCGGAGACAGGGGGCTGGTGGTCGATTTCGCGGCGCGAACCTCGGTACAGGAGGTCGAAGCCTGTGCACCGTGTCATTCGCGGCGCCACAAGGTCAGCGACACCGCCGTCGTCGGCGAGCCGTTCTTCGATCACTACATGCCGGAACCACTGCGCGAGGGGCTCTACCACGCCGACGGCCAGGTCGACGGTGAGGTGTACGTCTACGGTTCGTTCGTGCAGAGCCGGATGTATCGGCAAGGCGTGCGCTGCAGTGACTGTCACGAGCCGCACGGGCTCGGCTTGCGCGCGGAGGGCAATGCCCTGTGTGCGCGCTGCCATCAGGAGAAGCCGGACCCGCGCTTCCCGAGTTTGACCGCGAGGGCCTACGATACCCCTCTGCACCACTTCCACCCGGACGGGTCGGCTGGCGCCGAGTGCGTCGCGTGCCACATGCCTGCCAAGAACTTCATGCAGATCGATGCGCGCCACGATCACAGCCTGCGGGTGCCGCGCCCCGACCTGTCGGCGGCGATCGGAACGCCGAACGCGTGCAACGGCTGCCACGCAGATCGCAGCGCCGAGTGGGCGGCCGAGACGGTTGCGGAGTGGTACGGACCCGAGCGTCGCCAGGGCTTCCACTACGGCGCCGTGATCGCGGCCGCGCGGGCCGGCTACCGCGAGATCGTGCCGGGGCTCGCGGCGCTGGTGGAAGACGAAGAGCTGCCGGCCATCGTACGTGCGACTGCATTGGAACTGTTCGAACGCTACGCAAGTGCACCCGAGGCGCTCGCCGCGATCGTGGGAGCGACCCGCGACGACGCCCCGATGGTGCGCGCGGCCGCGCTCGCGGGCCTCGATCGGATTCCCGCGGAGCAGCGCCTGCCGATCGTTGCGCCGCTGCTCGACGATCCGGTTCGGGCGGTGCGAATCGTCGCCGCGCGATTACTGGCCGGTGTGCCGTCCGAACAGCTCGACCCCAAGCAGCGTCGCACGCGTGCTCGCGGAATTCGCGAATTCGAGTCGGCTCAGCAGGCCGTTGCGGACACGCCGGGCGCCCACCTGAACCTCGGCGTACTGAGAACCCAGCAGGGCGACATCGACGCGGCGGAGCAGAGCTACCGGACCGGGATCGCGCTCGATCCGGATTTCCTGCCCGCGTATTTCAACCTGACCTCACTCTACAACGGGAGTGGGCGCAACGACGACGCCGAGCGCGTCTTGCGAGAAGCGCTCGAACGTTTTCCGCAGAACGGCGAACTCTACTACTCGCTCGGCTTGCTGCAGGCCGAAGTTGGACGTCTCGACGAATCCGCAACATCGATTGCGAAGGCGGCGGATCGACTCCCGGGCCGCGCGCGGGTCCGTTACAACCTCGCGCTCGCCTACCAACACCTCGGACGGAGCGACGAGGCCGAGCAGGCGCTGCTCGCGGCGCGCGAAATCGACGCGCGCGACCCGGCCATCCTGCGCGCGCTCGCGATCCTCTACATGCAGGTTGAGGATTGGAGCCGCGCACGGATGTTTGCGAAGGAACTGGCGGCACTCGCGCCGCCGGGTGCTCCCGGGCCATCCCAGATGTTGGAGCGAATCGAGGCGGAGGCCTCCGGCAGCGGCGCGCCGCCCGACCCCGGAGCTTCGGCTCAGTAGACCCGGATCTCGGCGCGCCGGTTCTGTGTGCGCCCCTTCGCGTTCGTGTTGGTTCGCGCGGGGTCCGAAGCCGAATAGCCACTCGCGGAGATCCGCTCGGGCGCGACACCGCGAGACACGAGATAGTCCTGCACCGCCCAGGCGCGTGTATTCGAAAGCGGTGCGTTCTGCGCTTCGCTGCCCGTCGAGTCGGTGTACCCCTTGACGCCGATTCGGACCATCGGGGAGGGTGCGATCTTCTCGAGGAACCACTCGATCTCACGCGCACCGGCTTCGTCGATCACGTCGCTGTTCAGCGAAAAGAGCACGATCGCGACGTACTTCTGCGCTTGCCCGGTCTGCCGGGCCAGTTCGCCTTCGAGGCGTTGGGTTTCAGCCTGGTAGGCGTTGTTGTATCCGGATCGACATCCGAGCATGAACAGGAGTGAGAAGAGCAGGACGGGGACGATGGCTCGCATGCTTCGTTCCTTTTCGATAGGTCGAGTGAGAGCAGTATACTCGGCGTCACGTCTCGGAAATCCCCGGCGTCGGTGAAACGAGGAGGAACCGGCATGGCCAGCGCAACACCCGATCCGAGCCCCACGCCCGCCTCGACGACCTCTCGCAGCCCCGCCGCGCAGGAACTCGTGTTGTTGGCGTTGCTCGTGCTCTCCACGGTCGGCGTCGCGATCTCCCAGATTTCGCCACCGAAGGCTTTCCGTTACTGGATCGTGATGGTTCCGATCTTCGGCGGCGTGAGTCTGTTCTCCGGTTGGTCGAGCGCGCGCGCGGGCGGAATGACGGCGGGCGGAGTGGTACGGCGGCAAATCCTGCATTGGGCTGCGCTCGCGGTCGCGGTGTGCCTGGTGTTCCTGTTGCAGGCCACCGGGCGCATGGACGAGGCCGCCGCGGGGACCGTCACCCTGCTGTCGCTCGCGCTGGCGACCTTCCTGGCCGGAGTCCATTTCGACTGGCGCTACTGCGTGGTGGGAGCACTCCTCGCAGCCGCGGTGGCCGCGATCGCGGTCGTGTCGAACTTCCTCTGGTTGATCGGGATCGTCGCGGTGGCTTTCGCGGCATTTCTCGTCCTGCGCACCTCGCGCAGCTGAACTCCGGTGCCTCTGTATTTCGGTAAGATGGGCGCATCTCATGCCGGAGGAAACGAACGTGAAACGATCGATCTCTGTGATGTCATTGTTGCTCCTGGTCGGGTCGTTGCCACTGCTCGGATGCGGCGGTGATCGCGAAGAGCCCGGGCTTTCGCCGGCCTTGGAAGAGGCGGTTCCGATGGACCCGAAGCTGATGGACATGAGCGAGGAAGAGCGCGAGGCGGTGTCCGCCAAGGACGAGGCCGAGGAGGAGATGAGGGCCCGCGACGAAGCGGATTAGCGACCTCGAGACGCATCGGACCGCGCCACTCGGCGCCTCGTGGACTGCTACTTCGGGGATGCGGACGCTCGAGCGGGCGGATTTCTGTCGCGAGAATCCATACAATCCGTCCCTCTCCGACATCTGAAGGCGATGCACCCTTGTCCAACAGCGAAAATACTCCCGGTAAGGATTTCATCCGCGCAATCGTTGCGGAGGACCTCGCGAGCCAGAAGCACGGCGGGCGGGTCGTCACGCGCTTTCCGCCCGAGCCGAATGGCTACCTCCACATCGGCCACGCCAAGTCGATCTGCCTGAACTTCGGTGTCGCGTCCGAGAATACGGGCGGCATCTGCTACCTGCGCTTCGACGACACCAACCCCGCCGCTGAAGAGAGCGAGTTCGTCGAGTCGATCAAGAACGACGTTCGCTGGCTGGGTTTCGACTGGGGCGAGAGCGAGCACTACACCTCGTCCTATTTCGCGCAACTCTATGAATACGCGCTGCAGCTGATCCGCGCCGGAAAATCCTACGTCTGCGACCTCAGCTCGGAAGAGCACACGGCCCATCGCGGCAGCCTCAGCGAGCCGGGTCGGAACAGCCCGTTTCGCGATCGCTCGGTCGAGGAGAACCTCGAGCTGGTCGAGCGGATGCGAAAGGGCGAGTTCGAGAACGGCTCACGCGTGCTGCGGGCGAAGATCGACATGGCCTCGCCCGTGATCGCGATGCGCGATCCGATCCTCTATCGGATCCACAAAGCACCGCACCACCGCACGGGCAGCGAGTGGTGTGTCTACCCGATGTACGACTTCGCGCATTGTCTGTCCGATTCGATCGAGGGCATCACTCACTCGCTCTGTACGCTCGAGTTCACCGACCACCGGCCGCTCTACGACTGGGTGCTGGACGAACTCGCAACCGAGTGTCACCCCCAGCAGATCGAATTCGCGCGCCTCAACCTGAGCTACACGGTGATGAGCAAGCGTGTGTTGCGGCAGCTCGTCGAGGGAGAACACGTCACGGGTTGGGATGACCCGCGCATGCCCACACTCTCCGGAATGCGGCGTCGTGGCTACCCCGCAGAGGCGATTCGGAGCTTTTGCGACGGCATCGGCATCGCCAAGCGCGACAACATCATTCAGCTCGAGCGTCTCGAATTCTCGGTACGAGAAGATCTGAACCGGACTGCGCCGCGGGTGATGGGCGTACTGCGTCCGCTGCGCGTCGTGATCGAGAACTACCCTGAAGGCGAGAGCGAGATGCTGCCCTCGGTCAACAACCCCGAGGATGCTTCGGCGGGTACGCGTGACGTGCCATTCTCACGCGTGCTCTATATCGAGCGGGGCGATTTCCTCGAGGACCCCCCGAAGAAGTTCTTCCGCCTCGCGCCGGGCCGGGAGGTGCGTTTGCGCTATGCGTACTTCGTCACTTGCACCGATGTCGTAAAGGACGCGAACGGCGAAGTCGTCGAGCTGCGCTGCAGCTACGACCCGGCGACGCGCGGGGGTGATGCGCCGGACGGCCGCAAGGTGAAGGGCACGCTGCACTGGGTCTCGGCGGAGCACGCGGTGACGGCCGAAGTGCGACTCTACGATCGATTGTTCCGTGTCGAGGATCCGCTCGATGTCGATCCTGGTGAGGACTTCCGCAGCAACCTGAATCCCGATTCGCTCGAGGTGCTCACGGATTGCCGCATCGAGCCGAGTGTCGTCGGGGCCGAGCCGGGCACGCGCTACCAGTTCGAGCGCAACGGCTACTTCTGTGTCGACCCTGATTCGGGTGACACCCTCGTGTTCGACCGTACCGCGACGCTGCGTGATTCCTGGGGAAAGGTCAAGAAGCGCGGCTGAGCGCTTTCCCCGTCTGCTGGCGGCCGTCCTCCGGGCGATGATTTCGGGTGCCGGGGGCGGCGGCTCAGTCGTCGCGTGGGCCGATTCGTTCGACGGCCGACGAGGCGACCCACGCGTTGCGGCCGTTGTAGAGTTCGATTTGAAGCCATCCGCCGCGGTCTTCGAGGATGTGCAGCTCGGTGCCGGAGGGCAGCGGCTCGCCGAATCGGCTGGGGGCGTTGATGGAGTCGGCGGCGCGCGCGAGCACCTCGCGAGCCACCACGACGCCTTCGCTGCCGGCGGCGCGCGAGGGGTCGAAGGCGAGCGAGGCCAGCAGTGCGAGCCAGACGACACTCGCCAGCCCGGTGAAATATCGCGTGGAAACCAGGCCGAACGCGAGGCTCGCCGCCAGGGACAGCATCGCGGCTGCGAATGCCAGTGCGGCGAGGTCGAGCCGGTCCGAGCGTGACATGACTTTGTGCCAGAGAAAGAAGCTGTCGAGCACGCCGACCTCGGGCGGCGATGGAATCCAGTCGGGCAGCAGCCGGCGCGCATGCAGGAGGTTCTGTCTTGCGCGCTCGAGCGATGGATCCATGAGTAGCGCACGACGGTAGGACAGCACCGCCGGGCCCAGGCGTTCGGCCTGGAGGGACGCATTGCCGAGGTTGGCGTAGAGTTCTCCGCTGCCACCGGATTTCTCGATCGCAGCGGTGAAGAGTCGTTCGGCCCGACGGAAGTGTTCGAGTCGCTCATCGCGTTGCGTGCTCTCCATGGCCTCGCGGTAGGCGGAAACAGCCGGGTCGATGAACTCCGCCGTGTTGGTCGCGGAAGCGGGCGCGTGGATCAGCGTCGCAATCAACAACGCGCAGGGCAGGGCGGCGCAGGAGAGTCGGCCGAAAATCATCGCAGGGTCTCCTGCATTTCGTCGAGCAATGCATCTGCAAGGCTGGCGAGTTCGGGCTCGAGGGTTTCATGGGTGGTGGCGTCGGGCGCGTAGATGACTGCGTCGCACTCCGTGAGGAAGCGTTCCACCGCCGGCGATCGCGACTCGGGCAGCTGCGCGGCGATCTCGCGCACCGCGGCCGCCATCTCGCTGAGCGCTTCGATCCGAGGCAGGCTCCGGGCCGCCTCGATTCGCTTGCGTTGCGTCTGATAGACGGCGCGCTGTCTGCGGATCTGCGGATCGATCTGTGCTCTGCGGCGGGCGCCGAGGGCCAGGGCGAGGGCGAGAATCGACCCGCCATAGGCGGCAGCGCGGAGGCCACTCCGGTCATCGCGCGCGGCGATGAGCTTGTCGGAATCCTCCTCGATCGAGAGGTCGGCGCCGGTCAAGCTGAAGCTACTTCGAATTCGGGGGTCTTCCTCACGCCCTGTGTTCGCGTGTTCGTCCCCGGCGCCGCTGCGCAGCGGGGACGCGGCCGGCTTCGACGTGCCCGAGACCACGTCTGATGCCGAGATCATCTGGGCGGGGCGTACCGACAGGGCGATAGGACGGGACTCGCTGGTTTCGTATCGCCCGAGTTCAGGATCGAACCAGGAGTAGTGGAGTGCTGGAACCTCCTGGACGGCGTCGTCGAGCACGCGCACCGGTAGCTTGAAGACCTTGGCGTCGCCAACGACCTCACCCGCGACGTCGCCGTCGGGCAGCCGGAACTGTGCGGGCGAGAAGCCGTGCTCGCCCTCGAGCCGGGGTAGCGCCACATTGGCGAGGTTGCCGTCCCCGCGAATCGTCAACGTCAACGTGATCGGGTCGCCGAGCTGCACGACGCTGCGATCCGCCGTGACTTCGAGCGAGAAGCCGCGTCCCACCGCGCCGGCGAAGCTGGGCGGGCGATTGCGATCGGGTGGTGCCTTCACGACCAATCTGTGGGCCTCGCCCTGGGCGAAGATGCGCCGCGTCTCGGCCGGTCGTCGCGCCCCGAAGAGATCTCGCTGCCAGCGTGTCACTTCGGTGGCTTCGAGGGTCGCGGGGGCCAGCTCGAACTCCCCTTCGCGCAACGGCATGAGGGTACGCTCCGCCATGACCACCAGGTATTTCCGGCGCCCGCTCTTGCGCCGTTGCACGACGGCCGGGAGGATGAGTTCGCCCGCCGCGGTCTGGATGTTGAGGGTCTGCTCGCCCCGGTCGGGCGTGGCATCGCCGACGAAGTGAAAGACCTCCTCCCGGTCGAAGAGCTCGCTCCGGATCACGTAGCCGCGGACGCTGTCTTGAAGCGCTTCGTCGAGCCAGAATTCGATGGCCATCAGAACGCGCTGGCCCAGGTAGACCGGTCCGTCCGGCAGGCCGATCCGCAGCTTGATGCGCGGATCCTTGGGGACGACCGCGACCTTCAGGGCGAATTGCTGGCTGCGGCCTTTCTCGCCGTTCTGCTCCATGAAGAAGGGGCCCAGTCGGTAGCTGCCCGGCTGCGTCGCGGTGAACTCCCAGACACAAGTGAAGGTCGAGACCTCCTTCTTCGACATGCGGCCGTTGATGATCTGCACGGATGAGCTGAAGCTCGGCACGACGCGGAGGAGCCGCAACTGACCAGTCGCCGTTGCGCCGGCGCTGCACTCGGGCTCCGGGCTGCGCTCGAAATCTTCCGACTGGACCTGCAACTCGATCGGGGCGCCCACGTAGTAGGGCGCTCGTGCCACCGCGAGCTGTAACGCGGGCTCGGCAGCCGCGGGGCCCGCGAGGCCGAGCCAGACTGGGAGTGCGCAGAGCAGGGCGGGCACGAGCCGGACCACACTTCGGCTGTTATTGCGCGCACACTCGGGCGCTTCACTGCTGGCGTTCGACACCGCTACCAATCCCTCTCGACCGGCTCATAGCCCTGCTGGTTGCGCCCTGCGTTTCGCCGATGACGCTCGGCCTCGCGATCGCGAACGGATTGCAGCATCTGTCCTGGGTCGCGGCCAGCTTGCTCTTCGGGGCTCGGCTGTGGTTGCTCGGCTGGAGTTGCTGCTTGCTGATCCTGTCCCTGTCCCTGCTGCTGCTCGCCCGCTTCTCCCTGTTCCCCGGAATCTTCCTCTTGGTCGTTCGCCTGTTCCTGCTGCGGCGGTTGCAGCAGTGTGATCGCCTCCGCGAGTTTGTTCACGGCGGTGGTCTGCTGAGCCCGGATGGTCTCACGCTCGGGTGCAGCCTCGCGCAGGCCCGTGGCCGCATTGCGCATCTCCTCCGACGCGGCGAGTACCAGTTCAGAGGCTCGGATCAGCTGTTCGGTCGCGGCTTGCGCGACGGCCTCGTCGGCCGCGGCCTCCGCGCCGATCAGCTCGGCGGGGTCGGCCAGGCTTTGCTCGTGGAGCGCCTGGGCGAGCTGGTCGGTGAACGCAGCGAGTTCGTCCTGGCGGGGCGCGACGGGACCGACTCGCGCCGCCGATGCGTCGGGGTCCTGCTCTGCCAAGGCGAGGGCCTGCTCGGTGTCGTCGCCGAGCTCGACCTGCCGGTGCGCTGTGTCCTCGAGGTGCTCGACGATCGAGAAGAAGAGCCGGCGCAGGCTCTCGAGCCCCTTGATTGCGGTGCTCACACTGTTGCGACTGTCGTCGAGCGCCGACTCCGTAGCGCCCAGGTGGTCGAGCGAATCGGCCGCTCCCTGCATGGACGACTCCGTCAGCATGAGAATACCGTCCGCGAGTTCGATCCGTTCGAGCTCCTGCGCGGGGTCCGAGGGCCCCTCTGGGGCGGCATCGCCGCCCGCTGTCGCGGCCATGAGCTGGTTGCGCTGCTCCTCGAGCATGGGCGTGATCCGCTGGACGCGCTCGAGATTCTTCCGCTGGAGCACGCCCAGCGCGGGGCCGTACTCACGGATGCGCTCGAGTGCGATCTCCTCGTCATTCGGATTCAATAGCCCGTCGATACGTCGCTCGTCCGCGTAGGCGACCTCGATCAACCCCTTCAGGTCGAGGAATCGCTCACGGGCCGCGATCAACGCAGTCAGCGCTTCGGCCTGGGCTTCAGCGCCCGGCTGGAGTGCCTCGCTGTAGAGGCTCTCCGCGGCAGCCGCGGCGTGCTCGCTCGCCTCCGCCACGAAGGGCTGAGCTTCAGCCACCTGTTCGAGCAGTGCTTGCTGCTGTGGATCCTCCACGGCGCCCGCCTGCTCGAGCCCGGCTCGGAGCTGCGCGTCGAGTTCATCGATGCGCTCGGCGATGGAGCCCTGCGCCTCGCCCAGGTAGAGGGGCGTGAGCCAGCTCGGCGACTCGGCCCGCTGAGCCTGGCCGATGCCGGGAATGCCCGCCCCGAGCTGTGTTGTGGCGAGCGCGCGTGTCTCGCCGGCGATGGCGGTCGCGTCCTGGATCAGGATGTCGAGCAGCTGCACGGGGGCACGCAGCTGATCCCTGGCGCGTTTCAGCTCGGAGAGCGCTGCCGCCGCGCGGCGATAGGCGCGTGCCGCCTGGTGCTGACGCAGCTGACTGCGCGCCTGTCCGATCCGCTCGCGCGCGCGGTGCAGGTAGTGGAGCACGCCCTGGAGTTGCGCCGCGCGCATGCGCTCCTCGGGTGTGAGATCTTCGTCGGCGCGCTGCTCGAGCGAGTCGAGTTCGCCTCCCGCTGCATCCACGAGCGCCCGGGCCTCTCCGAGGATGCGCCGCGCCTCCACCGCTACCTGTTTGAATTGTGGCTTCAACCGCAGCGCAGCCTCCGGGTCGTCGCTTCGCTGGATGATTTCCGCCACCTGCCGGGCGCTGGCCGCCACGCCGCGCTGCGACGCGATCAGCGCGTCGAGTTGGGCGGCTACGTCTCGCGGATCCTCCTTGGCCAGCGCATCCGCGAGGACGAGAATTCGCCGGAGCACGAGTTCGAGGTTGCGCCGTGCTTCCCGACTGTCGGAATCGATGGCGATGGCCTCCCGAAACCAGTCCGCGGCGCGTTCCAGTGATCGCAGCGCCGACGGTCCGTCGCTCTCGGCCGTTGTCTCCGAGCGTCGAATCTCGACCCAACCGAGGTTGAAGCTGGCCCGAAAGCGCGTGGTTCCGTCGCCCCGGGCATTGTTGCGCGCCGCCTCCAGCAGGCGCTCGGCTTCGTCGAGCCGGTCTTCATCGAGTTGCCGGATGCCCTGGTTGTAGGCCTCGCGCGGCTCCTCGGGGATGGCAACGTGGTCCCGCGGGTCGTCCTCATCGGATGTGGACGGCTCACCCTCGGGTCCCGGAAGATTCATCCCCTGCGCGGCGGGACCAGCTGGCGCGGGGACTTGGGCGTGGGCCTGCCCAGCGTCGATGCAGGGCGTGAGCGCCAGCATCAGCATCAGAATCCGCAGGCGCGTGGCAGAGGTCGCCACGCTTCCGAGCAGAGCGACGAGGGCGAGCAGAATCGCCCACTGGAAGGCGTCCTTGTGGATCGTGCGGCCGCGTTCTTCGCCGGTCGCACGCATCAACGGGCGAATGTGTGCCGAGAAGATGCCCTCGAGGTCGAGCACGCCGGTGCCCGCCGGTACGTATGCCCCCTCGGTCACCATTGCGAGCTCGCGGAGCAGGTCGCCGTCGAGCCGGCTCTGTACCGGGCGTCCGTCGGAGTCGCGCAGCGTCGTGCGTGCTCCGGTCTCGGGATCCGTGAGAGTGATCGGGCTGCCGTTCTCGTCGCCGAAGCCGATGGCGAGGATGCGGATGCCCAGCTCCGCTGCGTCCTTGGCGGCGTCGACCGGGAAGGAGTCGTGGTCTTCGCCATCGGTGATGAGCAGGATGACCCGCGACAGGTCTCCCGAGCCAGCGAAGCCCGCCGTCGCCTTTCGGATCGGCTCCTCGAGTCGGGTGCCGCCACGACTCACGCTGTGGGGCCCGAGCCCGTCGAGCACCAGGCGGACGAAGCCGAAGTCCGGTGTCAGGGGGCACACCACGGTTGCGCGGCCCGCGAACGCGATGAGGCCGACCTGGTCACCGTCGAGGTACGTGAGCAGGTCGCGGATCTCCGCCTTGGCGCGGTCGAGTCGATTGGGCGCGACGTCCTCGGCGAGCATCGAGCGGGAGACGTCGAGCGCGATCATGATCTCCGCCCCGATCTGGCGCGACTTCACGAACTCGACGCCCCACTGCGGGCGCATCAGCGCCACCACGAGTGAGAGCGCCGAGAGCCCGAGCAGTGCGAGCCTCAGGCGACGCCGCAGCGCAGTCGGTCTGGAGACCAGACGTGGCTGAAGCGCCGACCCGACGAGACGCTCGAGCGTCCGGTCACCGCGTCGATCCAACGCGATCAACGCCAGTAGCGCAATGGCCACGACCCCGGCGGCGTACAGCCATTGCGGCTCGGCGAAGCGCAGCTCGCTCACGGCAGCCTCCGCAGAAAGGTCTGTCCGGCGAGTGCTGCAGCGAGGATCAGGGCGAGCCCGGTGGCGGCGAAGCCCGCGTAGTGCTCGCGGTACTGCATGTAACGGAGTTCGATGATTTCCGTGCGCTCGAGCGCGTTGATCTCGTCGTAGACCTCCTGTAGTGCGTCGGCGTTTTCGGCGTGGAAATAGCGTCCATCGGTCCGCTCGGCGATGGCGTCGAGTTCGCGCTCGTCCAGTTCGACACGCACCTGTCGCAGCACGATCCGCCCACGCCACGGCACCGGGTAGGGCGCAAAGCCTGTAGTGCCGGCGCCCACCGTATACACCTTTATGTTATGCGCTTCCGCCAGCTCGGCCGCCTGTGCGGGCGAGATGTCACCGCGATTGTTCACCCCGTCGCTCAGCAGCACCACCACCTTGCTCTTGGCGGGATGGCGGCGCAGACGTTCCACTGCGAGGGCGAGCCCTTCACCGATCGCAGTGCCGTCCTCATCGGGGTCGCGCACGATCTCCGCCTGGTCGAGGATCGCCATCAAGTTGGCGTGATCCAACGTCAGCGGCGCCACGCTGTCGGCGTAGCCGGCAAAGGTCACGAGCCCGATCAGGTCGTCCGGCCGGCCGGGCCCCTTGCCGTCGGTTCCCAGGAAGCGGTGCAGTACATGCTTGAGCGCCTGCAGTCGATCGATGCTCTGATCTCCGCGTACGAAGTCGCGCGCGTTCATCGAGCCCGATAGGTCCACCACCAGCATCATCGCAATGCCCTCGCGATGGATCTTGCTACTCGCGTCGCCGGTGCGCGGGCCCGCCAGGGCGATGGCGAGTGCGAGGGTGGCGAGCGCCAGGCAGGCGGCGGGTAGAGGCAGGAGCTTGACCCGCCACGACGACGGCGCATTCCGGAGCAACACGAGGCTCGAGTAGCGCACCGCCGAGGGGCTGCCAGAAGCCAGTGCATAGACGAGGGGCGCCAGCAGTCCGAAGGCGAGGAAGAACGGATCCCGAAATTCGAATCCGCTCATGCTAGACCTCCGCCCGGCGCCCGATGGCACCGGTGGCGGGTTTCGGGGAATGATCGTCGCGGGTCTCCTCGACGAAGCTCGAGACTGCGTTCACGGCATCCTGGATCGCCTTCGCGTCGGGGATCACGTGCGCGAATTTCACCAGATCCGATTGACGCAGGAAGTCGCGCAGCAGCACCTGGTGCATTTCGCTCAGATCGGGTGAGCCGCTCACGACTTCGAGGAATCGCTCGGTGGTCAGCTCGGGAGAGCGAAGCTGAAATCGCCGTTCGAGGTAGCGGCGCATGATGCCCGAGAGCTCTACGAAGAAGTCGTCGATGCGATCACCCGAGGGCCTTGGC
>JAFDEI010000019.1 GCA_019310425.1 Deltaproteobacteria bacterium | reverse complement strand
GCCCAGAGAGAACCCAAACGGGCGGACGAAGTCCATCGAGGCGAACACGCCTGCCAGGACCTGGCACCCGAACAGGATGATCGAGAAGATGAAGAACTTGTACGTGGCCCGCTGGGTGGCGCGAACACGACCATCTTCGAGGTCAGTCGTAGTGAGCGATGTCCCGTTCCCTGCGAACGGATCACCTTGCTCCTTGAATTGACCGTAGACGTAGAGGACCGCCAGGATGCCCAGGAACAGTCCGAAGATCGAAATGAAGCTCCAGATCCAGGTCTGGCTGGTAGCGACGTTGCCGGCATCGGGATCATACGGCCAGTTGTGTGTGTAGCTGTACACCTGACCCGGTCGATTCGCCGCGGAAACCCAACCTCCCCAGTAGAAGAACGCGGTCAGATTTCGGAGGTCGTCCGGATCGGAGATGTATCCAGCCGGCTCGAACGATTCTTCGTAAGAGGCATCGTTGAACATCCGCGTGTAGTGAACGACCAACTCCTCGAATGCCAGGACCTGGGCCTCGTTGATGATGATGTGCTCGGCCGCTTCGTCCCAGGTGTTCGTATGGAGTTCTCGCTTTACCCTCGCCGCGATCGCATCCGTGTCGTACACGGTCACTTCTTGGGTTGCAGCGAGTTCCGCTACATAGAAGGATCGCATTGTCACAACCGTGCGATGCAGGGCATCGGCGGTGAAATCCGGCCCGCGTTCCGCTCCGTCGCCCCAGAAGGAGCCGTAACCCATCAGGCCCCTGAGGTGGAATACTTCCTGTCCCTTCTTGATTTGTTCACGGGAAAACACCGTGTCCCCGCTGGCGGTCTTGAAAGACTCCAGCGGCGGAGATCCCGAATAAGTCTGCGTGCCGAGATAAATCAACCCGGTGGCGCAGATTGCGGCGACGATCAGGGCATGAACCCACCAGGTGTTCTTGTCCTGAAGTAGTTGGGCAGTGGTCCTTGTTTCACTCATCTTCGGCTCCCCCCGCCATTGTCGGCGGCTGCATGAGGCGGTGCACTGAGCGGGACGGTACCCAGATCCCGGTGGATCCCGCGTCGGCCGTTTGACGGACCCCCACGATACCCCCTGGGGAATCAGGTCTGACGGCGTCCAGCCAGCCGAATGCGAGGGTCCAGCGCCGCCCTCGGCCCACTCCTGTGCGCCGTACCACCAGCGTGCGATAGTGAGCCCCGCGACAGGGGCAGGTTGGATGGGGGAGCCGCCGAACACGCGGCCCGAGGAATGCGTGAATGACCGCAGACGAGCTTCTCGACGCCTTGCGAGAGGTGATCGATCCGGAGCTGGGAATCAACATCGTCGATCTCGGGTTGGTGGACGAGGTGACACACACGGAGCGCCGAGTCCGGGTCCGGTTGGGCATGACGAGCCCCGCCTGTCCCGTGGGCCCACTCATGCGACGCAGCGCCAGGGATGCCCTGCTGCGCCTGCCCGGAGTCGAGGAGGTGGAAGTGCTCCCCGCGTCCGACTTTCGCTGGTCCCCCGAGCGGATGTCGAGCGCGGCCCGCGAGCAGCTGGCAAACCGGGGGGCCGCACCCGCCCGCGGTGATCTCGTTCAGTTCCCGAGCACGAGTCGCGATTCGGGAGAAGCAGAGACTGCGCGAGGATCAGAGGAGCAGACGGCACAGCCGAGCCGGAGCACGCTCGCATGGCAAAGGCTTCCTCTGCTGGCGGCCGGGCTGCTGTCGCTCGTTGCCGCGTCTTGGGGAGGACTCGTGCGACTCGGCTGGCCTTGGCCCATCCCGGAACCCGCCTGGGTGAGCGCACATGGCCCCCTCATGGTCTGCGGATTCCTCGGCACACTCATCGGCGTAGAGCGAGCGGTGGGTATCGAGAGGCGGTGGGCCTTCGCGGGCCCCATCATCACGGGTCTCGGGGCGCTGAGTCTGCTCACAGCATTCCCGGGCCGTGTCCCCGCGAGCCTGATGAGCGTTGGGTCTCTGGTCTTGGTAGCGGTCTTCTCTTCCCTGCTGAAGCGGCAGCGCGACCTGGCGACGGTCACCATGGGCGTTGGTGCCCTCTGCTGGCTGGTGGGAAACCTTCTCTGGCTCTCGGGATTCAGCGTGCCGCAGCTGGTTCCCTGGTGGATGGCCTTTCTTGTCTTGACCATCGCCGGCGAACGACTGGAGCTCAGCCGCTTCCTCACGCCGCCGGCCGGAGCGATGCTGGGCTTCGGAGCCTCCACATCGACGGTGCTTGCGGGCTGCAGCCTCTCGTTGATGCAGCCGGACTGGGGAGTGCGCGTGTTCGGGCTGGGCCTTCTCGGTCTGACTGCTTGGCTGGCGCGCCACGATGTCGCCCGAGCAACGCTGAGCCGGTCGGGGCTTCCGCGTTTCGTCGCGGTGTGTGTGCTCTCGGGCTATTGCTGGCTCGCGGTATCCGGCGCGCTCGGCATCGGCTTGGGATCAGCGGGAGCGGGGCCCAACTATGATGCCTTCCTGCACACACTCTTCGTGGGCTTCAGCCTCTCCATGGTCTTCGGACACGCACCGATCATCTTTCCTTCGGTGTTGAATCGCCCCCTCGTCTTTCGCCGTGCCTTCTATTTCCAGCTGATCGTGCTTCACACCGGCCTCGTCATGCGATTGGCGGGCGACATGGCGGGTGTGTCCGAACTGCGCTTGTGTGGCGGGCTGTTCAATGCCGCAGCCATCGGGATCTTCTTGATCAACACCATCCGCTCGATTCAGATTCGCAACTCACCTTGAAAGCGACGGAACGCCGCCTCCGTCATACGACCGATGGCGGAAGATTTCCGGCCGAGACAATCTTGAGCAGCCGAGGGTGTATCGTGATGCGATGTTCAGCTTTCCAGATCAACCCAACCCGCCGGGTGGTCCGATGACCAACAGCCGCATGCGGCTCCGCTTCAACGGGCCGAGCCTGGCGCGCATGCTGCATGAGGTCGACTTCGGCGTGCTCCGCTTTCAGCTCGGTTATGAGCTGCGTCAGTGGATCCAGCGTCCGTTGCGGGGCCCGAACCGCGTGTTACCGACGGCACTCTATCTCGAGACCTCGAGCTTCTGTCGTGGCAGTTGTGCGGATTGTTACGTGCCGGCCGCCGACCGTCGGCAACATCTCCAGCTCGACCGCGCCGTCCTCGATCGCGTGCTCGCCGCCGCCGAGCAGCTGCCCCTCGCCTACGTCTGCCTGGTTGGCGGCGAGCCCCTCGAAGCCTCGATCGTCGAGACCAATCTGCGCCTGGTCCGCGACCACCCGCGCACTCGCTTTCTGATCTGCACCAGCGCCGAACCCGAGATCGGGCCGGAGCTCGGACGCGAACTCGGCGCCCTACGCAATCTCTCGCTCGCCTTTTCCTTCGACGGCCTCCAGGCAACCCACGACAGCATCCGCGGAGCGGGCAGCTTCGAACGAGCCTGCGCCGCCCTGGAGACCTACAGCCGCTCCAACGGCAATCTGTGCGGAGCGAGCATCACGCTTCGGTCCAACAACTGGCAAGAGACCAGCAGCCGCGCCTTCATCGAACGGCTCAGCGATTTCGGCTGCCACTTCTTCGGCTACGCGCCTTGCGAAACCCGCACCACCGACCGGACGCTCAGCCCGGAGAGTCATGCCTCCGCCCTCGGACGACTCAGCGAGATCTCCGCCTCGTCACCAGCGTTGATCTTCAGCCATCCATTCGGGCAACTCCTGGGTCGCAGGATCGCACCGACCCCGAGCTGCTATTCGCTGTCGGTCGACTACGCGGGCAACGTCTACACCGCTCGCCGCGGTCCCTCCTTTGGCAACGTCTACGACACCGAGCTCACCACCCTGCTCTCGCGGCCTGCATTGCAGGCCGCCTACAGCCAAGCGGCTGCCAGCCCCGTCGACTGGCGTTCAGATCTCGTTTCGATCGGTGCGTAGAAGCTCGGAAACACGAAGTGTCATTCGTGACGATGCGCAAGTCTTGGTCGCGAAGCGGCAACAACGCGGTTGGGCACCCATAGGAACGGGTCTCAGAGAGCAGCAGAGACGTCCTCAGCCTTGGCCGGAATTGACTCCACAAGGGACCGGACTGGACATGATCCCCCCGGATGGATCTCTATATTCGATTCTGCGATAGCAAGTGAAATGGTGAACGTTCGGGTTTCGGCGTGCCCGCCGAAGCGACCTGTACCGGTTTCGTTCTCACGCATACAAAAGGGCCGAATGTGAAATCCACGCCGCGTCATTTCGAAGTGATCGACGACGACTGCATCGGCTGCGGGCTGTGCTCGGAGCGGGCGCCCGAAAACATGGAAATTCCCAACGGCACCGCCATCGCCCAGGTCTTCAAGCAGCCCGAGAACTCCGAGGAAGAGGAGGCTTGTTTCGAGGCGCTCGACTACTGCCCCATGGGCGGGATCCATGAGGCTGCGGAGGACTCTACGACCGACGACTCCACGCCCACCGATTCCTCGATGGGCGGAACTCGCCCTTCGTCCATTCCGGCTGGAGATTCCACG
Organism: Deltaproteobacteria bacterium; assembly: GCA_019310425.1. Lineage (GTDB taxonomy): Bacteria > Myxococcota_A > UBA9160 > UBA9160 > SMWR01 > JAFDEI01. Next base: position 26,740 of record JAFDEI010000019.1, on the reverse strand, counting down.
CCGGCCGACAGCACTGCAACTCGACTGGAGAACTGAAGCATGAACTTCGACACAATCGATACCACCGTCAAGGCGCTCTGGCGCTACGACTACGACACCAACATCAAGGCGCTTCGCGATCTCTATGAAGTCGCCAAGAAAGAGCAGTGGAACGCAGCCACCGACATCCCCTGGCATCTCAAGACCGACCCGGCCGAAGTCGGAGACATGATGAGCGACCCGGGCGTCGAACCGTTCGACTTCGTCAAGGCGCTTTCGACCGAGAAGCAGATCGAGCTCTCGAAGAAGCGTTCAGCCCATATGCTGTCCAATTTCCTGCACGGCGAACAGGGCGCAATGATGCTCTGCGGGCAGCTGGTGGAAGTGGTACCGGACATCGACGGCAAGCTCTACGCGTCCACTCAGGTGATCGACGAGGCCCGTCACGTCGAGGTGTTCCACACCTACATCAAGCGTCTGGACAAGATCTACCCCCCCATGCCCGGGCTGACGGCGTTGATGGCGTTGATCAATGCCGTGCTCACGGCGGATCTCTGGCAGATGAAGTGCGTCGGCATGCAGGTCATCGCGGAGAGCATCGCCATGGGGTCCTTCAAGAAGATGAAGGAGATCACTGATGATGAGGTTCTGAAAAAGGTGTTCGAGCTGACCGCCCAGGACGAAGCGCGGCACGTATCCTACGGGCTGATCTACATGAAGGACGAGATCCCGAAGATGAACGAGCCCGACCGCGATCGCCTGGAGGACTTCGCCTGGACGGCGATGACGATCCTCGCGACCAACGGGCTGATGGAACAGAAACAGGGCAAGAAGTGGGTCGATCCCCTGGAGCAGATCTACGCCGAAGTCGGCGTAGATTACGATAAAGCGAACAGCGAGATCGCCTCCAGGATGAGTGACCCGGAAGCCCTCAAGTCCCAGCCGAACCCCTTCCGCGACAACGCATTTCCGCAGCTCGAGCGGATCGGCCTGATCACCGACCGCACGCGCTCGAAGTACGTAGAGGTCGGTCTGGCGGGGTAGAGATCGAAGAAGCATGAGGCATTGGGGACGACATCGTCGTCCCCAATGCCTCATCCCCCGTCGCGCGCTCGCCATCGCGAGTCAGCACCACCGACGAAGCGCTTCCGAAGCTCCGCTTCGTCGAGGCGCCCGACGCAGATCGTCGGAGTGGCCGATTCGCCATACTCTTCGAGTCTTCACAGCGCAGAATGGAGAATTGAAGATGTCCGAACCCAGCAAGCTGCCCCTCGAAGGGATCCGGATCCTCGACCTCGCCCGCATGGGACCGGGACTGCACAGCTCCCAGATCCTCGGTGACTTCGGTGCGGACATCATCAAGCTCGAACCGCCGAGCAAGGGCGGGAAGGAGCTCATCCCCCCCGCGGTCATCAGCCGCAATACCCGCAGCATTCGCCTCAATCTCAAGAAACCCATCGGTCGGGAAATCCTCGAGAAGCTCACCGCGAACGTCGATGTCGTCGTGGAGGGCTTCAAGCCCGGAGTCGCCAAGCGCCTGGGGCTGGACTACGACTCGCTCTCGCAGATCAAGAGCGACATCATCTGCGTCTCGCTCTCGGGCTTCGGGCAGGAGGGCCCCTACAGCCAGGTCGTGGCCCACGATCTCAATTACCAGAGCCTCGCCGGCATCCCCCACATGACGGGTGATGTCGATGGCCCGCCGGAGATTCCGGGCAACGCCATCGCGGACGACGCCGGCGGGATCAGCGCCGCGCTCGCGATCATGATGGCGCTCTTTCACAAGCAGCGAACGGGCGAGGGGCAGTTCGTGGATCTCGCGATGGTCGACACGCTCCTCAACATGATGCTGCTGCAGCTGCACTTCGCTCAGGCGGAACGCAATGCGCCGCGCCGGGGGCAGACAGTGCTGTCGGGACGCTATGCCTACTACAACATCTACCAGTGCAAGGACGGCAAGTACCTCTCGGTGGGACCCTTCGAGCCGTGGTTCTGGGCCAAGCTGTGCGGTTTGCTGGGGGTCGAGGAGTTTGCCGAGCACCAGCATCCGGAGACCGAGGCAGAGGCCCGGGCTCAGATCGAACGGTTGCGCGAGATCTTCCTGACCCGGGATCGAGACGATTGGACCCGAGAACTCATGTTCCAGGATACTTGTGTCACCCCCGTACTCGATCTCGATGAGGTCATGTCCGATCGCAACCATCGCGAGCGCGGGGCCATCGTCTCGGGATCAGATCTGGGGGAGGGCTTCGAGGACCAGGTGGGCTTGCTCTTCCGGATGTCCAAGACCCCTGGCCGTATTCGCAGAGTCGCCCCGGCCGTCGGCCAGGACACCCGCGACGTGCTGCTGGAGATCGGCTACCCGGAGTCGGAGATCGACGAACTCGAGCGCGAGATCTCGACCGCGTAGTCCATCGGCTACTGCTTCGCCTGACTCTTCGAAGGAAGCTCGAGACTGCCGCTGCAGCGGTAGCCCGGGCCGAGCTGGGTATCGATCGTGATGTCCATGTCGACCAGCTTCTTGCCGTCCTCTTCCCACTTCTTCGTGATGACTCCGCTCATCATGTAATCCTCGCCCGCGCCGATGGTACGCATCATCTGCAGCTGGATACGGCGGGGCGTACTCATGGGACCGCCGTAATCCGTCATGAAGCGGGAGAGCATCCCCAAGTTGAAGTGGGTACCGAGGAACATCTCCCGGGTCCGGCTCTTGTTGTGGCAGTACCAGGTGTTGTGGTGTTGTGGTGCGAAGTCGCGACTTCCCGAAGCCATGAAGGCGCAGCGGGTCACCGTGATGGGCATCAGGAGATCCGGCAGCTTGTCGCCTTCGTTTACGTCTTCCCAGTAGCGGTCGACGGGCGGGGCCGGCTTCCAGCCCGTTCGCCAGGACTCCAGCATCTCCTCCGTTGCGTTGTGCCAACCGCCATCGAGCCAATCACCGGGGGGGGGGTCGTTCGGAGCCTGATCCTCCAGGGTGCTGGGCTTCGCCCCCTTCGTCTGGGGCTCAGCCACCTTCGCGCCGTCGCTCTCGCCCTCGTTCGCACCCCCGTAGGAAAACAAGTTGGTATGGGCCTGGCACACCAGCTCGTCGCGCTGGTTGTAGTAATTCGTTTCGAGCTTGCTGAAGTAGCCGCCACCCAGGCGGGTCTGCTTGAAAGGCGAAATCTCCACCAGGCGACCCGTGCTGCTCAGCCGATCGCCGATCTCGATGGGTGCATGGAAGAAGGTTTCGTAGTTGGCCAGGATCCCCACCGGAAGTTCCAGCAGCTCCTTCAACTCGAAGTGCAGCAGCTGGCGTGTCTTGATGAAACCGTTCGGAGTCGGCCAGCGGTAGGGCATCACCAGGGTGCATATGACCATGCCCGGCTGAGCGATGATGTCCTTGAAGCCTCGGCTTCGCGCGTACTCCCGGTCGTTGTAGAGAGGATTGCCGTCTTCGACCGTCTCGTTCCAGTGGCGAATCAGGTACTCGCAACACTCGACATCCGAGATCTCCCTCTCGTTGGCGACCGCCAGCGCGAGGATCTTCTCGCGGTTTTCCGGCTTTACATAATCGGGAATCGTGTTGAACTCGTCTTCCGTGATACTCACCGTCTCATCCTCAGCTGGTCCGTGCGCGACGAACGCGCCGCCTCGCGAAGCGTCGGCCTTCGACCGAATAGGCTCGAGAAGTTTCGCTCGCCCGGGTCATCATCGCGTGACAGCAGGTCAGCGATCTGCCGGAATCGGGCCCGGCGCAGCTGAATCTACGCGGCCGCGATGTCCCTGTCTACGGCCTGAAGCGGCTTTAGACGGCCTTTTTGACGAATCGTCAGATTTTCCTTAGGTTCAGCGACGCTAGCCACAGTGATCGTCGCAGCCAGCGCCGATCGGCAAGCTCGGCACGGCTGGTTTCGAAGCCCGCGGGGCACTGCGCGGTCGATGGGCCGGACAGGACGGGAGAAGACAATGCAGCTCGACTGGACCCCTCAAGAAGAAGCGTTTCGGCAGGAGGTGCGTGAGTTCATCGCCGCCGAACTCACGGACGAAGTCAAGGGCAGCATGTTCATCAACACGCCCGAGCGGGTGGCCTTCGTCGACAAGATGGTCGAACGCGGTTGGCTCGGCCTGGGTTTTCCCGAGGAGTACGGAGGCAACCCGACCCCCTTCCCCCTGGCGCAGTTCATTTTGAATACCGAACTCGAGCGAGCGAACGCGCCCATCGTCGGCAAGAACGTCGGCACCATCGCGAACACGATCTTTCACGAAGCCAGTGAAGAAATGAAGAAGGAGTTCCTTCCCAAGATCTTCAATAACGAAGGCCAGTGGTCCATCACCTATACCGAGCCGGGAGCCGGAACCGACATCGGCAGCCTGCAGATGCGCTGCATCGACAAGGGCGATCACTTCGAGTTGACGGGAACCAAGCTGTTCATCACCTCGGCCCACTTTGCCAGGTGGCATTGGATCGCGGTGCGGAGCGATCCCGACGCAGCCAAGCACAAGGGAATCAGCATCCTGATCGTCGATGTCGACTCCCCGGGCATCACCATGTCCCCGATGTGGTGCATCGGAACGACCACGGCCGAGCGCACCAACGAGCTGGTATTCGACAAGGTCAAGGTCCCGAAGAACCGCCTGGTCGGCGACCTCAACAAGGGCTTCTACTACCTCATGCAGGCCCTCGACTACGAGCGCTTTGCGATCATCGCCGCAGCGCAACACACCCGGCGCTGGCGAACGATCCTGAAGTATCTGAAGACGTTGGATTACGACGGCGATCGTCCCCTCTACGACGACCCGGCGGTGCGGCGGAAGATCGGCCGCATGGAGACCCGGATCGAGGTCGGGAACATGCTCGAGCGGCTGTGCATCTGTATTGCGGCAGAAAAGGTGCCCTCGGCAGAGGCGGCGATGAACAAGGCCTGGGGGTCGTGCATGCAGGACGAAGTCTGCCAGCTGGCCCAGGGGATCATGGGACCCTTCGGGTTCCTGGTGGGCGGGGCGGAGCACGCCGGCCTGGACGGCTACATCGTCGAAGAGGGCCTGATGGCCGGCCACGTCAAGGTGGCGGCGGCGGGAGTGGACGTCGCCAAGAGCATCGTGGCCAAGCGGATGCTCGGCTTGCCCAACCCACTGGGCAAGCCGGAGCTGCCCGGTCGCGGTTGATCCAGCCACCGAACCGATTCAATCGAAAATTCGTCGTTAGAGGATCCCCCCATGGACATGAAACTGACCGAAGAACAGAGCCAACTCCAGGAAGCCGTTCGCAGGTTCATGGACGACAACTGCGGCATGGACTTCGTTCGCGAGATGGAGGCGAGCGAGCTCGGTTTCAGTCGAACGATGTGGAAGGAAATGGCTGACCTTGGCTGGTTGGGCCTCGATCTCCCGGATCAATGGGGAGGGTTGGAACTCGGGGCCGTCAACCTCGCCATCCTGATGAAGGAACTGGGGCGGCATATCTGCCCCACACCGATGCTCTCGACCGCGGTCATCGCAGGCGAGGCCATCGCTCGGGCGGGCAGCGACGAGCAGCGCAGCCAGTACCTCCCCCAGATCGCAGATGGCGAGATCATCATCGCCTTCGCCATGCAGGAGTTCAATCGAAAATTCCATCCCGGTGCAATCAAATTCGAGGCTCGGGCATCGGGCGACGGCCACGTGCTGAGCGGCACGAAGATGTTCGTGGAGTACGCGGGCGCCGCCGATCAACTCCTGGTCGTGGCCCGCACTTCGCAGACGGCTCCCTCGACGAACGGACTCACGATGTTCCTGGTCGACGCCGATTCCGCCGGCATCGAATCCACCCGCACCCCCACCATGGCGCGCGACCATCACTACGAGGTCCGCTTCGACGGCGTCCAGGTTCCCAAGGAGCGCATCCTGGGCCCGGTCGACGCCGCCTGGGCGGATCTCGAACCCACACTCCACAAAGCCGCCATCGCATTCGCGGCCTTCACCAACGGCGCGAGCTTCGAGCTACACGAGCAGTCGACCGAATTCGCCAAGAACCGCGTTCAATTCGGCCGCCCCATCGGCCAGATGCAATCCGTCCAGGGCAATCTCGCGCAGTTGATCATGGAGATCCTCGGCTCGGACATGCTGACTCTCTTCACCGCCTACCATATGGACCAGGGGCGACCCGTTCGGGGTTACGTCGCCAAGGCGAAGGCGTTCTCGGCGGAGACCGTCGCGCGGACCATGGACATCGGCAGCCAGATCTTCGGCGGCATGGGGTACATGGAAGAACAGGATTCGACCCTCTACCTGCGTCGCGGCAAGCAGTACGAACTGATGCTCGGCGGCACGGACTACTGGTACGAGATCGCCGCCGCAGAAGTAATCGACGTCGACGATCCCGTCCTGTTCACCTAGCCCCCCCCACCCGTCAACCTCCGACGCCATTTCCTGATCATGGTCGGCGCCAGGGGACGGGTCCAGCCGGCCCTCGCAACCGTCCCGCAAGACGCCGGTATGACCTTGGACATACCCCGCTCGACATTAACGAGCGCATGTTAGTGAATATCTGCCCCACCGACGCCCACCAAAGAGAAGGAAATTCGTATGTCCACCCTGGAAGAGATCATCACCCCGCTCAAGACCCTCTGGAGATTCGACTACGACAGCAACGTCAAGGCGCTTCGCGACCTCTACGAGCTGGCGAAGAAAGAGCAATGGAACGCCGCGACGGACGTGCCCTGGGAGCTCGAGACCGACCCGGCCCAGGTGGGGACACTCGACATGTCGGGCGAGGATCCGCTGCTGGAGCTGGACTTCATCAAAGCGCTACCGGAAGAAAAGAAGATCGACCTGGCCAAGCGCCGCTCCGCGTGGCAGCTCTCGCAGTTTCTTCACGGTGAGCAAGGGGCGATGCTCTGCGCCGGCCAGCTGGTGGAGACGGTGCCGGACATGGACGGCAAGTTCTACGCCTCGACGCAGGTCATCGACGAAGCGCGACACGTCGAAGTCTTCCATCGCTACGTCCAACGCCTGGATCGCGTGTATCCCATCATGCCCAATTTGAAAGCTCTACTGAACGCTGTCCTCCGGGCGGAGCTGTGGCAGCAGAAGTGTGTCGGCATGCAGGTCATCGCCGAGAGCCTGGCGATGGGCAGCTTCAAGATGATGAAGAGGGGAACCAGCGACGAGCTGCTCCGGCAGATCGTCGAGCTGACCGCCCAGGATGAGGCGCGGCACGTCTCCTACGGGCTGATCTACATGAAGGAAGAGCTGCCGAAGATGGCCGAAGACGAGCGCAACGCCGTCGAGGACTTCGCTCTGGCGGCTGTGGGGATCCTCGCAGGTCCCGACAACGAGGCCGCCATGGGGGCACCGTTGCTCGCGATCATGGAGGAAGTCGGAATCGATCTGGAGGTCGCGGTGCCGGAGATGGCTGCGAAGCTCGGCACGGCCGAAGCTCGCGCAGAGCGTTTCAACCCCTTCCAGGAGTACGTCATCCCGCAGCTGAAGCGCATCGACCTGATCACCGAGCGCACCGCGCCCGGCTATGCGGAGTTGGGCCTCGCGGTATAGCTAGACGGGAGCGCAGGGCGGTCGAGACGGATCGCCCTGCGCGCAGACCCGCGTCCGGGAACTCGTTCTCGTCCGGACCGAATGCTGGGGGCCTTCGGCCCTTGCATTGCAACTGCCGATACACCTCAGATGCAGGACTCTTCCAGGATGGTGCGAAGGCTCGGCCAACCCATTTCAAGCAGATAGTTGCTTTAGTAGCCCCATATCCCTTTCGCTATTCATGCTTGACTTCGTGTACGGCTTCGTGAAAGAGTGGTCGCGTCTGGGAGGGGGATGTAATGCGAACTCTCCTTGCGATGGAGGGACTCGCGGTGGCGCTGCCCCCTCATCGACTCCACTCATCCCCACTCCGATACTGGGGTCCATCGGCGGCAGCCATCGCAACGCGGAGGAGGGTACGAATGAGGCGTGCTTCCCATCTCGTCCTGGCCGTTTTGTTTGTGCTTCCCGGGTTTCTCGGGTGTTCGTACACACACCTATACGGCGAGATCATGCAGGGTGTCGACCTTGGGGTCCGCCACCGCATCCACGTAGTTCGGCAGCCGAAGGACCAGCGGCAGATCGGTTCGATGATTGCCGACCGGCTCGAACGGGCAGGCTTCGAGGCAACGGCTGGCATCGGGACGAGCAGCGCGCCTGACGTGGTGGATGTGATTGTGAGCTATGAGGACCACTGGCAGTGGGATATGTCCAACTACCTGATCGCGCTCCGGATCGACTTCCGCAACCCCAAGACCCAGGAGCTGCTGGCCTCGGGTCAGTCATATCGCACCTCATTGGATCGGAAGCCACCTGAGTTCATGGTCGACGAAATCATCACGACCATGTTCGCTGGGAGAGATGAGCCATGAGAATCGACTGCTGTCTCCCGCTTGTGCTTGCCCTTCTCTTCAGCACCGGTTGCGCGACCATCGCCCATACCCCCAAGGACTACGAACTCGATGAATCCTGGCCCGCGGTGAGGATGAGCGGACCTGTGACCGTGAGCAGCGGAAACGCGGCCGCCGGGAAGTTCACCATCGATCTGGCAGGGCAGAAGATGACGGTTGACCTTCAGGAGTACACCGAGGCACTCGTGCGTCGCGTCCGGGCAGCGCTGGCGGACCAGGGGGCCATGGTCGAGCCGGATGCCCCGACCACGATCGAGATCGAGGTGGTCTACGCCAACATCCTGCCGCAGATGCAGAACCACTGCGTCGTCGACTTCACCGTGCGGGCCGGCAACGGCTATGTCCGGGGCCATCAGGCTCGGGACAAGAGTGGGAATCCACAGAAGGCGTGCAACGCGGCGCTTTCCCGGGCCGCCTTCGAGTTGCTCGCAGACGAGCAGCTCCAACGGTACCTGGCCGGATCATCGTAGAGCCCCGCCCGCCCCAAGACTGCGATGGGAAGCGTGGACGTCGAGGCGTCCCGCATCCCGCCCCGAAGCTCAGGGCACGCAGTTCTCGGGAAGCGGGTGGTGATAGAGCTTGGCGGCGTTCTCGTGGCTGATCTTGCGGATGTCTTCCGCCGGTAGGCCGGCGAAGACCTTCTCCATCACCAGCTGTGTGTCCGGCCAGCTGCCGTCGCCGTGGGGGTAATCCGATTCGAAGACGATGTTCTCGACGCCGATGGTGTCGCGCGTGCAGATGGTCGACGGGTCGTCGATGATGGTGAACCAGAAGTTGCGGCGCAGTGCGTCACTGGGCGAGATCTTGGGGTCCGGCCAACCCTGGCCGTAGCCGGATCGAGCCATGATGGCGTCGAGGCGGTCGATCAAATACGCCACCCAGCCGATGCCACCTTCCGAGAGGACGATCTTGAGATCCGGATAGCGGGCCGGATAGCCGCTCCACAGCCACTCCGAGGCAGTTCCGATCGAGAGTTGCGTGAAGAGCGTGGCGCCGAGCTCGAGCCCCGGAGCCCCCGGCGGCATCGAGGGGAAGCCCGACGATGCGACGTGCAGGCTGATCACAGTGTCGGTGTCGACACAAGCCTCGATGATCGGATCCCAGTGGGGATCGAAGATCGCCGGATAGCCCAGCCGGTGGGGCTGCTCGGGAAGCGTCACCGAGTGGAAGCCACGGGCCGCATTGCGGCGGATCTCCTCGGCTCCCTTTTCCGGGTCCGCCAGGAAGGTGACACCGAGCGGGATGATGCGCTCCGGGTAGGCGGAGTGCCACTCCTCGAAGATCCAGTCGTTCCAGGCCCGCATACACGCCAGGCCCAGCTCTTTGTCCTTGGCGTCGGAGAAGAGCGTACCGGCGAAGCCCGTGACACCGGAGGGGAAGTTCATCGATGCCCAGATACCGCCCAGGTCCATGTCCTTGATGCGATCGTCGATCAGGTAGCAGCCGGGGCGAACCTCGTCGTAGCGGGAGGGCTCCATTCGGTAGTCCTCCTTGCGCCGCCCGGCGACGCACATGAAGCCCACCTGGAAATAGGGTTGGTCTTCGAAGACCCAGACCTGGTGGCCTTCCTCGGTCTCCACCACCCGGGGAGCCGCTTCTTGAAGCCGGCTGGGGAGCCGCCCCTCGAAGGTGTGCGGCGGCTCGAGCACGTGATCGTCGACCGAGACCAGTGTCGCTTTCACCTCCCGAGGCTCCGGATCGGGCGGCAGTCCCTGGGTGACCGGCCGTTTGATGCCCAGCTTGACGACTTTGACTGCCATGACTTCCTCCTGGGAATTGATCCGGGAGGGCGGCCCCGCATCCGTCCGGCTCGCGAGCCGGTCCAGAATGAGCGCTAATGCGACCTCCCGAAAGGTCTACCCTCGAGCCTAGACGCAGCCGCCCTGAAACGCAATCATTGATGATTGTTTTTTTGACTGGAGCAATTATTGGCGAACCGGAGAGACGCGGGGAACAGGCGGGAGCGTGGCCCCGGGCCGGTCCAGCGCCAACGCAGCCAGGCGACTCGCGACAAAGTGGTGCTGGCCGCCATCGAGTGCATCGCGGAACAGGGCCTGCGCCGCGCCACCACGGCAGAGATCGCCAAGCGTGCGGGGATCTCCCGGGGTGCCGTCCAGCACCAGTTTCGGAATCGCGAGGCGATCCTCGCTGCGGTGCTCGAGCAGGTCCTGGCACAGTTCCGGGAGCAGCTGGTGAGTGTCTCGACCGGCACCGCCACATTGGAAGCACGCGTCCGAGCCCTGGTGGAGGCTTCCTGGAATCTGGTCTGCGAGCCCACCTACCGCGCCTACCGCGAAATCCTGCGCCACTATCCCGAGCCGGGAACCGAGGGGATCACGCCGGAGCACGTGCTCGAGCAGGTCGCGGCTGCGCTGGACGTCGTCCTGGTGGAACTCTTCGCCGACCTCCGGCTCCCGAAGCGTCGTATCGATCTCGCCGGCGCTGTGATCTTTGCAACGCTGAACGGTGTCGCAGAACAGCAGCGTTTTCCGAGTTATCCTGCCCTCGTGGTCCGCTCCCAGCTCTCGGTGCTGCGCGGGACGATCCTGCGATTGCTGGAGGAGGCAGATTGATGGAAACCGACGTGCGCGTCGTGCCGTGTTGCGGCACGGGGCATAGAACGGATGGAGGTCCGAGATGACAGGCCCGCTAGACGGAATTCGTGTGATCGATTGGACCATCTGGCAGCAGGGGCCGGTTGCATCGATGATGCTGGCCGACCTGGGCGCCGACGTCATCAAGCTCGAGGAACGCACCAGTGGCGACCCGGGCCGCGGCGTGCTGCGGGCCGCGGGGGTGGATCTTTCGGCCCTGCCGAACTTCTACTTCGAAGCCCACAACCGCGGCAAGCGCAGCATGGCCCTCGACCTCAAGCAGCCCGGGGCCGCTGAGATCGTCCAGCGTCTGGTCGCCGGCAGCGACGTCTTCATCCAGAATTTCCGCTGTGGTGCGGCGAAGCGGATGGGGCTCGACTACGAGACCCTTCGCCAACACAACTCCAAGCTCATCTACGCCAGCGGAAGCGGCTTCGGCAGCCGCGGTCCGGATGCCGAACGCCCCTGTATGGATTACCTGGGGCTCGCGCGCTCGGGGATCATGAACGCCGTGGGCGAGCCGGGTGGCCCGCCGTTGGCGGTGCAGGGCGCGATCGCCGACCAGATGGCGGGGACGATACTCGCTTTCGGGGTCATGACCGCGCTGCTGCACCGCGAACGCTCTGGTGTGGGCCAGGAGGTCGACGTCTCGCTGCTCGGCGCGATGTCGTGGCTTCAGGGGCTCTCAGTGGCGTCGCGCCTGATGCTGGGCAACGAGTTGCCCCGCGGCTCGCGCGAGGCCGCCTTCAACCCCCTCTGGAACCACTACCGCTGCGCGGACGATCGTTGGCTCGCCTTCGCCATGGCCCAAGCCGACCGTTGGTGGAAGGATTTCGCCCGCGCCATCGGCCGGGATGATCTTGCCGAAGACGAGCGCTTTGCCAACATGATGGGGCGCGCTTCCCACTCCAAAGAGCTGATTGGTATCCTCGACGAGGTCTTCGCCAGCCAGCCCCGCGATGAGTGGATGAAACGTCTCGACGCCGGCGGCGACTTCATCTTCAGCATCGTCAACTCGGTGTCGGACCTTCCCGACGATCCGCAGATGCGCGCCAACGATCTCATCAGCGAGATCGAGCACCCTGCCCTGGGCACCCTCGAGATGCTGAATCTGCCGACGCGCCTCTCCGAATCTCCCGCCGAGATCCGCCGCACCGCACCCGAGTTTGGCCAGCACACCGAGGAGGTGTTGGTGGAGGAACTCGGCTACAGCTGGGAGCAGGTGGATCGGCTGCGCGAGAAGCAGGTGATCTAGCCGACGAGGCGGAGAGCCTCGAACCAGTCAAGAGGATCTCCCATGTTGGATTGCCTGATTCGCGGCGGAACGATCATCGACGGCACCGGTGTACCCGGCGTGCGTGCGGAGGTCGGCATTCGCGACGGTCGGATCGTCGCAGTCGGCGCGGTCGAGGAAGACGCGCGGCAGGTCCTCGATGCGGCCGGCAAGGTGGTCGCGCCGGGCTTCGTCGATATCCACACCCACTACGACGCGCAGGCGTTCTGGGATCCGATGCTGTCGCCCTCGCCGCTGCACGGCGTGACGACGGTCTTCGGCGGCAACTGCGGCTTCAGCGTCGCGCCACTCAGCGAGGAAGCGGGCGGTTACTTGTGCGAGATGCTCGCGCGGGTCGAGGGCATGCCCCTCGAGGCGCTTCAGGCGGGCGTCCCCTGGGATTGGAGCAGCTTCGAAGAATACCTCTCGCGCTTCGACGGGCGGCTCGGGGTGAATGCGGGCTTCCTGGTGGGGCATTCGACGCTGCGCCGGGTGGTGATGGGCCCGGACGCAGTGGGCAAGCAGGCCACGAACGAGCAGATCGAAGCGATGTGCGCACTGCTGCGCGAGTCGCTCGCGGCGGGCGGTATGGGGTTCTCTTCCAGCAATGCGCCGACCCATAACGACAACGCCGGCAACCCGGTGCCGTCGCGCTTCGCGACACGCGACGAGATCGTCGCTCTGGCCGGCGTACTGGCCGACTTCCCCGGCACCCAGCTCGAGTTCATTCCGACGGTCGGCTTCTTCGAAGAAGAACACAAGGCGCTCATGACCGACATGTCGGTCGCGGCCAACCGACCGCTCAACTGGAACGTGCTCGGCGTCGCGGCCTTCAACCCCGAGCTGGCGAAGAATCAGCTCGGTGCATCCGATTACGCCGCCGAACGCGGCGGCCGTATCGTCGCCCTCACACCCAGCCAGGTGATGTCCCTGCGCATCAACCTCCGCAGCGGTTTCATCTTCGACGCCCTCCCGGGCTGGGCCGAGGTGCTGGCCTTGCCCATCGAAGCGCGCAAGCAGGCACTCGCCGACCCGGAGGTCCGCCGGCGACTCGACGCGGGCGCGAACTCCGACGAAGCAGGCGTACTACGCGCGATCGCGGTGTGGCAGAACATGACGGTGAACACGACCTTCCTGCCCGAGAACAACGCCTACGAAGGCCGCCGGGTCGGCGAAATCGCAGCGGAACTCGGCAAGAAACCCTTCGACACATTGCTCGACCTGGCGCTGTCGGAAGACCTGAAGACCTCCTTCACGCCCTTCATCCCGGGTGATGACGACGACAGCTGGAAACTCCGCGGTGAGATCTGGCAGGACGACCGCACCGTGGTCGGCGCCTCGGACGCGGGCGCCCACCTCGACATGATCGACACCTTCAGCTATTCGACCTCGCTGCTCGGCCCGGGTGTACGCGAGAAGGGCCTGCTCTCACTCGAAGCGGCGATCCAGCAGCTGACCGACGTGCCCGCGCGCCTCTACGGCGTTCGCGACCGCGGCCGGATCGCCGAGGGCTGGTGGGCCGACATCGTCATCTTCGACCCGGAAAGCGTCGGAGCCGGGCCCGTCCACTTCCGCGACGACCTGCCGACCGGCGCAAGCCGCCTCTACGCCGAAGCCGACGGCATCGCACACGTACTCGTAAACGGTGTCGAGATCGTGCGCGGCCGCGAGTTCACCGGCGCAACACCCGGCACGGTGATGCGCTCGGGGCGTGATACCGAGACCGTCAGGGTCCACGACTGAGCCGCACGAGATCACGGTGCTGCGGCGTCGGGCTCGGCCCCTTCGACGGGCACGGCTTCCGGCGCGTCGGCCGCCGCGGGCGACTCCACGGGTTCGGCCGCGAGCAGCCGAGCGCGGCGCACACGGTCGATCGCCTCGCTCAGCTTCTGCGCTTCCTGCTCGTCTCGCGCCTTGATGATGACGAGGCCGTCCCCCCTGTGTCGCCCGGTCAGAGCTGCGAGATCCGACGACCTGCGAAGCTGGATGGTGCTATCGAGCTGGAGTTCGACGCCGGACCAGAGCGGCCAGCTGCGCGCCTGGACGGCCAGGATCGCCGTGTAGGGCAGGTAGACATCGCGCTTCGGCCCGACCAGCCGCCGCTCGTATTGGGTATCGATCCCGAAATCACCGCCGACACTGACGTGGCGCCGCCATTCATAGACATAGAGGTCGACGACGATTCCGTCTTCGAGCAACTCCACGCGCCCGTCGGAATCACGAAGCGTCTCGATCGCCTCCCTGAGCGTCGCCTCGGTGAGAGGGTCGTTCTGCGGCAGATAGACGGTCGTGCAGGCGAACATCACCGCCAGTGCGGACACGAGTGCGATGCGAAGGTGGCGACGATTCATGGGGCCCGCCCGAGCGTCTCACCCGGCAGGCGCGGCGTCAAGCCGTGCGCCCCGGCTTGCTCGGCCGGCGGTCGCCGCGGCGGTCAGACGGCGAGCTTCGAGGCGTGCTTCACGTTGCGGGCTTCGAAGATCAGGATCACTCCTTCAGCGATGTTGGTCGCGTGGTCGCCGACGCGCTCGAGATTCTTCGCGATCAGGATCACATCGACGGCCTCCGCAGCGGTCGACGGGCTCTCGGGAATCTCGCGCAGCACCGATGCGATTACCGCATCCTCTTGCGCGTCGATACGATCGTCCTCGTCGAGCACAGACCGTGCAGCCTCCACGTCGGACCGACTGAACGAGTCGAGGGCCCGCTGCAAGATCTGCTGGGTGTCGCTCGCGAGCAGTGCCAGCATCGGGTCGATCGCGATCATCGGTTGCCCCGCGAGGTGCGCGCCACTCTTCGCAATGTTGCGAGCGAGGTCGCCGATCCGTTCGAGATCGTTCGCAATCATCTTGATCGCGACGACTTCGCGCAGGTCGCCAGCCACGGGCGCCTGAAGCGCCAGCGCCTTCAGCACCTTGTCGTCGATCTCGACGTCGAGACGGTCGATGTCGAGGTCGTCACGAGCAACCTCCGCGGCCAGAGCGAGATCGCGTTCCCAGACGGATCGCAGTGACTTCTCGAGAATCGCCTCGGCGCGGCCGGCCATCCGCAGCAGCGTTTCGCGCAATTCGATGAGTACCGGATCAAAGACTCTAACCATGTCCATTCACCCCAAATTCAACCGTAACGGCCGGTGATGTAATCGCGCGTTCGTTCCTGAACCGGGTTCGTGAAGATGTCCTCGGTCCGTCCGTACTCGACGAGCTCGCCGAGGTGGAAGAAAGCCGTCCGCTGCGACACGCGCGCAGCCTGCTGCATGTTGTGGGTCACGATCGCAATCGCGAAACGGCCCCGCAGCTCGCAAATCAGCTCCTCGATTTTCGCAGTCGCGATCGGATCGAGCGCCGAACAGGGTTCATCCATCAGGATCACCTCCGGGTCGACGGCTATCGCCCGCGCGATGCACAGGCGTTGCTGCTGGCCGCCGGAGAGTGCGGTGCCGGACTCCTGGAGGCGATCCTTCACCTCCTGCCAGAGGCCCGCGCGCTCGAGACTCGACGCGACGATCGCATCCATCTCCGGGCCCTTGCGCGCGATGCCGTGGATCCGCGGGCCGTAGGCGACGTTGTCGTAGACCGACTTCGGAAACGGATTCGGCTTCTGGAATACCATCCCGACGCGGGCGCGCAGCTCCACGACGTCGATCTCGGCGTCGAAGATCGACCGGCCTTCGAGTGTGATCTCTCCCTCCACACGACATGCGGCGATGGCGTCATTCATGCGGTTGAAGCAGCGCAGCAGCGTCGACTTACCGCAACCGGACGGGCCGATCAACGCCGTCACATCCCCTTCGAGAATCGGCAGGTCGACCTTCTTCACTGCATGCGTGTCGCCGTAGTAGACGTCCACTGCGGTCGCATTCATCTTGGGCCGGAACTCTTCGGTCGACGGTTCCGGCACGATCACCTCCGCCTCGCTATCGGACGGTGCAAGCAACATCGATCACCACCTCTTCTCGAATTTCTGGCGCATCACAATTGCACCCGCGTTCATCAGCAACAGGAAGGTCATAAGTACCAGGATGGCGCCCGACACCTTCTCGACGAAGCCGCGCTCCGGACTGTCCGCCCACAGGAAGATCTGGACCGGCAACACGGTCGCCGCGTCCGTCAAGCTCCCGGGCACGTCCACGATGAACGCCACCATCCCGACCATGAGCAACGGCGCAGTTTCGCCGAGCGCGCGCGCCATGCCGATGATGGTTCCGGTCAGGATGCCGGGCAACGCGAGCGGAAGGACGTGGTGGGCAACCACCTGGAGGGGTGATGCCCCCACGCCGCGCGCGGCTTCGCGAATCGAGGGCGGAACGCCGAGGATGGCCGAGCGCGCAGCAATGATGATCGTGGGCAACGTCATCAGCGCCAGCGTCAGGCCGCCGACCAACGGCGCGGAGCGCGGCAGCTGCAGGATGTTCAGGAATACCGCGAGCCCGAGCAGGCCATAGACGATCGACGGCACGGCGGCGAGGTTGTTGATGTTCACCTCGACCAGATCCGTCCAGCGATTTTTCGGTGCGAACTCCTCGAGGTACACGGCGGTAAGCACACCGATCGGGAAGGAAACCCCGAGTGCCACCGCGAGCGTGAGGAAGCTGCCGACCAGCGCCCCCCAGACCCCGGCGAGTTCCGGCTCGCGCGAGTCGCCGGCGGTCAGGAACGTCCGGTTGAATACCGTCCGAATGCGGCCCTCGGCCTCGAGGGCGTCGACCCAGGCCAGCTGCACATCGCTGAGGCGACGCTCCGACTCGGGGACGTCGCGCGCGATCTGGCCCTTCATCAGCATGTCGACTTCGTCGTCGGCCGTCAGCCAGAGCGGAACGCTCCGATCGAGCAGAGCCGGGTCGTCCGCGATCTTCTCGCGCAGCATTGCGCGCGCGCCCGTGCTCACCAGAGCCGTGAGCGATCGGATCGCGGTCCGCCCCTCGACATCGGGGAACTGCTCCCGCAGTGATTCACGCAGCAGCGCGCCGTAATCGGCGCGCTGCAGTGCCGCCCGTCGTCCCTCGCCTTCGAGATCCTCGAGGTCACCGATCGCGGCGGCATCGAAGCGCACGTCGAGCAGAATCTCGGTCTGCACGAACGCCGTATAGCCCTTGCCCACGATGCTGAACAACAAGACACCGAGAGTCGCGATCGCGGCTCCGATCGCGAACAGGCCGTAGAGCCGGAAGCGAAGCTCCGCGGCGTTTCGGCCCGTGAGTCGTGCTTGCATCTCGGGGCTCGACCATCGCGTTGCCGTCCGGCCATTCGCGCTACTCATATTCCTCTCGGAACCTCCGGACCACGGCCAACGCGATCAGGTTCAGACACAGCGTCACGAAGAAGAGCACCAGGCCGAGCGCGAACGCCGAGAGCGTCTTCGCGCTGTCGAACTCCTGATCACCCGTCAGCAGCGTCACGATCTGCACCGTCACGGTCGTCACGGCTTCGAGCGGATTGGCGGTCAGATTCGCCGCAAGGCCCGCAGCCATCACCACGATCATCGTCTCACCGATCGCGCGCGACGCCGCGAGCAGGAATGCATTCACGATACCCGGAAGAGCCGCGGGCAGGATCACGCTGCGGATCGTTTCCGATTCCGTCGCACCCAGCCCGAGCGATCCGTTCCGCATGGCATCGGGCACGGCCGCGATGGCATCATCCGAGAGCGACGAGACGAACGGGATGATCATCACGCCCATGATCAGCCCTGCCGCGAGCGCGCTCTCGGATGCGACGCTCAGGCCGATCGCGCTGCCGACATCGCGCAACACCGGGCCGACCGCGAGAGCCGCAAAGAAGCCGTAGACGACCGTAGGAACTCCCGCGAGCACCTCGAGCAACGGCTTCGCGACCGCGCGAACCCGTCGGCTGGCATAGAAACCCATGTAGATGGCCGAAAGCAGCCCGATCGGCACCGCGACCAGCATCGCAATCGCGGTGATGAGAAGCGTCCCGGTGAAGATCGGGACCGCACCGAACGATCCGGAGCTGCCGACTTGATCCACCCGCAACGCGGTCTGCGGGCTCCAATGCGTGCCGAACAGGAACTCGATCGGGCTCACCCGATTGAAGAATTGCAGCGTCTCGGCGAGCAGCGAAAAGACGATGCCGAACGTGATCACCACTGCCAGAGTCGAGCAAGCCATGAGGGTCAGGCGAAGCACGCGTTCGACGTCATTGCGAGCGGCGAGGTTGGGCCGCAATCGACGAAACGCGTAGCTGAAACCCGCGGCTGCGAAGAGCGCAACGAACCCAGACGCGATCGCAGCGCCACGCCCGCGCAATTCGATGTAGCGTTCGGCCGCAGCCAGCAGCGCCGGGTCGTCGGGGAGCGAAGGGATGCTTCCAGAAGCGAGGTTCTTCACGTTGTTCATGAAGAGCGAGATCTCGGCCTCACTCCGGCTCGCCAGATCGATGCCCGAGGCATTCAGCGTCGCGCCCTCGAGCAACCAGGGCGCGCTCCCCATCCATCCGAGCACGACCACGAAGCCGGGCACGAGGCACCAGAGCGCCGTGTACCAGCCGTAGTAGCCGGGGAGCGACTGGAGGTCGACCGGTCGCTCGACCATCGCGAGCACTCGCCGCCGGCCGAGCACGAAGCTCGCACCGGTGGCGAGAAGCAGCATGGAGAGTGCGAAAGTGATCACGTTTCCTCGCTACTTCGACGCCACTCCAGGCAAGTCCTGAAGGATCACGAGCGCGCCCGCATCGGAGCGGAACTGCTCACGCTCGACCTTCGGCGACGGGATCAACCCCTTGTCGGCGAGGTAGCCGAACTCGCCATAGGCCTTCTCACTCGTGAACTCGACCAGGTATTCCTTCATACCCGGGATCGAGTCGACGTGGGCGACCTTCACGTAGAAGTAGAGGGAACGCGAAACGGGATAATCACCCGATGAGATCGCGTCGAACGTGGGGGCGATGCCGTCGATCACGCTGCCCTGGATGACGTCGCCGTTCTGGTCCAGGAAGCTGTAACCGAACACGCCGAACGCGGCGTCGTTCGCCCGGAGCTTCTGGACGATCAGGTTGTCGTTCTCGCCCGCCTCGACGTAGGCACCGTCCTCGCGAATCGAGTGACAGACCTGCTTGTAGCGCGCCTTGTCGGTCTTCTCGAGCGCCGCGACATCGGGAAACGTCTTGCAGCCACCCTCGAGAGCGAGCTCGTTGAAGGCATCGCGGGTACCGGAGGTCGGCGGCGGTCCGAGCACTTCGATCGCGACGTCCGGCAGCAACGGCTCCACGTCCTGCCAGGTCTTGTTGGGGTTCGGGATCCAGTCACCGTTCGGCGCCGGGATCTCCTTGGCCAGGGCCAGGAAGATCTGCTGGAGCGTGAATCGTTGCTTCGGCGCCTGCTTCGAGTTGGCGAGCACGATGCCGTCGTAGCCGACCTTCACCTCGCTGATCTCGCTGACGCCGTTTCGCCGGCACAGGTCGATCTCGGACTGCTTGATCCGACGCGAGGCATTCGCGATGTCGGGGTGCTCGACGCCGACGCCCGCGCAGAAGAGCTTGAGCCCGCCACCGGAGCCGGTGCGCTCGACGATCGGGGTCTTGAAATCCGTGCTGCGCCCGAACTCCTCGGCGACGGCCGTGGCGAATGGGAAGACCGTCGACGAGCCGACGATCCGGATCTGATCGCGCGCGGCGGCGGGGTTCGTGAAGAGCAGGACAGCGCCGGCCAACAGGACGCCAGTGGTGATTCGGTTGCAAGTCATCGTGGATTCTCCGCTTGGTCGGGGCCCACCGGTGCAGGGCTCTCTGCCTGCTAGGCGATATTCCCGAACTACGCTGAGAAACCTAGGGGCGACAAGTGACCGGGAACCGTCGTTCCTGTGACGGATGTGTGAAGTTCGCTCGCCACCGGCGCGGCGAACACTCGACGCGCCCGGATTCGGCACCGCGGCATCGGAGGGGGTTCCGATGCCGCGGCCGACGAAGAAATGCAACCTGGGGTGCGCTCCGCCATGCTGCTGTGCAGCTAGAACTTGAACTTCATGTCCGCGATGACGCGAACCCGGTTCGCCTTGTCGAGCGAATGGCCACCGTCCTCGAATGGGTAGCCCGCGTCCTTGTTACTGGGCCGGCTCCAGAACGTCGTCAGCACGACCTCGGTGTTCTCGAGAACCTGCTTCGAGCCGTAGAACGCGAAGCCCTTGCGGTTCGTGTTGCCGTCGAACAAATCGCTGTCTACGAACTGCGAAAACTGCGCATTCGCCTGGAGGTCGTAGTAGTTGACACCGAACACGAGCCACTTCTCCTTGTCACCGATTTCCGCACCAACCCCCCAGGCGAGGTGCTCGCGGCCAACCCCGAGGTCATCCGATGCCACTGCGGACAGATTGCCGGAAATCGATCCGTAGACGGTAATCGGCCAGTCCTCGATGAAGCCGAACTTTGCGTACAGCCGGCTCTCGAGGATGCTGACGCTGTCTCCGGTCGTCATGCCTTCGGCGATGTTGCCGCTCGAACTGGTCACCACGGAACCCTCCGTACCCCGCGCCAGCATGTCATCGTCGACCTTGCCGTAGCGGAAATAGGAGATGCGTGCGCCCAACTCGATGTTCTCGGTGACACCGGCTTCGGTACCGAGCTGTACCGCGAACAGGTTCGGGTCCGAGTCTGACGAGTTCTCCTTGACGACGTAATATCCAGTGTTGAAGTACAGGTCGACATCGTTGACGATCTCACGGTCGGTAACGAAGGAAACGCCCTCGAGACTGATGTCACTGTCCCAGAGCATGAAGTCCTTCGCGACCTTGCGAATGTACGGAATCGGGACTTTTCCGAACTCGGCGAACAGGACTCCGTTCTCGTCGGGGTAACGCCCTTCTTTGAACGGAGTCAGCCGCACGAAGGCGCGGTCGATCCGAATCGGATCGGACGCGAAGTCGGCGAAGTCGCCCAGTGTCCTATTCGTGCTGCGGTCGTCATCGCCGCCCGAAGCGAGGCGAAACAGGACCGTCGCATAGGGGTTGATCTTCGCCTTGCCGTTCAACCGGAAGCGGTAGCGAAGGCGGCTGCGATTTCGAAAATCCGAATCGCCCTTGGTGTAGATGAAACTCTCCCAACGGCCGCGGAAGTCACCCCACAGCGAAATCCGGTCGGTCCAACTCTGCTTCGCCTCACGCTTCGCCGCCTTCGCGGTCAGCTCGTTGTACTGCCCTTCGTCCAGCACCCCGGCGTTTTTCAGGATCTGAACGAGATCCGTAAGCGCCTGATCTTTCTTGATTTCTGCTGCCACCGGAGCTGCACCACCGATCGCGGCGACGACCCCGAATACGGCCAACATCTTGCTGATTCGCACCAATCCATCCTCCTCGCACCGGGAACCCGGAACGCCACTCGGCGCCAGCTCCATGCTTTCAGGAGGTTATGAAGCAAAGATGTCGTGGTGGCTACAGCTTCGTGGCAAACACGTGAAGTCAGCCGCGGTCGGAGGGTGCGGCGGGCAGCCTGACGCTGAAAGTCGAGCCTCGCCCGAGCTGGCTTTCGACGTCGATCCGGCCCCCCATCGAGTGAACGAGGTGCTTCACGATGGACAAGCCGAGACCGGTGCCGCCGACCGCTCGGGAGCGCGACGCGTCGACCCGATAGAAGCGCTCGAAGATGCGATGCTGGTCTTCCGGCGAGATCCCGATACCGCTGTCGGCCACCTGCAGCATCACCGCGTCGCCCTCCGCTGCAACCGAAACGCGGATCCGTCCACCTGCGTCGGTATAGCTACAGGCATTGTCGAGTAGATTCGACAGCGTCTGTTCGACCGCCTGGCGACGAGCCCAGGCCCAGGCGGGTGCGGGCGCCGCCAGCTCCAGCTCGAGGCCCTGCTCCTCGATGCGCTGCTTCGAATCACCCACCAGCCGCGCGGCCAGCTCAGCCACGTCGACCCTGCTCGGCTCGGAATCCACCTCTCGCCCCTCGATCGCCGAGAGGTCCAGCAGGTCGGCCACGAGATTGCTCAAGCGGATTGCGTGACGGTGGATCGTCTCGAGCGCCGACTGCCGATCGTCGGCCCCGAGCTCCGCGGGGTCGAGCAGCGTCTCGGCGTAGCCGCGAATCACAGCAACCGGTGTGCGCAGTTCGTGAGACGCATTCGAGACGAAGTCGCGACGCACCGCCTCCAGACGCGCGACCTCCGTGATGTCGTGAAAGACCGCCACCGTACCCGTGCGGGACCCACTCCCAGCCGGAAAACGGACCGCGTGCACGCGAAAGGTGCGTCGGTCGGCGCGAATCGTCGTGATCTTGCGCGACACCGCGTGATCGGTGGCCGCCGCTTCGCCGAGCAGCGCATCGACCTCGGCATCGCGAACCACCTCGAGCACAGGACACCCGAAGACTTCGTTCGGGATCTGGTAGAACTCGCGCAACCGGTCGTTCAAGAGCAACACACGTCCAGCAATATCCACGACCAGCACTCCCTCGACCATGCCGTTCAGCACCGCCTGGAGTTGGTCCTTTTCGCTGGTGGTCTCTTCGATCCGTTCGCGAATCTGCTCGGCCATCTGGTTGATCGCCGTCGAGATCCCACCGAGTTCGTCGATCCCGCGCGCCGTCAAGCGACTGCCGAGATCTCCGCCGGCGATCGAGTCGGCCGCCCGGCGCATTTCACGCAGCGGTCGCAACGTGAGCCACGACAAGCCGAACGAGACTGCGATCGCAGCTGCGATGCCGATCGCCCCGGCCACGATCAAAGAGTGCCGCAGCTCCGCTACCGCGCCATCGATGTCCGAGACGTCGACCGCCAGACGCACGACACCGACACCAAGCGCGTCCGGGATCGCGAGATAGAGCAGGGGTCGACCAACCGTGTCGCTGCGGCGCGTGCTGCTGCCGACCCGCCCTTCGAGTGCGGCGCGAACTTCGGGGCGGTCTGCGTGGCTCTCCACCTCGGAAAGCTTGCCGAGCGGCACATCGGAATCGCCTACGACCGCGCCGCTCGAAGTGATCAGCGTCACCCGTGCCGCGGCTGCGCGCTGGGCTCGATCGGCGATCGCGTCCAACGCGTCACGCTGTGCGACGTCGAACGGAAGTCCGCTCGTGAGTTCGCGAACCAGCATCGCGCGCCGCTCGAGTGAACGCGTGAACTTCGCCATCTCGCGCTCGCGCAGGCTGTGCTCTGCGAGCGAACCCGAGACGGCGACCACCAGGACCACCAGGGCGGTGATCACCGACATCAGGACCAGCTGGCTTCGCGTCACGACTCGCTCCACCTCGGGCGGGCTCGCAGGCGAAGATCCGGTCGCGGGTCAGGCGAGGCGCTCACTCGGCGAATCGGTAACCGATTCCGCGAACGGTTTCGATCAGATCACCCGCCTCTCCGAGCTTCTCGCGCAGCCGCTTGACGTGGGTATCGATGGTTCGGGTCGTCACCGTGATATCGGATCCCCACACGCGATCGAGCAACCCGTCGCGGCTCATTACCCGCCCGGGTTGACGCATCAACTGCGAGAGGAGCTCGAATTCCTTGGCGGTGAGGGCGACCTCGGCACCACCGACGAAGCAGCGGTGTCGAGCAGCATCGAGCTGCAGCGTACCGTGGACGAGCAGGCCCGATTCGTCCACACTCGGATTCCGACGCCGCAACACCGCGCGCACCCGCAGTACCAGCTCGCGCGGGCTGAAGGGCTTCGTAACATAGTCGTCGGTGCCGAGTTCGAAGCCCACGACGCGGTCGACCTCGTCCGCGCGTGCGGTGAGCATGATGATCGGAAGCTCCGCGAACGACGGGTCGGAGCGAAGCTGGCGACACAGATCGGTGCCGGACAGATCGGGCAGCATCAGGTCGAGCACCATCAGGTCCGGGCGCACGGCCTGCAGCGATTTCATCGCCTCGCCACCGCTGGCCGCCGTGTCGACCTCGAAACCCGCCTGGCTGAGGTTGAGGCGAACCAGCTCGAGGAGATCGGGCTCGTCGTCGACTACGAGAATTCGTTCCGACATGCCCTGGAACCATATCAACCGCGCCCTGGGGGGGAAGTACGGATGCGGGCGGTGGGCGAATCGACTCCGATTCGTCGCACGATCGTCACGGGGGCTGTTCGATCGTGCGCAGGGCGCCACGCACCTGCCGCCGACGCGGAACCTGCGCCGCCGGATTGGGGAAGCCAGAAGTGCACCAGAACGCCCCAGAACGGAGGAAAACACGAAAAAGATGGCCAATTTGTAAGAAAACTCGGTCAAGCGGAGGTGAATCATCGATAATCTTCTGGAGGTAGATGGCCGATAATCTACTGAGTGGGGGGACCCGCGCAGGCAGGCTCCCGGGCAACCGGAGCAGCTCGCGCGAGCAGTGCAACCAGTTCTACCGGAGGGGGGCCGGATGCTGGCAAGACTGACGAATGGACTCACTGTCGCGGTTCGATCCGGCATCGCACCGCTGATGGTCGCATCGCGCATCGTGGAACGGCGCCGCAGCACCTCGCAGGAAGGCATCCCCGAACGCCTACGCGGTTGGCGTACCGAGACGAAGGCGTTGCTCGATGATTTCTTCTTTGCAACCGAGCTCGCGATGGCGCCGATGGTCTCACCGCGCGACCGCAAACGGCTGAGCGGCGAACTCCACGGCAACCTCGAACTTTTCGACAACAACGGCTGGTTCGACGACCCTACCGGCTACCACGGCGACCCACCGCCGCTCGAGGTCACGCGCATCGACGAGCTGCGCGCGCGCTTCCTACCGTACCGGCACCTCCGCTTCGAGAGTGAGTACGAGCCGCATCCGGACGCGCCTGGACGCGATCGCTGGCTCGAGTACGAACCCAACCGCACCGGACACGCGTGGCTGCTGAAGCACCCGGGGCCACCGCGGCCGTGGCTCGTCTGCATTCCGGGCTACCGCATGGGCAGCCCGCTGGTGGATTTCACCGGCTTCCGCGCCCACTGGCTCTACCGACACCTCGGGCTCAACGTCGCGGTGCCCGTGATGCCCCTGCACGGCCCCCGCCGCATCGGGCGACGCGGTGGCGACGGTTTCTTCTCGGGCGACTTCGTCGACACTCTGCACGCCCAGGCTCAGGCGGTGTGGGACATCCGGCGGCTTACGGGCTGGCTGCGATCGCAGGGGGCCCCCGCGATCGGGACCTACGGCGTCTCGCTCGGCGGCTACACGGCCGCGCTTCACGCCTCGCTCGACTCCGACATCGACTGCGTGATCGTCGGCGTCCCCGCGACCGATTTCTCACGGCTGCTCCAGTCCCACATGCCCGGGATCGCCATCCGCGCTGCGAAAACCATCGGGGTCCCCTTCGAGGCGATCGAACAGCTGCTGTCGGTGGTGTCGCCGTTCGGCTTCGAACCGAAGGTCCCGCGCGAGCGCCGCTTCCTATACGCAGGCGTCTCCGACCAGCTGACCACACCCGATCACGCGCGCGACCTGTGGCGCCATTGGGACGAACCGCGCGTGGCCTGGTACCAGGGCAGCCACATCTCCTTCCTGTGGCAGCCCGAGGTTCGCGACCTGGTCCACGAGGCGCTGATCACGAGCGGGCTGATCCAACCTCAGCTGTCGGCATTCGCTTCGAGCGCAGCCTAGGTCGAATGGAGCGCGGCCCGCTCCATTCGCAGTCGAAGCAATTCGCCTCGGTGCTTTCGATCAGGCCGTAGAGGTTGGCACTGGCGCGAACCCCTGTGTGTTCTCAATATTCGTCCGACCTGATTTCATCAGGCTTTTCCGCTCTTCCCTCTTTCTCCGTCCGCGGATGACACACGCGATCGATACCTGGATCTAGACTCGTTGCTGGCCGAGATATCGCACAAGATCTCGCTTCTCGGAGGATAGGCGAGACAAGCTACGAAAATTCCAGGTCCGATAACGCCATGTTCTGTTGAATAGCAAGGGAGGCCCGAGATGGGCTCTTCTGCAACGAAGGAGGTCGTGACAGCCAGTGGACGCATTCCTCGGGGTCTCAGACCCCGTAAAGTGTCTCTTAGATTAGGTCACCCGATTGTCCGACTTCTGCTGACGGGAAACACTCGATACTCCTCACGACCGCGATGGCGTCCGACCTCTCGGCTCACCGTCGAAGGAGCGCGCTGGATCGAGGAAGCGATCTCCCGCATCGACTGGCCTTCCGCCAGGCCACGTGAAATCTCCTCGCGTTCGGACAGGCTCAGGGCCAAGCGAGAACGACGACGGTCTGCAGGCTGAATGCCGCCGTTGCATGCGAGGGCATAGTGGATCGAGCCACGGTTCTTCGCGAGCGCTCAGAAGTCCGGGCACGGCCGCCTACACAGTGCTCAGCGGACAATTCAATCAGATTCCGCAGGGGGCGCCGACCTTTCCCAGCGCTCAAGCCGCGCGACGGGCTCCCACCAATGAGCCCACGGCGTCCTCGAGCCCATCGACGCTCAAGTGATACATCGAAAAGATGCTCTTGATCACCTTCGTCGTCTGCGTGCGCTCCCAGCCACGCTCGGGGTCGGGGTTGACCCAGACCGACCGCTCGAAGTGATCGTCGATCTTGAATAGCCAGTCGATGCCACGTGTTTCCGTCTCGAGCCGTGGGT
>JAFDEI010000018.1 GCA_019310425.1 Deltaproteobacteria bacterium | reverse complement strand
CACCAACCAGATCGCCGCCCGGTACAGCGCGCCCTGCCGCCGCTTCGAGAACGCGATCGTCTCGCGTTTGTGGTTCGCACTGCAGTGCCGCAGCAGCAGGTCTGCGAGGTTGACCGGAAACAGCGGGTTGCTCGGAGTCCGGGGGGCCTTGGACGACGTGACGTGGTGGTGGATCTCCCGGTTTGTTAGTCGCGCGAAGGCCCGGGGGTAGGCCTGGTGGGCGTCGGAGTGAAGCTCGACTGCAGCGCCCTCTGCTATGAGTCGCGTCGCAAGCTCTTGGACGGCCTTCCGGGTGGCTTGGGGATCCGGGCGGCCGAAGCGGGTTTCGAGTCGCAGCCGTTTCGCCAACTGTCGCGGCTTGTGGCTACCGCCACGGCGGAGTTCGGCATCGTTGAAGCCGTAGACGTAGTTGGAGACGCCCACGAGCAGCTGCAGGTCGAAGGGCCAATAGTGTCCGGACTCGAGGGTGCGGAAGCCGTCGAGTACGACGGGTTCTTCGGGAGATGGAGGTCGCAGGGACTCGTGGAACAACAGGCAGTGGCGGCCGAGGCGCTCGACGTGGCGTTGAAGCGTCGCGTGGCGGACCCCCGTGGCGCGGGCGATCTGGCGCAGCCCCGAGCAGTTGACGATGCCCCAGAAGACGGTTTTTAGGAGCTGCGGGGACTTCAGCCAATAGTCGACGGAAAAGGTTTGTGAACTGAAGTTACGGCGGCAGTGTTGACAGATGTACCGCTGAACGCGGCGCGGGCCTCTGGCGCGTTCGAAAAAGCCCTTTTTCTTGAAGCGCCAAGTCCCCGAATCGGCATGGGAATCACAGTCGGGGTTCGGACAGTGCGGGGGGGGGAAGCTCCGAAGGCGACGCTGCATGCGGGCCTATATTGCATTTCGCGTGCCGGACCCAATCTTCGAGCCACAACTGATCTAGTCGGGGAGCGGGCCGCCCCGTTCGAGCCAGGCCGCACATTCTGGCGACAGCACGCGCGCCTTCGCCGCCTGGTAGAGTGCGAGATCCTCGTTCGTCAGCACGTCACGCCAGCGACCGTTCACACCCTTGTAGAAGAACGAACCTGCACCACCGCGAAACGCGATTCGCGAAGAGTCCTGATCCTCGGGCAGTGCATCTGCGCGTTCCTTCACTCGTGCGAACGTCGTCTCTTCGACGGCTTTGCGGATGCGCTCCTCGGAGGCATCGATCGCGGCGAACTCGACGATCTGCCGCACGGCTCCCTCGAGGTCCGCGAGCATGTCGGAGTAATGCAGGAACAGGAAGTTCGGCAGGTTGCGGTACTCCCAATAGCTCTGCGCGTGTCCCATATTCGCCCAGAACGGGTAGCCTTCGCTCTCCCACTCGAAGAAGCCGCGGCCGATCCAGTCACGCCACAGCACCCGCGGATCCTCGGGGCAACCCGAAATCGGCTCGCCCACCAGACGCTCGCGATCGTTCATGACTTCGTAAATCAGATCGGTGTAATTTCGGTAGTGATTATGAAGCGACATGAAGACATCGCGGGGATCGCGACCGAGGATGATGTAATGAACTTCGGGGTAATACGGCAGGCCATCGAGTGGGAGATGGCTCTTCAAGAAGCGCCGATCGGGCAGCGCCGCGACCCGCTCCCGCAGATCCTCCTTTTCGACCCCCATGAAGCAGGCGTCGACCCACGGTGAAACGTCGCGCATCTCGAGCACGGCCGCGGTGTCACCCCGCAGCAGCCAGCTCAGGATCTGCTGGGCCCAGGTCGTGCCGGACTTGTAAGAGGTGGTCACGATGATGTCGCCGGCGCGCGGCGCATAGACGTCCCAGCGCGTCGAGTCGAGGTGGTGATTCTTGTAGACCCGCGTGACGGCGGGAATCCGAGTCGACACCCATCTGCTCCCTGAACGGCTCCCGGCCGGAGCGCGCGACGATATCATCGGGAGCGCTTCGCCCCCAGCCTCGGCGCCAGCTCGAGACCGACGGCGGGCCCGCAGCGCCCGCAAGTGGCGTCAGCGACGTGCGGACCAGCGCTCCCCACCGGCCAGGCCGAGCAACCCGAGTCCGAGCAGCACGCCCGTCGAGGGCTCCGGGATCGCGAGAATGTTCAAGGTCCAACTCACGAGGTCGCCGGTGTCCAGGTTCGCATAGTCCTGGATCTGTAGCTCCCAGAGTCCGGCGGCGGGGTCACCGACGAATTCCGCGAAGGTATCAATGTCGCTGTCCCACCCGTTCCGATCGGGGAAGTAGCTGCTGGCCAGGATGTCGCCGCCTACGACGTTCACGCTGCCCATGGCTTCGGCCGAGGTCGGGCCGGAATCGATGAACGTAATTGGATTGCTCGATACGAAGTCGGCGCCACTGCCCCAGGGATCCTCGAAATCGCCCTCGGGCTGATTGTCTCCGGGACGCGCCATGAGGGTCAACTCGACGCCGCCCGGACTCCTCAGCACGATCTCGAGATCGCCAACCCAGGTGTGGTCGATCATCAGGTCGATCGACACGAACGTCACCGTGTCACCAGCACCAAAGTCGACGGATGTGTCGATGCTGTCGAAAATGGGGTTGGCGTTTCCGTCCGGGATCGCGATCGGTGCCGCGGGAATGCTGGTATACGACTCCGCCCCCGCTACGCCAGTCGCCGTCAAGACGGCAATCAGGATGATCAGTGCGTGTTGCATGCTGGCTTTCCTCGAGTTCTTTCAACTTGAGAAATCGGCCGATCTGGAATGTAAGTTGAGGTATCTGGTGCCCGGAATTGCGCATGAGATTAGGCAGGCTGCACCCGCTCATCAGCAAGGCGCGGAAACCGCTGCCAACCCACTCCCACAGGCAACTATCCGCCCGTTGGCAACTCCACCACCGCGATCCCCTGGACAGCGCGTTGCCCGTCCTGGCGATCGAGCCAGACCTCGCATTCCGCGAGTCTCCGCCCGCCCTCCGAGTGGATCGCTTTCACGACCCCGCCGGCCATGACCCGATCACCGTCGAGCACGGGAGCCGGAAACTCCACCCGCAGTCGCCGAAGGCTCGCGGGGCCCGTCCAGGCCAGCAGCATGTTCACCACGTAGCCGAGGTTCACGGGGCTCTGATTCACGACTCGTCCAGCGAGGCCGACGCGCTCTGAAAATTCGCGGTCCCAATGCACTGGGTTCGGATCGCGAAAGATCGCAGCCACGGTGCGCATCCGCTCCGGCGTGACGCGCTCGAGCGTCCATTCCGGGACGCGATCGCCGACTTTCACCTTCATTCCGCGAACCGCCAGAAGTGCCAACGGAAGGTCGCCCGAGCGACGACCTGCCCGGCTTCGGCGAGCACCTCGATGCAATAGGTGAGCGAATCGACGATGGTCCCGTCTTCGTGTGGGGTGCGTTCGTGCTCGCGCACCCCGCCCCGCATCGTGTACCGCAGTGATTCGCGCAACGGCTCGAAGAATTCCCAGTCGTAATAGTCGATCGTGACCGACGCATCCGACGGAGCTTCTGCGAGTTCGAAGAGTTCGCTGATCCCGATTCCCACGCCGGCGATCGGAACGTGGAACAAGTGGATCGGATGGGCGAGTCCGTCGGGCAGACGCTCCGCGCCGGTCGCCTCGGTCAACAGGAAGTTCTCCCAGGGCTCGATCCGGTAGTGGCCACCGGGAAACGCGTGGCCGATCAGGGCCCGCATCCGTTCCTCGCTTACCCCCATCGCTTCACCCTAGCAACCTACACGAGCAGGGTCAGTCCCGAGCCGAGTAGGCGTTGACGACCTCCTGCTCGAAGCCCTTCAACACCAGGGGTGCATCGAGCGGCGCGAAACGCCCGGCCAGGCGCGGAGTCTCCGCATTCAGGCGATCGACGACGGCGTGGGTCGCAATGATGCCATCCGGCGGAATCTCCTTCAGCATTCGCGCGGCCCGGTTGATGCTCGGACCGATCAGGGCCACCGAACGCCGCATCGGACTGCCGATGATCCCGATCACGACGCTGCCGACATCGAGACTCAGGCGCGCGTGCAGGCGCACGTCATCCGCAGGCTGCACGGCGATCCGCTCGCGAATCGCGAACGCGGCCTGGACGCCTTCGGTCACCGACTCGAAGTACAGCATCGCCCCGTCACCCTCGTAGTCTTTCACATCGCCGCAGAAGGACAGCGCCACCTCGGTGACGGCCTCCATGAATCGCTGCACCAGCGCGAGGGCTGCTTCCGGTTCACGCTGGACGATCAGCGGAGTCGAATCCGCGATGTCGACGAACAGGACCGTGAGCTCCCGCCGCAGCGGCAGATCGCTGCGCTCGACATAGTGCTCGACCAGACTCGGCAGGAACGCATTGGCATGCGCCACGCCCGAATCGGAAGCCACGTTGCGGTCCGCTACGGTTCCACGCGCCACGTCGGGCTGCACCCCGAAGTCCACCTCGACAGCCGGGAGTCCGGAACTCAGCCAGGCGTCGAGACCGCCCGCCAGCACGCAGACACCCCCAAAGCCTTCGGCGCTGAGCCACAGTGCCGCACGGGCACTGCTCGCATCTTCGGGTCAGGTGCAATAGGTGACGAGCGGAATATCGCGAGGCAGAGAGCGCGCGTACTCGACCACGTCGGCAAGGGGAACCCACTCGGCACCGGGAACTGCCTGCGGATGAAGCTCGCGGGCATCGCGGGTGCGGACGTCGAGCAGCCGAACGTCACCATGCTTCGCACGCAATTCGCGGATCTCCTCGGGGCTCCTTCGCGGGACGGCTTCGGCTCGCATCTTCCCTCCGACTCGGACGCAGTATATCGCTCCGGGACGGTCTGCCCGAATCGGACTCCTGACAGACTGCTCTTCCGATGATCACTGCAGCGGCTATGGTCGATACCCAGGCCCACCGCCCGAGGATCGGGTGGTGGGCCAACGCGCAGCAAGCTGGAATCGCCCGCCGGACCACGAGAGTTGGAAGCCGCAGCATGAAAACAAACAGTGGACGATCGCCGCTCGACGGCTCGCCCGAAGAGACGATCCTGGACACTCGCCTGTGCGACCTCGGAGTATCGCTCGAAGGCAGCTGGCTCGAGGCACCCATCCGCGGCGTCGTGAACGAACTCGCGAACCGCGGGCTGCGGTTACGCCCGGCATTCTGGCTCTCGGACGACTGGTTCTCGCCCGAGGGTATCATCGGAGTCGCGATTCCGTTTTACCTGGCGCACCCGAGGTTGAAGCGCCTCGAACGCAAGCAGATGCTCGAAGTCGAAGGCGGCACACTCGCGCAATGTCGCAAGCTACTCCGGCACGAGATCGGACACGCGGTCCAGCACGCGTTCGAACTCCACCGGCGGCCGCGCTGGCAGGCGCGCTTCGGCAACTCTTCGCGACCGTATCCGGAATACTACCGACCGAATCCGGCCAGCCGCCGCCACGTGCTGCATCTCGCTTACTGGTACGCTCAGGCCCATCCGGACGAAGACTTCGCAGAGACCTTCGCCATCTGGCTCACGCCCGGGTCACGCTGGCGTGAGCGCTACGCGGGCTGGCCAGCGCTCCGGAAACTCGAGTACGTCGATCAGTTGATGAGCGAACTTTCGGGCCAGC
Source organism: Deltaproteobacteria bacterium (assembly GCA_019310425.1). GTDB lineage: Bacteria > Myxococcota_A > UBA9160 > UBA9160 > SMWR01 > JAFDEI01. The sequence goes on along the minus strand of JAFDEI010000018.1, from coordinate 39,897 downwards.
CACCGCGGGTGCGCAGTCGCGCGCGCGTCGAACCGATCTCCGGCCTGCGCCAGACCGTCCGCGAATATTACGCCGCCAAGCGCGCACGCTTCGAAGGTGTCTCCAACAATCTCTACGATGCCGACCTGCGCCGCATCTTTGGTGCCGACTCCGCGTCATCCGGCCGCGAGCGGGCTGCGAATTTCCTGAGACGGAATGGTCCGAGGATCCGCAAGATGGTCGCACAGGGAACCGGCAAGCGGGAGTACGCTCTGGAGGTCGTGCTGAAGGACATGATCGTCCGTTGTCGAGAACTCGACCTCCGCGTCGGGCACCCCGCTGAGGACATTCTGATCGATTTCGCCATCCTGCTGGCCGCGCGCAGCGTCGAGTACGTCTACCGCGGCCGTGAGTGGCACGCGCTGTGAGGCGACTGCGCGTACTGGTGCTGATTCACGAGGACTTCCTCGTGCCGATGAGCCTCGACGATCTGGCCCCGTCAGAGCTGGAGCGCATCAAGACAGAGCGTGACGTCGTCGAAACACTGCGCGGAATCGGCCACGAGGTTCGTCAGCTCGGCGTCAACGAAGACTTGAAACCGATCCGCGAAACGGTCCAGCAATGGCGGCCCCATATCGTCTTCAATCTCCTCGAAGAGTTCCAGAACGAGGCCGTATTCGACCAACACATCGTCGCCTACCTCGAGTTGCTGGGCGTCCCGTACACCGGTTGCAACCCGCGCGCGCTGGTGCTCGCGCGCGACAAGGCGCTCTCGAAGAAGCTGCTCAGCTACCACCGGATTCCGGTACCTCGATTCTTCGTCGTCCGCCGCGGACGTACCGTCCGGCGGTCACGGCGCATCGAGTTTCCGTTGATCGTCAAGTCGCTGATGGAAGAGAGTTCGGCCGGAATCGCGAAGACCTCACTCGTCCGTGACGATGAGAGCCTCGCGGCCCGCGTACAGTTCATTCACGAACGCTTCGAAACCGACGCGATCGTGGAGCAGTTCATCCCGGGGCGCGAGGTCTACGTGGCCGTGCTCGGGAACCGTCGACTCGAGGTGCTACCGCCCCAGGAACTCATAGTGAGCAAGAATGACGCCAACGAACCCCTGATTGCCACCGAGAAGGTGAAGCACGATGTGCGCTACCAGAAGGAGCACGGAGTGAAGATCGTCACACCGCGACTCGACCAAGCACTGGCGCAGCAGATCGTGAAGACCTCGAAGCGTGTCTATCGGACGTTGCAACTCGGAGGCTACGCACGCATCGACTACCGCATTGACGATGGTGGGCGGATCTACTGCCTCGAGGCAAACCCCAACCCCGAGATCGCGCGTTCGGAAGAAGTCGCGGCCTCCGCGAAGGCCGCCGGTATCGCATACCCCCAGCTGCTTCAACGCATCGTGAATCTCGGAATCCGGCGCACCGCGTCCGGCTGAGCGCCACGCGGGAATCGATCATTGAAAGCGACCGGAACGTCGTGACCGTCGAAGAATCGGTCGAAGTCGAATCCCTCGAGAACGTCCGGAGCCGGCCCGTGGACCGGAGCCTCAAGTCGCCCGCCCCGACATCCGACCTGACTCTAAACAGCAGGAGTCCGACATGACCCAATCAGCGAGCCCTGATCCCGGAGAATACGGCAGCGGCATCCCGATCTCAGCGTTGCGCGCGGATGCCCGTGATCTCTCCAAGGAAGATTTCGAAGACCGCCACGGAAGCGCCTTCCTGATGCTGACAGCAGCCGAATTGCGTAGACCGGCGGGACCCTCGATGACCGTCGTCAACCTCGAGAGCGATGACGAGACCTCCGACCACACGGCCGGGCTCTCGCTGCTCGCCTACCCGCTCCGAAGGACCGAGCGATCGGCGGGACACCTTGTCACGCTGGGAAGGACGGCGAACAACGACGTCGTGATCCCGGACATCAGCGTCTCGCGCTTTCACGCATTTGTGAAGGAAGCCGAACGCGGCGGCCTCGCGATCCAGGATGCGGGCTCCACGAACGGCACCATGGTGAATTCGGATTCCGTTCCTTCACAGGGTCATGGCCCGCCAATGGAGCTCAAATCAGGGGACAGCGTGCGACTCGGCCAGGTGGAGTTCAGTTACCTGGATGCCCACAGCCTGTTGGACTTCCTGCACGCACACGAGGCCTGAACCACGGCCCACCGATCGATTTCTCGATCGGCTATTCGGTACCCGAATCGACGGGCCGATCGGGTCGCGGGCCGCGGCGACCGCGGCCTTCGAAGGCAGCCCGGCAGTCGTCCGAGAGATTTTCCCACTGGGCATCCAGGCACTGCAACCTCGCTCGCCCGGATTCGGACCCCGAGCACAGCTTCGCCATATCGTCACGACAGCCGGCACGCGGACCACGCCGCCCCTTCCCGGAGCGCTCGCCTCGGCGGGGTCCACCCTCTTCGTCGAATCTGCGACCTTCACCACGACCCTGCCGACGCCCTTCGCGCATCCCGATCAGCTGTTCACGCTGTTCGGGCGTGAGAAGCTTACGGATCGCGAGCATCGCCTCCAGGCGGTTCTTCCTATGCTGTGATTTCAGTGCCCCGAGGCGATCGCCCTGCGACATCACCGCGGCTTCGTCGGGCGACGGCTGCGAAAGCAGCTCGCGCATCGTTGCCTCCTCGACCTCGATCTCGCCGCGTATCCGCTGGGACCGCATCCGCGAGGCGTCGGCGATAGCCTGGATCGATTCGCGGGTCTCGGCATCGACGCCGAGTTCTTCTCCATGTCGGTCGATGAAACGCCCCGGATCCGGTCCGCGGCGCGCCCCGTGACGCGAGCCACCCGGCCTGCGATCGGAGCTGCGCGCTTCATCGTCGGCTTCAGCCTGCGCGAGCGTGGGCAACACCAACGCGATCCCCATTGCCACGATCACGGCGACCAAGACATTTTTCAATTTCAGCATGTTGTCTCCTCGAACTCTATGGCCGATGGCTCTCCGACTCTTTGGAGCGCTGAACGATCCAAAGGGTTTACCCGCTCACCCGTCGAGAAAGATCCCAGCGATTGCCGCATAGTCGTCGGGTAGCCCCCCCAGATCGTCGCCTGCATCGAAATCGTCGAGCGCGTCCGGATCGAAGAGTCCTCGCTCCCAGTCAGCGGCTGACGGGCTAGCTACGAACACCACGTCGGGCCGGGCGCCCTCGGGTGCGGTCGATTCGAACGCGCCCAGCGCCAACGCCAAACCGATCGCGAGGACCACCGCCGCGGTCGCGAACGCCGGCCGCTCGAAAGCAAGGCCACGTGGCGTGACGATCCGACCGCGCAGTTCCGCGTCGAGCTCTGTGCTTCGCGCTGCACTGAGTGGAGGTGGAACATAATGCTCCGCCAATCGCCCGATGAACTCTGCGTCCTCGGCCGACAGCGACGGCTGCTCTTCCAGTTTCTCGTTCATCGATTCTCTCCGTTTTCCCGCGCGATATCGGGTTCCACGAGGTCCGTGAGCTCGCAGCGCATGCGCGCCAGTGCGCGGTGCAGATGGCTCTTCACGGTCCCGATCGGTTTCTCGAGCAGCTCGGCGCATTCCCGCACGCGAAATCCCTCGAGGTGGACCAGCACGAAGACCTCGCGTTGACTGCGCGTAAGCTCTCCGAGTGCAGCCGCGATCCGCCGTTGCAGCCCCGGGTCTCGTGTCGGATCGGGAAATGGATCAGCCGGCTCGGCCGTAGAGCCGCTGTCCCAGAAATCGCGGATGCCCCGCCAACGCCGATAGCTGTAGGCCTGACGAACCAGAATGCGGTAGAACCAGGTCTCGAGAGCGGCCTCACCGCGAAATCTCGACAGACCGCGAAAGGCTTTCACGAAGGCTTCCTGGGTCACGTCCTCCGCCGCGGCCGCGTCGCCCCCGACGAGTCGCCACGCCAGGCGCCGTGCACGCTCGCGGTGCGAGTGGACCAACGCTTCGAAACGAATTTCGAGTTTGGGATCCACCCGGCTGCTTTCCAACACGGCGACCGACTCCACTGGCACCTCTCGAACCTGACGCCTTATTGCCCTATTGCCCTATTGGACGCCCGAGACTGCCGGCTGGTTTACCCCCAGTGTTTCGAATTCTTCGACATTTCGGCGCATCCGCTCGAGATAATCCCCCGATTCCGAAGGCTGTGCACAGGGATCGAACACGCGACTGCGCACCCCGAGACTTTCCAGGAGAGCTTCGCTCGCGGCTTCCGGGGGCGCCTCCCAGAGCATCCACCGGGCCGGATGCTCGACGAGAGCAGCCCGGAAATCCGTCCACATCGCCTCCGTCGGCACCTCGTGCGGCTCCCAATGCAACGATCGCGCGTTCAAACCGTAGCGGCGGATGAAGTAGGGGTAGACGGGGTGGGAGAAGAACAACGGCGCGCCGCCGAGTTCCTGTGCGGCCACCGCGAAGCTATGCTCCAGGGCGCGCAGGTCGCGCTCGAGTGCTGCGAAGCCACTCTCGAAGCGTTCGGCCGCGCTCGGTCGGACCGCAATCAGCGCGTCCGTGATGGCGCGAGCCTGGGCGATCGCGAGTTCCGGATCGATCCAGGTCATCGGAGCCACACCTGCATGGGCGTGTTCACCTTCGGGGCCGTGAGCATGCTCGACCCCCCCACTCTCGCGCAGCCGTCGCTCTGGAAATCCGGCCGAGGTATCGACCAGCCGACGCCGCGGCAACGATGCGCGCTTCAGCCATTGCGCGTAGCCACCACCGTTTAGCAACACCAGATCGGCGGCCTGGTACTCCGCCACGATCTCCGCGCTGGGCGACCATTGCGCCGGATCGATCCCGGCCGGGATTGGGAAGCGCACGACGACCGCGTCGCCACCGATCCGCTCCGCGAAGTACTGGAGCGGATACGCCACCGCGAATACCAGGAGCCGCTCATCGCGCAGCTCCGCTTCGGCTCCCGGCGGCTTCTCGGCTTCACCCGTACCGCATGCGAGTGCCAATGCGAGCCCGATCAGGCCGATGGCCGCTGCGAGAATCGGCACGCGTCTGGTCATCCATCCGGGTCTCATGATGTGATCCACAGCCGAATCGCCTCTGATCCATAGCGGCTCGCGAGTACGGCCAGCACGCCCGCGAACGCCGCGCCGAGCACGAGCACCACCACGATCTCCGACACCAGGATCGCGGCCACGCGCATGGGAGAGCCACCAATCTTCACGATGGTCTCGATCTCGCGCTCCCGCAGTCGCAAGGACAGCAGGAACACCAGCGCAGCCGTGGCGAGTGTCCCCACCCCTGCGAAGCCGATCGCTGCAACCACGTAAGCCCGCACGGTGAAGACCGTGTCGAGCAATTCCGTCATCACAGTCGCGGGACGCACGATCTGCGCTGCCACCTCGGGCCGCTCGAAGCGGCCCATCAGCAATACACCGGATTTCTCGTCGCGGGGCACCGCGATCACCCCGGTCAATGGGTACTCACCGAGGTCCCCGTGAAAGTGGAAAGAATCGATGTTCTCGGGAGTAATCTCGTTGTACTGCACCACCGAGGCATTGGCAGTAATCAGATTCCCTTCCTGCTTCAGCACTGCCGCCGCCGCACCGGCCGCTGCGAGGTCTTGATGCCCGTGGCCGAGTCCCTGGATGATCCAGCTCGTCTTCACGTCGACGAAGACAACCCGGTCATCGGGTGTGTGCGAAGCTGCGAAGACGCCGACCACTCGCATCCGCAACGGGTACACCCCGGCGAGGTCGAAGAGGCTCTCGGGAGATGACAGCACCGCATCGCCGACTCCGACAGCAAGATCAGCGGCCGCGCGTGCACCGAGCATGCACTCTCCGACGACCGCCATGCGCCGACCCTCCGCAAGCCGTAGGCCACGGAAGTCGAAGTATTCGAGCGACGTTCCCACGATCGGGTGCGCGCGGGCCCGGAACCGCGCATCCAGGGGAATCGGTTGGGCGAGCCCTGAATCCGCGATCGCTTCCAGCTCCGCCCACGGGATGTCATCCGGAACGTCCGATTCGAAGTAGAGCGAACTCAATACCAACTCGAGTGGACTGCCCTTCGCGCCGACCAATAGCGGCGTCGCTTCGGCGCGCGCGGTCAGCTGTTCGGCGCTCTGCCCGACGAGGACATTGAGGCCCACCGGCAGGAACACGATCAGCGCGATCGACGTAACCAGTATGGCGGTCTTGACGCGGTAGTGTGCGAGGTAACGCCACGCCAGGAACAAGATGTCCGTCATGACTTTCCCCGATCGGCGTGGAACTCCTTCACGTCGATCACGCGTTCGAAGCGATCGAGCAGGTCGCGGTCGTGGGTTACTACGATCAGCGTCGAGTGGGAATCGCTTGCCTGCTCGAACAGGATGTCGAGTACGCGCTGCTTGTTGTCCGGATCGAGGTTGCCGGTCGGTTCATCTGCGAGCAACAGCCTCGGCTCGGCGATGAGGGCTCGGCAGACCGCGGCACGCTGTTTTTCACCCTGCGAGAGCTTCCGGGCCTTGCGGTCGAGCTTGCTCGATACGCCGACGCACTCGGCGAGCGCCAACGCCCGCGCGCGGACCCCTGAATCCAGCGTGAGTCGCGGGTGGATACGGTACGGCAACAGCACGTTATCGAGGACACTCAGATACTCGAGCAACTCGAACTCCTGGAAGACCAGGCCGAGGTTCTGGATGCGAAATTCGCGCCGAGCGGCGTCATCGAGAAGATTCACCGCGGTGCCGTTCGTCGTTACCGTGCCGCTCGCGGGTAGCGAGATGCCGGCGATGAGCTGCAGCAGCGTGGTCTTGCCCGACCCACTGGGCCCGATGACCGCCACCGATTCACCGCGCGCGACCTCGAGCAACGGGATTCGGAGCGCGAAACCTCCGACCGGGTATCGGAACTCGATTTCGGAGAGCTGCACCATCGTCTCGACCGGCACGTTAGAGGCGTTCCTCTTGCAGCAGCTCGAGAGCCGTGATCTTCCAGTGTCCCGCAACCGGCTCGAGGGTCACGTCTGCCTGATACTGGTTCTGGCGGTTGTGGATGTGCCCCCAATGGCCGACCGAACCCATCACGGTCCAGGTGCCCCGCGCCACGAATCCCTCCGCCGCGGCTAGATCGGTGACTTCCAGAAGATCCCCCGCGACACTGCGCTCGAGTGCGTCATAGATCGCACTCTCGTCTCGGAAATCGAATGCCCGATAGACGTTGTGGAGCACCGCCGAGAGAATCTCCGCAGCTTCCTCGTCATCGATCGTAACTCCTCGCATCTCCCGGAAGGACGCCGTGAGGAGCAACGCGAGAACCCCACACGCTACCCAGCCGGCGAGTTTCGGCGACCTCCCACGAACCCTCCCGACCACCAGACGCGTCACCACGGCAGCCAACAACAGCCCCAGCCAGGGCGTCGCCGCAGCGGCAATACGAGCCGCCCTACCCGCTGGCAGCGTCACTGGGGAGAGTGTCGGCAGCGTTGGATGCTTCAGGAAATTCTGCCAGCGCAACACCCGGTCACCGGAATCGAGTATGAACCTGAGAGGCCCGGCTTCGTCGGTTGCAGCCGCGGGCACCCGCGTGATCCGCGAACTGAACAGATCCCACGTCAAGCTGGCCTCATCGGGCAAGCCCGATGTCGGCGCGACGAAAATCACTCCGAGTGTCGCCGAGTAGGGATCGAGGTCTTCCGGCGGGTCGATCACCCGGCTGCTCCGCAAGGTTCGCCGCAGAAAGTGAATCCGATCGAATGCGGGCTCGACCGGATCGCCATCGATCTTCAGCGTGACGTGTCCGGCGAGAAATTCCGCCGCGCGGCGCTTCAGCTCCTGCTGTTGCTCTACCGCGATGACCGCCCCTCCGCGAACCCCGAGATCAACCCACTGCTGCAGGTCGAAGGGCCGCGCGACGATCTCGACACGCACCTCGTAGGGCTCGGCGTAGAGAAAGACGTTGAGCGGCGCATCGTACTGGCGCCGGAGATTCCTGGTGCGGAATTTCGAATACCAAGGATCCTGCCAGTCGAGGTCTAGCCGAACCGGGCCGCTCAGGTACCGGAAATCATTCACGGGCAAGCCCCGGTGGTAGACGACGAAGCCGATATTCGGTCCGCGGTTCTCGGCGGCGAACATCGACTCGAACTCGAGCGATGTCGGCCGACCCTCGAACGGGTAGTCGAGGACCGCGTAGAGCACCGCCTCGGGCTCGTCCGCCGCAGTGACCATCGGCTCTCCCGTAATCTCGTCGCGCTTCAAACGAATCCGCTTCTCGAGGCTCACCACCCGGCCGGGTAATCGCTCACCCCGGCCGGTGCGAATCACCAGGTCCTCGCGAAAGAACCCCGGCATCCGATCGCCGAGCGGCTCGGAGCCGAAACCGAGCTCTTGGTGGAGCTCGTCGGGCAACAGCTTCCGAAACGCGCGCAGATCGGGAAGCCCCACCTCGAGTTCGACTCGCACCGATGCCTCGCCCACGAAGAATTCCGCGATCGTCGTCGCCGACATCGCACGCGAAACCATGATCGCGTCCGCGACGGCCGGGTTCGGCAGCAGCCACAGGAACAGCGATCCCAATAGACGGAAGAGTCGGCGACCCACGCGCATAGTCGTACACGTACGCGGTGTGACTGCCAATCCCTGCCGGATCTCCGGATCTCGTTGGGTACGGAGGATCAACCGCCGGCGGCCGCCTTCACGAACGCTACGACATCGCCCTCCCCCAGGCGTGTCTTCATGCCACGTCGGTAATTGACCAGCACCCCGTTTACCGCGATCGCAGTCACCCGCGTGAGCTTCGCGAAATCGGCGCCGGCATCGCCGAATCGACTCTCGACGGTTCGGACCACGTCTGCGACCGTCTCGGGACCGTCCAATTCGAGCCGGGGAACACCCAACGCTTTGCTCATCTCGTAGGTCAGTTGAAGCGTTACGGACATCTGCGACCCCCTGGTTCCATATGGCTCAAATCCGGATCTGCAAGCGCTCCAGAGTGCGCGGGGTCGGAACGCCCTGCGTGTCCCAGCCGCGGTTCTTGTAGTACTTCGGAAGCAACTGTCCAAGTGGATGCCCGCTCTGCATGTGCTCGAATGTCGACTCGTGAAGGATCCGATCGGGTAGCGTGTCGTCCGCCGCCGTGAACCCCTCGCGCAGGTTGTACATCCGTTCGAGGTTGAAGATCCGCGCACCGATTTCCTGGAGATGGCCACCCGAGAACTTGCTGCCGGTGATGTAGCTGAGCCATTTTTCGAACCACAGCATCGGCGGCCCTTTCATCCCCATTGCGGTACGCAAGAGAGGCCCCATGTTCTCGAACGCCAGAGCGAGCGCCCGATAACGGAGTGAATTCGGATTCATCTCGTGGACCGCCTTGGGAATGATCCCGTAGGTCGTGAAGATACAGAGAACCATCGAGTTGATCGCGCATGCGAGATTCTGCTGCACCACCGGGATGTCGGCCTTCAGCTTCAGATTCTGCGGGTTGATCGTCAGTGGACCCACCGATTCCATGTACATGCTCGCACCTTGAACGTGGCAGCCCCCGCGGTTCGTGGTCGCGTATTCGACCCCCTGGGCGAATGAACCGCGCGGATCGTAGGCAGAGAGTTCTAGCCCCTTCACGTGCATCGCGAACTCCTCACCACCGTACTTCTCGCTCATGCGGCGAGTTCCGTTCGCGAGATCGTCGCCGATTCCGTGGCGATGCCCGATGTCGCGAATCAGCTCACTCACGCCCTCGGGATCTCCGAAGGAGATTCCGGCATCGAGGACGCCGCGTTCGTGTAGCTCCATCGCGAAACTGAGTGATGCGCCGAGACTGATCGTGTCCATCCCGAGGTCGTCAGCGAGGTAGTTCCATTCCGAGATCCTCTTCAGGTTCCCGATCTCCAGATTCGACCCCATCAGCGCAAGCGTCTCGTACTCCGGGCCCTTCACGCGCCCGACCCCCTCGACATCGACATCGCGGCCGCACGTCACGGGGCAGTGGATGCAGCTCGATTTCACACCGCGAAGTTCGTGGTCCTCCAGGTACTCGCCCGAGATCTTCATCGCCTCCGAGAACGAGCCGCGTTGAAAGTTCCGTGTCGGCAAGATGTTGCGCGCGTTGGCGGTATTGACGATCGCCCCGGTTCCGAAACGTTTCATGCTATTACCCAAAACCGGATGATCCTTGAATAGTTTTCGGACTTCTATCGTGTATTCCTTGAACTTTTCCGGATCCTCCATGTCGAGCTTGCGCGAGCCCTGGACGCTCACGGCCTTCAGCCGCTTGGAACCCATGACCGCACCGACACCGGTCCGACCCGCGATCCGCTCGTTCGAAACGATTCCCGCGTAAAGCACCTGATTCTCACCTGCGGGACCGATCACCGCGTGGTGCTGCTTCTTCCCGAGACACTCCTGAGTCGCGTAGGTTCCCTTGCCCCACAGTTCGGCGGCGTCGTGAAAGAGCACCTCGTCGCGATCACCGTCGATCTCGATGCGTATGGGAGCAGCGGCACAGCGCTCGACGATCAGTATGTCGATACCGGCCTTCTTCATTCCGAGTGCGAACGACCCGCCACAGGTCGCGTTGCCGATACCGCCCGTGAGCGGGCTCTTGCACACCACCGCAAAGCGGTTGCTCTGCGGGGCCACCGAACCGTTCAGCGGGCCCGTCGCGAAAATCAACGGATTGTCGGGTCCGAGCGGATCGATGCCCGCCGGGGTCCGGTCATACAGCAACCGGGTTCCATAGCCCTTGCCACCGATGTAGAGCCGAGCGATCGCCTCGTCGAGCGGCTTGAAGGCGAAGCTGCAATTGGCGAGATCGATTTCGAGAATCCGTCCGGCGTATCCCTTGATCATGCGACCCCCTGCGCCTTTGCGTCGAGCAGCTGCCGCACCCGCGCAAGCAGTTCCTCGGGTGCGAACGGTTTCTTCAGCCAGCGGCTTCGCGCGATCCGCAGGCCCTCCTTCGCGAGTTCCGGATCGGTGTATCCGGAGACGAAGACTACCGGGAATCCAGAGTCGCGTTCCGTGCAGCGTTGCGCAAGTTCGACACCACCCATTTCAGGCATCGCAACGTCGGTCACGAGCAGTTCGTACTCCTCATCGGATTCGCCCATCCGCTCGAGTGCCTCGACGCCGTTCGAGACCGCAGTCACGCAGTAGCCCGCCTCCTCGAGCAGCCGCCGCGTGAACTGCCGCACCGCAGGCTCGTCCTCAGCGAGCAGAAGTCGCTCGCCGCGCCCGCTCGCCGTCGGCTCCACCCGATGTTCCAGATCAGGCACCGAGGTGGGCTGCTCCACGAGCGGCAACAAGATCTGGAAGCGGGAGCCCTGCCCGGGCTCACTATTCACACGGATCTGGCCGCCACCCTGGCTGACGATGCCGTAAACCGTCGATAGACCGAGACCGGTTCCGCTACCCATCTCCTTCGTGGTGAAGAACGGCTCGAAGATCCGCAAGCGCGTCGCTTGCGACATTCCGATGCCGTCGTCCTCGACTTCGAGGCGTACATACTCACCTGCCGGCAACTCAGCCCCGTCGTGTTCCCCGATCCGTGCCTTCCCGGTGTGGATAGACACCGTGCCACCTTTCGGCATCGCATCGCAGGCGTTGGCAACCAGGTTGACGACGATCTGCTCGATCTGACTCGGGTCAGCCTCGACGAAATGCCGCCCCGGATGCGTCACGGTGACGAGATTGATCTCGTCACCAGCCAGACTCTTCAAGATTCGCGCAAGATCGTCGATCCTCTCATCGAGATCGAGCACACAGGTCTCCACCACCTGCTTGCGACTGAACGCGAGCAGCTGGCGTGTGAGATCCGCGGATCGCTGAGCCGATTGTACGATCCCCGAAGCAAACTCCCGGACCTCCTCGGGCGGGAGATCCGGATGGCGCTCCAGCCAACGCGCCGACCCCAGGATGACGGTCAACAAGTTGTTGAAGTCATGCGCAACACCCCCTGCCAGGCGGCCGAGCGACTCCATCCGTTGCGAGATCCGCAACTGCGCCTCGACCTCCTGCAAGGCGGCCTCGGCGCGAACCCGCTCTTTCGAGTCCATGCTGACGACAATGATCCGGATCGAACCGTCGGAGGCGGTGTAGGCACGCCCGCCGCTCTCGAGATGCCGCCACTCTCCGTCTCGAGCCCGCACCCGGTAACGCGTGGTGATGGGTTCACCACTTTCGAGGATACGGCGCATCGACGAGACCAACAGCGCCTGATCGTCGGGGTGCACGAACTCGGCGGCCGGATGCCCTACCAGCTCCTCAGGGTCCCAGCCGAGCCGTTCCCGGTGTTGCGGACTCACGTAGAGGATCTGCCCCGCCGAATCGAGCTCGGAGACCAGTGCCACCGTATTCTCGGTCAGCACACGGTAGCGCTCGCGACTGGCCTCGATTTCTCGGCGTTGGTCGGCCCGTTCGCGCAACACGCCCCGGAGATTGCGGTCGGCCATATATAGAAACAGGGCTACCGAAGCGAATGAAACAACGAGCATCACCGGCATGACACCACTTTCCATCAATCGCGGTTCGGGAAGCCACGCCTGAGACTCCGCGTAGCTCAGCCACTGCACCGCCGAGAATGCGAGTACGCCACCGACGATGGCTCCACGTCCTCCCATCAGCACCCCGGACAGAACCGTCAACATCAAATAACCCCGCTGCGAGTCCCGGGTGTCGGCGGCGCAGCACGATCAGCGCCACGACCTCGGCCGCGAGTCCAGCCGCGACGAGGACCATCCGTGTACTCGGGTCGTCGTCTTGCAACATGGTCACGGCGGCCCAGGCCACCCCACCGCCGATCAGCACCAACAACGCGAGATGAAGTGTCGCGGCGCGGAGATCCTGCGCCTCGTCGTCAAAGCGCGTGGGTTGCAACAGCGCGGCGAACGGAATCTTCACGGCGTCGTTCCTCGTGAGCACGGTAGCCCAGAATACTCGCTTGGAGGCGCGAGACGCTGCACGGTGTTTACCCCAGTCGGGGGATACGAGCGGTCGCGTTGCTCACCGTGCCGACATGTTACGCGGGTCGTCGAGGCGCGAAGGATAGCGCCGGCCCAGAAAGCTCGGTATCGCATGGAGGACTTCACGAGCGCCATAACGGGAGGAAATGTGACACACGCCGACCCCGCGTTGATCGACGAGTTCCACATCGACGGCGCCTGGCGTGAAACCCGGCGCTACGGCAGCGGACACATCCACGACACCTTCCTGATCACCTTCGAGGGTTCCGGGTTGGCGTCCCGTTACATCCTGCAACGGATCAACGCGGAGATCTTCCCGGATCCGGAGGCGTTGAGCCGAAACCTCGAGCGAATCACGACGCATCTGCGCGCGAAACTCTCAGAGCGGAAGACCCTCGAGCCCGAGCGCCACTGTCTCCGGGTGGTCAACACGCGCAGTGGTGAGCCGTTCCATGCCGATGCGGCGGGTGACGCCTGGCGAGTATTCCACTTCATCGACGGCACCCGAACCATCGACTGCGTCGAAGGCCCCAAGCAGGCCTATACGGCGGCGCGCGCATTCGGCAGGTTCGCAGTCGACCTCGTCGACCTGCCCCCTCCTCCGCTGGCAGTGACGATCCCCGACTTTCACGACCTGCCGAAGCGCGTCAGACAACTCGAGAACGCCGCCGCAGCCGACCTGGTCGGACGCGCTGCCGGTGTTCGAGAGGAGCTCGACCAGTCACTGCGGCAATTCGCACGGATCGAAGCCGCGCTGGCGGCGTGCGGCGCCGATCAGCTACCGGAACGCACCGTCCACAACGACTGCAAGCTGAACAACCTGCTTCTCGACGCTCGCAGCGGCGAGTCGCTGTGTGTAATCGACCTCGACACGGTGATGCTCGGAAGCGTACTGTTCGACTTCGGCGAGCTCGTCCGCAGTGGCACCTGCCGCTCGCCCGAAGACGAGCCGGATCTCAACCGAATACACTTCGACAGCGAGCTGTTCGACGCGTTGGCACGCGGCTACCTCACCGGCGCCTCGCCGTTTCTCACCCCGATCGAGATCGCCGCTCTGCCACTTGCTGGCCCGGACCTCACGTTGGAAAACGCGGTGCGGTTTCTCGCCGACCATCTCTCTGGCGACCGCTATTTTCGGATCCAGCGCGACGGCCAGAATCTCGATCGCGCCCGCGCGCAGCTGCGCCTGCTCGACTTGATGCTGAACGATCTCGACACGCTGCGAACCGCCGTCGAGCGTGCAGCCGAAGAGCGCGGCTAGCCGCACCTTGGCCGCTTCGCGGCCTGAGCTTCCGTATCGTCACGCGCAACGGGGTTCGCGCGTTACAGAGGCTTCTAGAACAGCGCGAGCCGGAAGCGTGTCCGAGTTCTCCGGCGGCATCCTTCGAGACGCAATCTACAGGAATTTGCCGCCACGGGTTTGGCAATCGGAGCGACGGGTATAGTGGATTGCTCCGCGGATCTGGCAGCGCCCGAGCTTGTCCCCTGGTTCGGCGCTGGTCTTTACCAATGCAGACGCCTTCGCGCGCTGCTTCGCATAGTACTCGTTCAGGCGTTCGCGAGCGCTCTTCGGGGTGCCGTCAGCGTTCTCGGCCGTACCCACGGCCTCGACCTTTGCCTTGGCTCTCTGGGAGTCCGGCGTGTGGCTGTCCATGATCGCCATTCCCTGATCGATCTCGTCGAACACGAAACAACCACCACAGAGAAGGCCCACGAGCATCAGGAGCAGGATCTTCACCCCCTACTCATCGGCCGAACGGGCGGCGCGGCTTAGGGGCCTCGCCGCCCGTGAACGGAGTCAGTTGACGACCTGCCAGCTCCCGTCGGACTGTCGACAAGCCGTGCCGTAAGCATCCTGCCTCTCACCCCCCACCGTCACGGTCTGCTGATACTCACGGCAGTACTGGCCGCTCGAGCTCTCGTAGGTGCGGGTCGGCGTGATGGTGCCGGAGTTCCCCGAATCGGGGTTCTGCCAGCTCGACTGGGTCCCGGTCCGGGAGTTCTCGAAACTGTTCTGGGCCGCCTGCATGGCGAGTTCCTGGTCGCGTTGATCGAGCGCGTTGCCGATGGCGCCGCCCAGCAGGCCGCCGAGCAGCACGCCGCCGATGATTCCGGCCGTTCCACCCCCCGCTGCGTGGCCGATCAGGCCACCGGCCGCCGCGCCAGTCGCTCCGCCGATCGCGGTCTTCGGGCCCGTGTTCGCACAAGCGGTGCCCAGGAAGACCAGCAGAACCATTGCCGCGAGCGTCTTCGCGCCGCGTCCTTCACCCGAAAACACTGCTTGCATTACCTCTCCTCCTCATCCTCGTTCACTGCCGTATCGCGGTTTCCTGCGCACATTATGACCTTGCAACCCGCCTCGCTGTGAAATTCTTCACTTGGCGAAAACAGATCTCCGCTGTTAGACGTGAGCGACTCCGCGAATCTTCAATCGCAGCCGGGCGCCCCTCATGGCAGCTCCGGGAGAGCACCGCGCTGCAATTCTTCCAGGCCTCGAAATTCGGATGGCCACGGCTGGGAATTCCGTGCAAATCCCGTACCTTGTGCCCAAATCTTCGAGCTATACCGAAAGCCAGCACCATCCGGAGAGCGATGATGACCGCCGACCCGACCACCCGACTCGCCCGCGAATCGTACATCAGCCTCGCGACCTTGCGCCGCAACGGCAAAGTAGTCGAGACCCCCGTTTGGTTCGCTCCCGCGAATGGGAAGCTGTACGTCTTCAGCGAGGCGAAGGCGGGCAAGATGAAGCGTCTCAAGAACGATCCCACATGCCGCGTAGCAGCCTGCGACATGCGCGGGAAGGTCCACGCCGAGTGGATTCCAGGTCGTGCGCAACGAGTGGAGGATGACGAATCGATTGCGACCGCCTACGACGCTCTGCACGGGAAGTACGGCTGGCAGATGCGTCTCACCGATTTCTTCTCGCGCCTGACCGGCCGTTACGACGCACGAGCGATCATCGAGATCGAACTAACCCCGGAATCGGGCTAGGAGCGGAAAGCGCGGAGCGTTTTTCGCGACGACGCCGAAGCGTTGGCCGCAGAGTGGCGTATTTGGAGAATCGCCGACCGCGCGGAGGACGCTGGTGCGACGGCGAGCCGAGCATTCTCAGACCGCGAGCCCGACCGCGCGCATCAGCTCGAGCGCATTGCTCTTCTCGACCACCCCGGGACGCAGTCGGTAGTCGAAAGCGATCACACCGGCTTCCAGATGATCCTCGAAGTGGACGTTCGCGGCGCGTGGTGCGAGCGCGTCGGCGACCCGCGCGAGTGCGAGATCGTGTGTGGTGACGAGACCCAGAGCCCCGCGTTCGACGAAGCCGCGAACAACCGCCTCGGCGCCGACGCCGCGGTCGTGCGAGTTCGTTCCATGGAGGATCTCGTCGACCAGGAACAACAGCGGCGTCTCGCCGTCGGCAAGCTCCATGATCTGCCGAAGCCGCTGAATCTCCGCGTAGAAATGGGAACTTCCCTCCAGCAGCGAATCCTGAATCCGGATCGAGGCGCCGATCGCGAGCCGGCTCACGCGCAGGTGCTCGGCGACAACCGCCCCGCCCGCCAGCGCGAGTACGGCATTCGTTCCGACGGTCCGCAGAAGCGTGCTCTTGCCGGACATGTTGGAGCCGCTGACGACCAGTAGCTGGAGTTCTTCGCCGAGTGCGACATCATTCACGATGCGACGTTCGGACGGCAGTAGCGGATGCGCGAGTGCCATGGCTTCGAATCGGGTCCCCTCCGCCAGGATCTCCGGAAACACACTCGTCGGGTTCTCGAAATGGAAGCCCGCGAGGCTCGCGAGCGCTTCGATCTCACCAACCGCTTCGAGCCACTCGCCGAGCTTCGGCCCCCAGGCAATCCGCCAGTCCTCGATCGCGAGCGCGAGCTGCGTCGACCACAACAGCAGAGCCCCGATCGGTACGAAGAGTTGATTGCGCCGAGCGTCCAGCAGGTCGACGTAACGCCGCAATCGTGCAATTCGTTCGGACGCGAGATGCTCCCCGCTGTCCAGCGCTTCGAGCAACGACCGGAGCCGAGGCGCATCGAAATCTTCACTCTCGAGCCGCTCGAGCAGCGCTGAAAACAGCGCGAGATCGCGGCACGGCGCGTCGACGGCGAGAATCGTCTGGCGTACTCGACCGCGCAGCGACAGTGCAAATCCGGATTGGATCACCAGCATGACCTGAAACGGCACGGACCCGATGCCCAGCGTCCACCATGCGACCAGCGCGGCGATCGTCAGCGATGCCAGGACCGGCGCGACCAGCCGCAGCCCCTTCCCGCTGGCGCTGGGCTCTGCATCGCCCCAGCGGCGCAGCTCCTCGGGGTGCATCCCGGCCGCGACCGGTGCCCCGATCAGCCACAGGTCCTCCCGCAGGTCGAGCTTGGGAGCGAGTTCCGCCACGGCGGGCTGACGCGCAATCACTTCTTCGGCCGTGGCCGGCGACAACAACCATGCCGCGAGCGTGCATTCGCCCGCGCGCGTGCGGGCGAGACTCAGCAATTCGAACAGCGAACCCTGCCCGAACAGGTCCAGGTCCTCGGAATATGGATGCGCAGCCTCCCGGAATGCTTCCCCACTGCTCTCGCTCCGACCCATCCAACGCCCCTCGAGCCGGGCCACGCCCGCCTCGTAGAACGCGACTGCGCGCTCGGCGCGATCCCCGCGCCGAATCAGGCGGTCGTGAACCACGACCAGCCCGATGAAGACGACGAGCGGCGGCAGCAGCCAGGCCTCGCTCAATACCTTCGGACCGAACACCGCTGCAGCGACCGCGACCCCGGCTGCAAATACAGCCAGCCGGACGTTCGACACGACCGCGGAGCGGCGGTGGCATGCGTCCGCGGCATTTCGCCGAGAAGCGAGTCGCCGCGTGTACTCATCGGCCGGTTCCGCACCGCACCCGTTCGTTGCAGACATGCTGCCAATGTACCGATTCGGTTGACGCGGGCGCCCGTCCCACGCGGCGATTGGCACCCGAGGCATTCATCCTGAACAATGTCCGGTCCGAATCCCCGGCTCCAGCACGCGACTGCGAGAATTCATTGCTGCATCCGATCATTTCCGAAGAACTGGAACTTCTGAACCGGGTTTCACGGCTGCTCGAGCGCCTGACCGGTCCCCCGACCCCATCCGAGGCGCCGATCGTCGAGGAACTCGAGCGAATCCGCGACCAGCTCGTCTCGGGCAGTGATCGCAAGGATGTGGGAGCGCTCACGCAGCAATGGCACCGCCAGTCGGCGCTGCTCCGCCAGCTTCGAACATCGCGCGAGGCCCCTACCGTCGATCCCCTCACACCCTACTTCGCCCACCTGCGGTTGCTCGAGGATGGCCACGAGCGAGATCTCTGCCTCGGCCGGGCAACCTGTATCGAAGGCGGTGTGCGAATCGTCGACTGGAGGAATGCACCGATCTCGCGGATCTTCTACCGCTACCGGCAGGGCGAGGAGTATGAGGAGAACCTCGCCGGTCGTCTGCGAGCGGGTGAAGTCATTGCTCGCCGCACGGTCCAGGTCCACGACGGGCTGCTGGAACGCGTCGAGGCGCCCGAGGGGTTCTTTACCAAGGACCCTGACGCGACGAGCGGCTGGCAGCACGTGCAGCGCGAGCGCCCGAAACTCTCGGGCGGTCAGGCAACCGCAGTGCGCGCCTATGCGGGTGACGACGGTGCAGAACGCCGCCTGGGCACCGACCTCGCGGGTGCGCGCCGCCGTATCGACAAGCACCTGCCCGAGATCACCAGCCTGATCGACCCCGACCAGTTCGAGCTGATCACTCGCCCGTCGACGGGATTCCTCGCGATCCGCGGGACCGCGGGCTCGGGCAAGACCACCGTCGCTCTCCATCGCATCGCCTATCTCGCGTTCCACGACCCCGGCTTCGATTCCGCGCAGACCGTCTTCATCGTCTTCTCAGCCGCATTGCGGAACTACGTCAGCCATGTCCTGCCCGCACTCGGGGTCGAACACGTGCGGACCCTCACCTACGGCGAATGGGCTGCCGACCAGCGCCGCCGGCATTTCCCGCAGCTTCCCGTCGCAGTCCGTGAAGACACGCCCGAGCTGACCCAGCGCCTGAAGCTTCACCCCGCGCTCGGTCGCGCGCTCCAACACCAGGTGGCGCGGGTCTCAGGCCCGGCCAACGGCCCGCAGGCGGTCGATGACTGGGTAAGCGTGCTCACACACAGTGAGATCCTCGAGCAGACCTTCGCCGAGGAGGCGCCGGGCGAAGTCACGAACGACGAAATCCGCCGTTTCGTCGAGTCGAATCGCCACGCTGCCGAAGCGCTCGACAGCCACCTCGCGCGTGAGCCCGAAGCGTACGCCGAGCTCGATCCCGAAGACGATGCGCTGCTGTTGCGTGCCTGGCAGCTGCGGGTCGGGGCGCTTCGCAGCCATGCCAAACGTCCTCTGAGATTCCGCCACGTCGCGATCGACGAGGTTCAGGACTTCTCGCCGATCGAGATCCAGGTCCTGATCGATTGCCTCGACCGTAATCGCAGCATCACGCTGGCGGGCGACACCCAGCAGCACGTCGTAACCAAGAGCGGCTTCACTTCGTGGAGCGCCTTTCTCGGCCGACTCGGGGTTCCCGGTGCAGAAATCGAAACGCTACGCATTGCCTATCGTTCCTCACGCGAAATCGTCGATTTCTCCCTGTCACTGCTGGGCGACCTGCGCGAGGACGACGAACCGCCGATCACCACGCGCTCGGGGCCGCCGGTCGAGCTGTTCCGCTTCACCGATCGGGGAGCCTGCATCGCGTTTCTCTCCGATACGCTCGCAGATCTCGTAAAGGAAGAGCCGATGGCATCGGTAGCGGTACTCACTCCTTCGCCTGCGATCAGCGAGCGTTTCTATTCGGGGCTGCGCGCGACCGACCTCGCGGGCATTCGCCGCGTCGTGAATCAGGAATTCACCTTCGCACCCGGAATCGAAGTAACTGAAATCGAGCAGGTAAAGGGTCTCGAATTCGACTACGTGATCCTCGTGGATGTGACTCACGAAAACTTTCTCGACACACCCGCAGCGCGGCGACTGCTTCACGTGGGCGCAACACGGGCAGTACACCAACTCTGGCTCACCAGCGTCGGGACACCGTCGCCGCTCCTCCGCGACCTCATGGCATGGTAGCCAACCAACGTGTTCAGCGATCAGCGACGCTCAGCGCAGCGCACGGCCGCGTTTCCGATTCGAACGATTCGCAGGTCGCCGAACGGCGTGCCGACGCCGCTGTTCAACACCAACGCGACCGCAAGCCGCCGATCCGGGTCCGCCCACGCACCCGAACCGCCGAACCCCGCGTGACCGAACGCATTCGGCAGCGGCTTCGCAACCGGAGCGCGGTGGTAGCCGAGCCGCCAGTGCATCGGAAAAGGGACGACCCGGTCGCGGCGGCGACTCTGGATCGTATTGGCTCTGTTGACCGTCCGTTCGGACAGCAGCCGCACGCCGTCGAGTTCGCCGCCGTTGGCGAGCAACGCATACAGGCGCGCGAGCGAACGCGCGTCGAACATGCCGTTTGCAGCCGGAATCGACGCGCGAACCAGCTCTTCGGAATTGAAGTCGAGTTGCTCCATCCCGGCTGGTAGCAACGCGGCGGCGAGATTGCGCAAGTCGACCGAGATGCGCGCCAATGCGAAGCCGCGATTCACGAACTTTCCGATTCGTTTCGCTCGCGCGAGGGCCGGCCCACCTCGCTGGATTCCCTGATCGATCAGATGGGCACGCCGGTCGAGCCGATCCTCCGGCAGCCCGCAGTACAGCCCCTCGAGTCCGAGCGGCTGTGCAATTTCGCTCTCGAGGGCCTCGGCGAACGTCTGGCCGGTGAGGCGCTGTACCAGTTCGCCGACGAGCCAGCCATAGGTCAAGCCGTGATAACCCTCCGCGGCCCCAGGTGTATGGACGGGCTGCGAGGCGGCAAGCGCATCGACCATCCCGCCCCAGTCGAGCATCTGCTTCGCCTCACTGATCATGCTGCGGATGTCGTAGAGCCCCGCCTGATGGCCCATGAGCTGCCGGACGGTGATCTGCTCCTTTCCCGCCTGCGCGAATTCCGGCCAGTAGCGCGAGACCGGCTGGTCGTAGTCGACCAGATCGCGATCCGCGAGAATATGCAGCAACGTCGACGCGACCCCCTTGGTGGTCGAATACGACAACGCCAGCGTGTCGGATTCCCAGGGGTGGCCCGCCTCGTCGCGGAAACCGCCCCAGAGGTCGACCACCCGTTCGCCCTGGTGATAGACGCAGACCGCTGCGCCGCCGCCATTCGCACGCTCGACGATGCTGGAGAACGTCTGCGCGACGCCCCAGAAATCCGGGTGAATGTGTCCCTTCAGCATCGGCTCGCCCCCTTTTGCGCGCCGGAGCATCGCGCCGAGGGGCGGAGATCGCCAGCATTCGATCGATTGCTTGGATCGACACGATGAATAGCTGCCTGAAGCGCTCAGAACTAGGGAACTCGCCAGCGAGGTCGTGCTAGCTTGCTCTTCCCACCCTCTGCGGCCCCGCTGACCGAGAACCCATGTCGAGCATCGCGCAGAAACCGCACTCCACGACCGATGGTACGAAGCTCAGCGACGAAGCGCTCCTGGCTGGCCTTCGCAAGCTCGGCTACGAACGTTTCCGGCCCGGCCAGCTCGAAGCCGTTCGCAGCCTGCTCGACGTCGGCCGCCTGTTGCTGGTCGCGCCGACCGGCGGCGGCAAGAGCCTGATCTATCAGTTGCCGGGCAGCCTGCTCGCCGGTACAACGGTCGTGATCTCGCCGTTGATCTCGCTGATGCAGGATCAGGTCACGGCACTCAACGAGCGCGGGATCGCGGCGAGCTACCTGGCGTCGACACTCGAGCCCTCGGAACTGCGGAGGCGCATGGGCGAAGCCGGTCGTGGCGCCTACAAGCTCATCTACGCCGCGCCAGAGCGGCTGACGTTTCCGGGCTTCCGATCGTTGCTCGCCGACCTCGATTGCCCACTCGTCGCGGTTGACGAGGCTCATTGCATCAGCCAGTGGGGTCACGATTTTCGGCCGGAATACCTCCAGATCGGCGAGATGCTGAAGGACCTGCCGCGGGCGCGGGCACTCGCATGTACCGCGACCGCCACCCCGGTGGTGCGCGACGAGATCCTCGAACGCCTCGGCCTCGACGCCGATACGCCGCAGATCCTGCGCGGTTTTGCGCGCCCGAACCTCGCGCTGCGGGCCCGCGAAGTGAGGTCGAAGCGAGAGCGGGAGAGAAATGTCGATGCGGTGCTCGAGGAAACACTCGGAGCCCCGGGCGGCCGACGAGGTGCCGCGATCGTCTATGCACCCACGCGCAAGTCCAGCGAGGAGGAAGCGCGGCGACTCGTGAGCGCAGGCTGGCGCGCTGAGGCCTACCACGCGGGGCTCCCGGGCGCCGCTCGTGACGCCGTTCAGTCCGCGTTCGCGGCCGGTAAGACCGAGGTCGTCACCGCGACCAACGCATTCGGCATGGGGATCGATCGCGCCGACGTACGCGCCGTAATCCACCTGTGCCCGCCAGGCTCGATCGAAGCCTACTACCAGGAGGTCGGCCGCGCCGGGCGCGACGGCGCCGACGCGGTCGGTCTATTGCTCGTGAATCCGGGCGACATGCCGCTGCGACGGCACTTGATCGAGAGCGACGTAGAAGGCCGCTCGGTAGACCTCGAAACCGTCCGGCACAAATGGAACGTATTCCTCGAACTGATGCGCTGGGCCGAGGGCGGCAGTTGCCGCCACGACGCCATCTTGCGCTACTTCGGCGACGAAGAAGAGACGCTCGAAGGTTGCGGCCGCTGCGACGTCTGCCGGGACCTCGACGACAACGAACGGGCCGACCCCGAGCACGTAACCGAGGTGGTCCGCAAAGCACTGTCGGCCGTTGCGCGAATCCACGGACGCTTCGGAATCGCAGCCGCGGCAAAACTGCTGCGTGGAGAACCCGACCCGCGGCTCGTGAATTCCGGCCTCGACCGGACTCGGACCTTCGGCATCCTCGCGGAGCGCAGCGAGGACTGGTTGCTGCGACTGCTGCGCCGCTGTGTCACCGCCGGCTGGGTCGACTTCAGCGGCGGCGATCGCCCGGTGGTGGTGCTCACGGAGGACGGTACCGCGGTCATGCGCGGCACACGCCCCGCCCGCCTGTTGCTGCCATCGGATCGACGGGCGCCGCTACACGCCGGAGCAGGCGATCCGCGCACGCGGCGCAGCGCGGATTCCGTGCCCTCCGACGAACTCGACGCAGCCGCAGCCGGGGTCTTCGAGGCTTTGCGGGGTTACCGCCGTGAGGTTGCACACCGTGAGGGCGTACCGCCGTATGTCGTTGCGAGCGACCGCAGCCTGCGCGACCTCGCGAGGCTTCGTCCGCGTTCGCCCGCCGAGCTCCAATTCGCGCACGGGATCGGACCCGCGAAGGCCGAAAAGTACGGTGCGGAGCTGCTCGCGGTCATCCGCCGCGCCGAGCCCACGGACGCGCCACCCGCAGTGCCACCGTCGAATCCGGAGGTCCAATGACCAACGCACCTGGACTCGACAGCTGGAAGTCCGGAAACGCAAGGGTTTCCCGCGACGACGCGGAAGTTCTGGCCGCGAAGCGGCCGACGCAGCGCCCGCCGCCGTTTCCTCCCGGTCGAACCCGCCGGCGGAAAAGCAGGTCCGAAAATGGCCAGAATCGGCCTGGACGCGCGATACTCGTTCCGCATGGACCTCGACCCTCAGCATTGCTATCGAGCCCTGCGAACCCGCGACGCACGATTCGATGGCCGCTTCTTCACGGCGGTCCGGTCGACAGGAATCTACTGTCGCCCCATCTGCCCCGCACCCACACCAAAGGCCGAGAATTGCCTTTTCCTGCCATGTGCGGCCGCGGCAGCGGAGCTCGGTTACCGGCCGTGCCGTCGCTGTCGCCCCGAAACCTCGCCCGGCACCCCGGCCTGGCTCGGTACGTCGACGACCGTCTCTCGCACATTGCGATTGATCGACGACGGTGCACTCGATCGTGGCAGCGTCAGCGAACTCGCAGCCCGGGTCGGGGTCGGCGATCGACAGCTCCGGCGCCTGTTCCTGCGGCATCTCGGCGCATCCCCGGTCTCCGTCGCACAGACTCGGCGCGTCCTGTTCGCCAAGAAGCTGATCGACGAAACTGCCTTGCCGATGGTGCAGGTCGGGTTGTCGGCGGGCTTCTCGAGCGTCCGGCGTTTCAATGACGCGATTCGCAGCACCTATGGACGATCGCCGCGCGAGCTGCGTAGTCATCGCGGGCGCAAAGCTCCGAGCGACGATGGCTACAACCTCACTCTCAGCCTCGCCTACCGCCCGCCGTTCGACTGGAACACGCTGCAACGCTTCCTCGCGGTTCGCGCGATTCCCGGCGTGGAGTCCGTCGTAGAGCGTTCCTATCGCCGAACTCTCGTACTCGGCGACAGCGAAGGCCTGCTCGAGGTCACACCCGACCCGGGAGCGAACCAGTTGATCGCCCGCATTCGACTCGAAGACGCGCGCCACGTGCAGACCATCTCGCAGCGCGCACAACGCATCTTCGA
The DNA here is from genome assembly GCA_019310425.1 of Deltaproteobacteria bacterium. Classification (GTDB taxonomy): domain Bacteria; phylum Myxococcota_A; class UBA9160; order UBA9160; family SMWR01; genus JAFDEI01. The sequence goes on along the minus strand of JAFDEI010000018.1, from coordinate 15,499 downwards.
CCTGGGCGCGGATCCGGCCGTCATCGCATCCGACCTCGGACGCGACCCGATCCTCGCCGAGCTGTTGCGCGCGGCTCCCGGTATCCGCGTTCCCGGTGCCTGGGACGGATTCGAGCTCGCGGTGCGTGCCATCCTCGGCCAACAAATCTCGGTCAAGGGCGCCACCACACTGAGCGGCCGGCTTGTAGCGCGTTTCGGTCACCCCGCACGCCTGGCGAATGACTATCCCGACCTCGCGTTTCTGTTTCCGACGCCAGCAATCCTCGCGGAAAGCGACGTCGCCGCGATCGGCCTGCCGCAGGCACGAGCGGAGGCGATCCGATCGCTTGCGCGCGTGGTCGCATCCGGTGAACTCGACTTCGACGGGTCCCGCGACCTCGAGGACTCGATCGCGCGGCTTACCGCGCTACCGGGAATCGGCGAGTGGACGGCGCACTACATCGCGATGCGCGCTCTGCGTGAACCCGATGCTCTCCCCCACTCCGACCTCGGGTTGCGCCGCGCACTGGCAGATCCGGCGGGGCCGATTTCTGCGTCGCGACTACGTGTGATATCGGAGCGATGGCGCCCGTGGCGCGCGTACGCGGCAATGCTGTTGTGGACCTCGATGCCCGTCGACAGATCGGACGCGAACGTGGTACACGAACGATCATGCACGAGCCGAAACTCGACATTGAACGAGCGGGACCCATCACACGGGTCTGGCTGAACCGACCCGAAAAGCGGAACGCGTTGGATACCTCCACGCTCGAAGCAATCACTCGCGTGTTCGGAGAACTCCGCCGGGACTTCGAGACGCGCGTGGTCGTAATCGCGGGGCGCGGGCCCTCGTTTTGCGCCGGAGCCGACCGAAGCGATCCGCCAGGCAGCGCACGCATGGCTGCCGATTCAGGTGCGAGTGATCGCGAGCGCCGGCACACCGCACAACTCGGACTCCGCGCCTGTCGCGCAATCGAAGACAGTGAACAACTGACGATCGCGCAAATCCACGGGCACGCGATCGGGGGCGGCCTGGCACTCGCGCTCTCGTGCGACTTTCGCCTGGCCGCTGACGACGCATTCTTCCAGTACCCCGAAGTCGACCTCGGCCTGCCGCTTACCTGGGGGGCAGTACCTCGCCTGATCGCCGAAGTCGGAGCCGCACGGGCGCGGGAGATCCTGCTGTTGAGTGAACGCTTCGACGCAACCCGAGCCGAGCACTGGGGCGTGGTCCACCGTGCCGTTCCCGAATCATCACTCGCCGAAACGGTCGCAGAGTGGGCCGATCGCCTGTCTGCAAAGCCGGAAATTGCGGTACACATGACCCGAACGCAGCTACGTGCGTATTCGCAGAGCACGCGCCTCGGAGACTTGACCGAGATCGACGGCGATCTGCTGCTCGAGGCCTCACGCGCCGTGGCCGCACGGGCGCGCTTCCGCTCGAAATAGCTAGGCCGCACTACACTTACGCCTCAAATCGGGGTACGCTGCACACAATCAACCGGGGGATTTCCAAATGGTCAAGTTCCAGCACTGGGCAGCCACCGCACTGGTCATCGGATTTACATTCGTCGTCGCAGCTTGTGGCGGCGACGACGACGAGAAAGCCCCCAAGCTCGAGGAGCCGAAGCCTGCCGCACTCCCGAGCAAGCCGGAGCCCCCCTTGACTGTCGAACCCAGCAGCGAGGGTGAAATCCGTTACAGCGGTGAGACTGCATCGGGAGGCGCCTTCACGGCGCAAATGGGCGGCGACGTGTCGCTCCCGAGCAATTTCGGCAGCGACCTGCCCAGCTACCCCGGCGCCGTAGTCCAGTCCGCAATCGAGACAACCGGTGGTATGTCTGTCGCCGCCCTCGAATCCGATGCGAGCGCTAGCGACATCATCGACTTCTATCGCGATCAACTGAGCAGCAACGGCTGGTCGGTCGAAGCTGTGAACGACCTCGGCCGCGCCAAGTTGCTGACCGCGACAAAGGGCGAACGCCGGGTGATGGTCAACGCCGAAAACATGGATCAGGGTACGCGCTTCACGCTGAGCGTTGGGGCCGGCACGAACTGACGGATACGCACCCCCAGCCGCGTCCAGGACACTCTGCGGCCAGGACTCCTACGTCGTCGGTCGCGGGAAATACGTCGTGTTTTCGGCACCGAGCTGCACGTTGGTGGGTTCGCGACCAGTGCTTCCGCGTCGTCCAGCGAAACGCGAAGGGGTACTCCGTGCTAGATCTCCTCGCCGGCTTCGGCATAGGCCGCCAGCACCTTGTCGGCGTAGTCGCGCGGGATGGGTCGGCCGCTGCGTATCCGGCGTGAGACGTCGCCGGGCCCGGCGTTGTACGCCGCCAGAGCGGTGCGCACGTTCGCGTAGCGTTCGATCAGCTCTTCGAGGTAGTGGACACCGAGACGCACGTTGATCACCGGGTCGAACAAACTCTCGCGCCCACGCCACGGAACATCGATCTGACTTGCGACGAATTCACCGGTCGCGGGCATGATCTGCATCAGGCCCAGCGCGCCCGCCTCCGAGACCGCGTCCTGGCGGCCGCTGCTTTCGACCTCGATCACCGCGAGCACGAAGGTCGGCGGCAACCCGGCCCGATGTGCCTCGGCCACGACTACGCGCGCGAGGTGCGCCGCCTCGGCGGGCAGGAGCCGGGGGTTGCGATCGGAGAAGACACCCGCGATCCCGTCGATCTCGCTACCGAGTGTCTCCTGAGTTGGCGCGGAATCCAGCGCCTCGACCTGCGAAGAAACGGTCTCGACTCGGGTCGCCGGTGTGATGGAGCAGGAAACCGTGGACAGGATCAGCGTGATCAGACAGGCTGAGCATCGATCGGTCGGTCGCATCGTTCACCCCTTTCGGCAGCCGTTCGACCCCTCGGTGCAACCGAGGCCGGGCACTGGCTTTGCGTCCCCGGCTTCCATCGGGTTTGCTCTTGTCCTGGGGCAGGCGAGACCTTGCGGTCTCTGCTCCTGCCATCAAAAGTGTGGCACATTCCCCTCGATTTGTCGGCCCTCGTGCCCTGCGATTGATCATCTCCCCCGGGTGGGGCCTCTCAAGTGTGCAGCGCCCGCCCGTAAGCATCTAGAACCGCTTCGTGCATCGCCTCCGAGAGAGTCGGATGCGGGAAGACCGCCTGCATGAGTTCCGCTTCGGTCGCCTCGAGTGTCCGCGCGATCGCGAATCCTTGGATCAACTCTGTGACCTCGCCGCCGAAAAGATGGGCGCCGAGCAGCTCGCCTGTGGCGGCATCGAAAACCGTCTTCACCAGCCCCTCCACCTCACCCAGCGCCACCGCCTTGCCATTCGCCTGGAAGGGAAACCGGCCGACCCGGACCTCGTGCCCGGCCTCGAGCGCTTGTGCTTCGGTCAGTCCGACACTCGCGACCTGCGGACGGCAATAGGTGCAGCCCGGGATTCGCGAGGTGTCCAGCGGGCGCACACCCTCGACCCCGGCGATTTTCTCGACGCACAGCACGGCCTCATGGCTTGCTTTGTGGGCGAGCCACGGCGGCCCAGCGACATCGCCGATCGCATAATGACCGGGCTCGTCGGTCTCGAGCCACTCATTCACCACGATGTGGCCGCGATCGCTGCGGATCGCTGTGGTCTCGAGTCCGATGTCCTCGACGTTGCCCGCGATTCCAACCGCCAGGATCGCGCGATCGACCGAAAGTTCCTTCGACGAACCGTCCATGAGACGAAGCGTTGCGGACACGGCCTCGCCGCGATTCATGAGCGCGGCCACCTCGGCTCCGGTGTGAATCTCGATCCCGCGCTTCTCGAATGAGCGACGCGCCGCCGCGGCGATCTCAGCGTCTTCGGCAGGCAGGATCTGCGGGAGGATTTCAACCACAGTTACATGCGAGCCCATGTCGCTGTAGAAACTTGCGAACTCCATGCCGATCGCCCCGGAGCCCACCACGAGCAGCGACTCCGGCAACGACTCGGGGACCATCGCCTCCTTGTAGCTCCAGATCCGGTCGCCGTCCGGCTCGAGGCCAGGAAGCGTGCGTGCATGTGCGCCCGTAGCAAGCACGATGTGCTTCGCCTCGAGTGATCGAGTTCCGCCTTCAGACGCGACCTCGAGGCGACCAGGACCCAGCAGGCGTGCATGGCCGTTCACGACCTCCACCGCGTTCTTCTTCAAGAGATGCTTTACCCCCGCCGCAAGCCGCTTGGCGACTTTTCGCGAGCGTTTGACGACCTTCGCGAAATCGAACTGCACATCGTTCACAGTGAACCCGTGCTCATCGAGATGCCCGAGTAGATGACGAATCTCCGCGGTTCGTAACAACGCCTTGGTGGGAATGCAGCCCCAGTTCAGACAGACACCTCCGAGATGCTCGCGTTCCACAACCGCTGCCCTGAGTCCCAGCTGGCTCGCTCGAATGGCCGCGACGTACCCTCCCGGACCGCTGCCAACGACAATCAGATCGAAATTGGAATCGCCCATGGCGCTATCTATAGCAGGCCCGCGTTGGCTCCAGAATCCGTCTAGCTGCAGCCCGATACCGGTCGGCAGCGGCCGGATTTTCGTTCAGTGGGCTCCCGACCCCGAGACCCCCCACTCCGGCAGGCAGAGATCCGGCCCCTCGACCATCGCCCCGCTCGCGACGGCGGATTCTTCGATCGTCAGGCTAGCAACCTCGCCGCGACACTCGAATCGGTAGGCGGCTCCGACCTTTACCGCGCCTGGCCCGCCGCGATTCGCGTAGGGAAACCTGAACCTGTATTCGCCCGACCTGGAGGCGACGGATTCCACCGTATAGTCGATCCCGCGTTGGCGGTTGCTTCGCAGCCGGAGCGTCACACGAACCCGCGCCCCGGGCGCCGCACGTCCGACGACATTCGCGCCTGGTACGAACTCGAACATCTTGAACATGGAACGGCTCGGTGGATCGGTTCGCACTCTCGGCGGTGACTCGTAGATCAATCGATGTCGTTCGAGCGCCGGCAGATCCGGATTGGTGCGATCCGTTCCGTCCCCTTCGAAGCCCGACCCATCGTCGCGAAAGAGCGAGAAGAACATCGAGTTCGGAAGCGGATCCTCTCCGAGGTAGTTCGGAGCCTCCTGCGCAATCACGTAACGCACCCGTAGTCGGTCGAGCAGTTCTGCCGCGGGACCCTCTTCACTCTGGTAGTAACGCCGCGCAAGCAGAAAATTCTTGCGGCCAATGTCATCCCCGAAGTTGGTCACGACCGTCGGACGTCGTGCTTCGTATTCGAGCAGATGTCCGATCGTCCACGGAGCGAGAATTCCATAGGCGGGCCGGGCATCCGCATCGAGCCAGGCGGAAGGTTCGGGGGTGCGGGTACGAATCCAGTTTCCCATCCGAACCATCGTGATCTTCCTGCGTGTTACCGCACTGGAGCTCGGGCTCTCACCCCTCAGGCCGGCCGCGACGTTCGCAAGGTGATCGCTGTAGCTTGTCCGCATCGGCAGCAACAGGAAGATCGCGCACGCAACGAGTACTGCCTTGGCAATTCGTCTCGTCCATGGCCGGCCTCGAAGCAGCTCCGGCAGGCGCGCGTAGACACCTCGGAAGCTGAGCGCGAACAGCAGCGCGACCGACACCGACGCCGAGTTGAAAAAGCGCCGTTGGAAGACCGTGGCCGCACATAGACCGAGGCTCCACCACAGAAACAAACGAATCGCCGAGTGATCCAGGCGGCGATGAGCCGTCGCGAAACCGACTCCCAAAGCGATCGGAACCAGCAACGAAAAGGTCGAGAGGTATCCCACCGCGGCGTCGAGCATGAATCCGTCGCGGGACAGGAACAGTGGCTTTGATTCCGCCACTTGCGCTTGAAAACTGTCTTGCTTGGCGAACCACTCCCACGCATCTCCGAACGCAATCACCAGACCTGGGAGAAGCCATGCGCTCACTCCCAGCACCACCGCCGCGACCCCGACGGCGGTGAGGAATCGACTCGCGCGCGTCTCCGACCCAACCCCCATGCGCCAGCAGGCGAAGCACGACAGACAGAACAGCGTTGCGGCGCCGAAGTACCACGGTTGGAACACGGACAACACGACCGGGCTGAAGCGACTCCACACGACCCAGCTGCTCGTCAACCCGAACGGCAACAGCAGCACGAATGCAACCGCGTGCACGGCCGCAAGCCGACCGACGAACCTGATCGCCGCGTCGCGGGGTGCGAGTCCGAGCAGGTGCACGAGCAGCCCGACCTCCACCAGGGCCACGTGGAGCAGCATTCCAGGCCACAGCAGCAGCGCGACGCCGTACGCAGCACCCATCGCAAACACGCTCGTCCAGGGGTTGCGCGGGCTGCTCGGCGCTTCGGTATCTGCCGCCAGCAGCAGCATGCCGGCTGCGATCACGCCGGTCGCTGCAAGCGCCACTGCGGCGTGGTGATCGACAAAACCGATCTGGGAGTACCAGAAATGCCCCGACATTACGCTCAGCACGCCGCCCGAAATCAGCGCAACCGCGACACCAAAGAACCGGAGCGCGAGAAAATAACTCGCGACGACGGTCGCAGCACCGAGGAATGGGGGGACCCAGACGGCAATCCGTTCGAGCTGGAGCGGTTCGACGCTTCCGAGTAGCGGCCGGAGCAGCAGCGCGATGCTCCCTCCAGTCGAAGAACGGCGTCCAGATCGCCTGCCCACCATCCGGAAAATTGATGTAGGGGTCGAAGACGAGTGATTTCGGAAAATGGACGACCGAATAGAGGATCCGACGCATGTGATAGTAGGCGTCATTCCCGAAGAAGAGCGTGCGCCCTTCAGACCAGGATTTCTTGTGCGGGCAGGGCTCGAACCGCGAGCGCCAGCACGAACAAGGCGAACGGCGCGAGCACGCGGGCCCAGAGTCTACTCGCCCTTCCGTCCAACTCCGTCGCTCCGTGAACCCCGAGACTCAGCGAAATACAGCCCGCCCAGATTACCGCATCGACAACATCGTGATCGCCTGGCCCGCGACGCCTTCCTACTGCCAGGACCGGCGCCGAACACCAGCGGGAACCAAGCCGAGCCCCCCCCCAGAACACCGAACCCCTCCCCGTGGAATGACCCTGGAAGCAGAGCGCCGGGAGTGGCACAATCATGCCAGTATGCGAACCAAGAAGACACGACCGCCGGACCTGACTCCTCGCCGACTCTCCTTCGGCGTTGTTGCGCTGTGCGCAGCCGCTTGGCTACCGGCGGTGTCGCAGGCAGCCGGCCCCCTCGCAGACACGGGCCCCCGCCTCGCCTATGTCGATCCTGGCTCGGGGAGCTTCATTCTCCAGGCGCTGGTTGCAACCCTCGCTGGAGCGGCCGTAGCCATCAATGCGTACTGGGCGAAGATCAAGCGTTTGTTCGGTCGCGGAACTCCCGAAGAAGATGACGACGCCAGGGGCAACACACCCGGCGATGACTGACGCGGCACTCGGCGCGTCCTTTCGCGATCCCAGCGGTTTCGTCTTCGAACATGACGGAGTCGTCTACCGCCAGGTCAACCGAACCTACGCGGAAGACTATGACCACCTGATGAATTCGGGCCTCTATGCGGAACTCGTCGAAAACGGGCTGCTGCTGGCGCATGCGGAGGTCACGTCGCCACGATCCCGTATGGACGAAGACGACAGCCACTACAAGACCCTCGAGCCGGAGCAGATCACCTTCGTCTCCTATCCGTTCGAATGGTGCTTCTCGCAGCTGCAGGATGCCGCACTCGCAACACTCCGGATCGCACAGGCTGCGCTGCGCTACGACATGGTCCTCAAGGATGCGAGCGCGTACAACGTTCAATTCCTCTGCGGCCGGCCGGTATTCATCGATACCTTGTCATTCGAGCGTCACAAAGAGGGCGCGCCATGGGTCGCGTACCGGCAATTCTGCCAGCATTTCCTCGCACCACTCGCGCTCGCGGCCCATCGCGACGTGCGACTGCTCCAGCTCTTCCGCGTCTATATGGACGGTGTCCCCCTCGACCTCGCGCGCAGCCTGCTTCCCATCCGTGCCTGGTTGAATCCACATCTGCTGCTCCACATTCGGATTCACGCGAACTACCAACGTCGCTACGAAGGCGATACCGACAGTGCCTCGAAGATCCGCCCGATGAGAAAGCAGGCGCTCCAGAACCTCCTCACGGCGCTTGCCTCTGCGACAAAGAAGCTGCGCTGGAAGGCAGAGGGCACGGAATGGGCCGACTACTACGACGGCGACAGCTACGACGAATGCGCCAGCGACCACAAACGCCAGGTCGTCGGCGAATTCATCGACGCAATAGTCCCCTCGGAAATCTGGGACCTGGGGGCGAATACCGGAGAATACAGCCGAATCGCCGCATCACGCGGCATCGACACCAAAGCCTTCGATGTCGACCCGGCTTGCGTCGACCGGAACTACGTAGCCGTCAGGGAAGCGGGGGAGACCCAGCTACTGCCGCTGCTCCTCGACCTCACCAACCCGAGCCCATCGATCGGATGGGCGCTGGCCGAGCGGGATTCGATTGCCGAGAGAAGCAGCGCCGATGCCGTGATGGCCCTGGCCTTGATCCACCACATCGCGATCTCGAACAACGTCCCGCTGCGCCGGATCGCCGAGTTCTTCGCAAGCCTCGCCGAACATCTGATCATCGAGTTCGTTCCGAAATCGGACGCGAAAGTCGCCATCCTGCTCAGCACGCGCGAGGACATCTTCCCGGATTACAGCGAGAATGGCTTCGAATCCGCCTTCGGCGAGGTCTACGTGATCGAAAGCCGGATCCCGGTCGAGGGCTCCGAACGTACGCTTTACCGCATGCGACGCCGCGCTACTTCGTCTGCTTGAAGAGCGGCAGATTCGCTTCAGTCGCGACGTAGATCACGTTCGGGTTCTCGCTCAACGTCTTGATCCACAGGTACTGCAGGTAGGAATCCGAGAGCGTCGAACGCACGATCTCCTGAGCCTGCGCCGCACCCTTCGCGCGCGCGACCTCGATCTCGGCATCCTTGCGGGCCTGCTGCAACATGAATTGTTTCTGCTGCACCTGCTGTTCGGCGGTCATCTTGGCTTCAATACTCTCGCGAAAGCGCTGCGGAAGCTTCACGTCGCGAAGCAACACGTCCTCGATCAAGATGCCCCGCACTCCGACATTCGTCTTGAGGAATTCCTTGATCTTCGAGGCGATCTCCTTGCGTCCGACTTCCGAGTAGATGTTCTTCACCGGATAGCCGCTGACCACGTCGCGCACGGCGTTTCGAAAATACGGGATGATGAGAAGATCGACATAGTTCCAGCCAATCGTCTTGCGAATCTCAGGCGCCCGGTCGGCGTCCACCCGGAACAACAACGAGGTTTCGAGCCCGACGATCAATCCTTCGGACGACGGGACCTGTGCGCTCTCCTTGAGTTCCTGCAGCTTGGTGTTCCAGGTCTCGACCGTACGGATCACCGGGAACTGCAGCACGACCCCCTGCCCCACCGGTTCGTCGCTGATCGAGCCAAAGCTCTTCGACACGCCCACCTGCCCGTCTTCGATCACCACACACCCTGAGACGAGCACCAATATCGCCATTAGCACCATCGCGACCAACGGTGTCATTCGGTTCATGAATCCCCCTCCGATTGCGAGCGCGGCGGCGCCTGCCAAAGCCGGATCTTACCGAATTCGCCGAGCGCCGGACGGATGCTCCACAGAACTCGCCGGGGCGCCGTCAGCCTCGGCGGCGATAGAGCGCGACCCAGGGCGCCGATTCAGCGCGTTCACCGGCCGCCGACATCAATTCGAGGGCCTCTCGGCCGTAGACGAAATCGTACGAATCTCCCTCCGGCGCCGGAAATGCGAGCAATTCGAGCCCGTATTCGCGATCGAGAAGCTCTCGCGATGCATCGAAGACATGCGGCTCCGTTTCATCGCTCCGGAGCAGCGATGATCGCAGATTCACCCAAACCACGTAGCGCGGACGCGTCGCCGCAACCTCCGCCATGACCTCGTGTTGCCGTTCGAGGACCCCCGGGTAGGACCCTGTGAGCGGGTAGAAGAAGATGTAGCGTGTCGCGCTCGCTCGCTCCGAGTAGAAGAGGATCTGCGGCTCGGACCCTACGATATAGACACGGTCATCGGGGTCGCTGGTCCGACGAATGTAACGTCCGATTTCAACGGATTCAGGGAATGGGTTCATGCCGTAGATTGCGCGCGAGATCTCATTGGGATCGCGCGCCGCGAGGATCGTGCGATTCGCGATGATCGGCGGCAAGACCGCGACCGCGATCAACGCGGCGATCCCCACACCCGCTACGGTGCCACCACGTGCCAGGAGTCGTTCCGCCGTTGCACCCAGGACGCAACCCGCGAGAACCACGAGCGCCGGCAGGGCCTGAAAGAAGTAGTGGGGACGGAAAAAGAACCCCACGCTGACCCCCACCGCGGAAGCGATCCACCAGCCGAGCCAGAAACCGCGCTTCGAGCCGCGGGTCCGCCGCAGCACGAACAGCGCGAGCGCGGCCAGCGCCCAGCACACCGCCATGCTTGGCGCCTGCTCGGACAGGCGGTACACGAGCATCTCGAATCCCTGCGCCGGGCCGACACTCTGCGCGTAGCGGAAATTGTGCCAAAAGACGGCATCGACGAAGGGACGCCACGCACCGGCCGCGGCGAAGCCGAGCAGCACCGGTGCGCTCACGAGCAGAGCACCCACGACGAGGCCCGCCCAGGCTCGTGCAAGCGCAGCAATATCGCGAGTCGACGGCCGCCCGAAATGCCACGCCGCCACGGCCGCCAGGAAGAGTGCGTTCGTCACCGCCACCTGCTTGAACCAGCAGGCCGCGGCAGCCAAGGCGCCCGTCACGATCCACCACCACGGCTGCATCGGAGAACCCAGCGCGCGCAGCAGGCAGTAAACCGACGCCACCATCGGCAACAACATGAAGAGTTCGGTATTTGCCGCGTTGCCCGTCAGCTTCGGGTTGGCACTCAGGACCGAAAACAGCAGGACCGCGAATGCCGCTGCGAGCGGGCCTTCCCGGCGGCGAACGCAGCCGAACAGCGCCAACGCGGTCGCCGCAGTCCACGCGTGCAAGAAGAGATGAATACCCTCGACCGAGGGTCCAAGCAGTGAGAGGGCTGCAGCGTAGACGAAGAATGTCCCCGGCGGCTTCTGATCGAACGCGTCACGGTACGGAACGTCGCCCTCGAGCAGGCGCTGTGCGATGTAGGCGTATTCGCCCTCGTCGCGCTCCAAGGGCACCGAAACCAACGGCACACGAACGAGCACGAACGCCGAGATCGCGACGAACAACACCACCGCACACGTCCATCGCAGACTCCGCGGAACGGAGGACGAGACGGCAAAGGCGAAGGTCGTCACAGCCCGCAGAGCTCCATGGGGAGAAATGCTAGCCTCTCCGATTCAAAATGGTTCGTCCCAAGCTCCCGGTGATAGCGCGCGACCCGATTCCCGCCATCCTGCTGTTGCTGGCGCTCGCCGGATGCACCCCCCCCACGTCGAGCCCGGCCCCACAGCTCCTGCTCCTGATCAGCGTCGACACCCTGCGCGCAGACCGACTCGGAAGCTACGGAAGCGAACTCGGCATCAGCCCGAACCTCGACGCATTCGCGGAGCAGAGTCAGGTATTCGAAGCCGCCTACGCGCCGACATCGTTCACGCTGCCATCGATCAGCGCGCTGCTGACGGGCCGCTACCCCGAGGAAATCGGGATCCTCGGAAATCGGTCGGCGCTGGCTCCCTCGGTTCCAACACTCGCGACCGCACTCCGCGAGGCGGGATGGCGCAGCGCTGCGGTGGTGGGGAACCTCGTGTTACGCCGAAACGCTGGACTCGCCGAGGGCTTCGATGTCTATGACGATGACCTGCAAGACCTCGAATCGACGCGTGGCTGGCCCGAGCGGGTCGCCCGCGACACCACCGACGCCGCACTGGCGCAGCTCGATGGATTTCCACGCAATCACGACGACCGGCTCTTCCTGTGGGTGCACTACCAGGATCCCCACGGTCCCTATACGCCACCCGTGGGACATCGCGAACGATTCCTCGAAAGCGAGCGAGCGAAGCAAGATGGTCAGCGCGACCTGCCGGAAGCCACCGGGCACCGGGGCCGAGGCCACATCCCCGACTATCAGGTCGTCGATGAACAGCGAGAGGTCGCTTTCTACCGGGCCGGCTACGATGGCGAGATCCACTATCTCGATGCCGAGCTCGGTCGCCTGCTCAGCGTGCTCGACGAACGCGAACTCACGCCGCGCAGCGTCGTCGTGTTCACGGCCGATCACGGCGAGAGCCTCGGCGAGCGTGATTACTGGTTCGCACATGGCGACCGGCTCGACGAGGCGCTGGTCCGGGTTCCGTTGCTGCTGCGCGTTCCAGGTCTCGCACCTGCGCGGCGCTACGACATTGCAGGCCTGGTGGACGTCAACCCGACATTGCTCCGGCTGGCGTCCGAGCGGCCTGTCGATCCTGACGCGCCTGGACGCGACCTGCTCGCGAGCGACGCGCGCGCGATCGACAGCGTGCCGTACCTCGCCACGCTCGGCGCGGGCGGCCCCACCCGATTCGGCATCATCGCCGACGGTCACAAATTCGTCATGACCCACTCGGACCACGGCTGGCAACAGGAGCTCTACCGGCTCGGCTATGAGGGGCGCAACCTCGCAGACAGTGATCCCGAGCGGGCTCGAATGCTGCACGAGCGCCTGGTGGCGCTCCGCCGGGACCTGCAGCCCTCCGTCCCCGTCCGCCGCCAGAGACTCAGCGAGCAGGATCAGCGGAATCTCCGCGCGCTCGGCTACCTTCAATCGCCCGAAACGACGCACTCCGACTGAGACCCTGCTTGCCGATTCCCGCCCCCCGCATTTCGCGCAAACGAACTAGGGCCATCTATCTGCTGCTCGTGTGCCTCTTGGTAGCAATGCTCATGGGCTGCGGCCGCAAACCTACAACGCCCCAATTACTGCTGCTCATCACCGTCGACACGCTGCGCGCCGACCGGCTCGGCGCATACGGGAGCGATCTCGGGCTGACCCCCAACCTCGACGCCCTCGCCGAAGACAGCGTCGTGTTCACGGCCGCCTACGCAGCGGCCCCCTTCACTTTGCCTTCGGTGAGCGCGCTCATGACCGGCCGCCACCCCGAAGCGCTGGGGATCTTCCGCAACGAATCCGTGTTCCCCGCCTCGGTTCCCACCCTCGCCAGTGAGCTCAATCGATACGGCTGGAAGACCCGGGCGGTCGTGAGCAACTTCATCTTGCGTCATGAATCTGGAATTGCTTCTGGATTCGAGACGTTCGATGACGAGTTCCCGCAGGTCGAGATCGTCCGGAAGTGGCCTGAACGCGTTGCACCCGACACCACCGAGGCCGCACTCGCCCTTCTCGACGACTGCGTTCCCGACGAGGATTCCCACTGCTTCCTCTGGGTCCACTATCAGGACCCTCACGGTCCCTACACGCCACCGGAGGCGTTGCACGCAGCCGAACTCGCGCGTGAGGAAGGAAGATCCGATTCGGAACGATTGCTCCCGGTCAGCGATGACCACACCGGGATCGGCGCAATCCCGAATTACCAGATCATCGACGACCGACGAGACGTGGGTTTCTACCGGGCCGGATACCACGCTGAGATCCGCTACCTCGACGGCGAAATTGGTCGACTGCTCGAAGCGATCGAGGAGCGGGGACTCGGAAGACGGACGTTGATCGCGTTTACCGCAGACCACGGTGAAGGGCTCGGCGAAAATGACTATTGGTTCGCCCACGGCGAGTACTTGAACGACAGTCAACTCCACGTGCCGCTGATGTTCCGCGTTGCGGGGCGCGCTCCCGAGCGGCGCAACGATGTCGCGTCTCTGACCGACGTCTTCCACACCTTGCTCGCTGCCTCGATCGACTTTCCACTCGAACCCGAGCCCGCTGGCCGCGATCTGCTCGCAGCAAACGCCGAGCAAACGCCGAGCCGCGCCTATTCCGCATCGCTCGGCGGGTCACATCAGCAGCGACACGGCCTCATAGATGGCGAGTACCGACTCGTCATCACTCAACGCGATGGAATCGGGGACGCACGCCTGACCAACCGCAGCAACGATATCGACCTCTCCGCCGCAGCACCTCAGATCGCGAAACCCATGCGTAACCGTTTGAATCGCATTCGCGCGCGTTTGGCACGGGGTCTCGAAGAGACGCTTCAGGATCTGAGCGACGAGGAGCGAAAGAGCCTCGAAGCGCTCGGCTACGTCGGCGAAACGGAACCCTGATGACCTCGGATCTCGCTCCCGGCGGAGGTTCGCGACTGCCGGCAACGACCCTCCACACGATCGTCACTTTGCTGCTGTGCGCCCTCACCTTCACGATCTACTTCCAGGTCCGCGATCACGACTTCATCGAGTACGACGACCCGATCTACATCACCGAGAATGCCAATCTGGCAGCTGGTTTCAGCAGGCGCAGCTGGTTTCAGCAGGCAAACAGTCGTCCGCGCATTTTCCGAAGCCTACGAGACCAACTGGATCCCACTGACCTGGATTTCGTACCACTTCGATCACGCACTCTTCGGCCTGGACCCCGCGGGCTACCACCTCGTCAACGCAGCTCTCCATACGATCTCAGCGGTTCTGCTCTATTTCGCACTATTCGCAATGACACGTGCACTCGGTCCGAGTGCATTCGTCGCGGCCGTCTTCGCAGTGCACCCACTGCACGTGGAGAGCGTTGCCTGGGCCGCCGAGCGCAAGGATACGCTGAGCGGAGTGTTCTGGATGCTCACACTGCTCGCCTACGCTCGCTACGCCGCCAGGCCTTCACTCACCGCCCTGCTCACCGTCCTCCTCGCATTCGCGCTCGGATTGCTCGCGAAGCCGATGCTCGTTTCGCTGCCCCTGGTGTTGTTGCTACTCGACTATTGGCCGTTGCGGCGGCTCGGTACCGACGATTCTGGAGGAATCGGCTGGAGACGCCTGCGAGACTGCATTGCGGAGAAACTGCCGCTGTTCGCGATCGCGGCGGTGGTGGCGTGGATCACGATCGTCGTTCAGGACGATGCCGGAGCAATGGCAAGCGATGCGCAGATTCCGCTCTCGCTGCGAATCAGCAACGCACTGGTGACCTGCTGGATCTACATCGCCGATAGCATCTGCCGCCACGGGCCTGGCCGCGGTGACTGGGCTCTGCATTTCGACCGCACGCACTCATCCCTACTGGATCGTCGGATGGCTGTGGTACCTCGTCACCCTCGTTCCCGTAATCGGCTTGATCCAGGTCGGCATGCAGGCGCGAGCAGATCGCTACCTCTACCTCCCTCAAATCGGCCTCACGCTCGCCCTTGCCTGGGGCGCGCGAAGCGCGTTCGCACGCACGCGAAGTGCTCGATTCGCGCTGGGCGCTGCAAGCAGCGTCGCAGTCCTGGTACTCACCGGCGTCGCATGGCGACAGACGTCACACTGGCTGGATACTGCGACGTTGTACGCGCACGCCCTCGAGGTCACGAACGGGAATTTCCTGGCACACCACGGGATTGCATTCCAATTTCTCGACTCCGGCGACCCGGTAACCGCCGAGACCCACTTCGAACGTGCAGTCG
>JAFDEI010000017.1 GCA_019310425.1 Deltaproteobacteria bacterium | reverse complement strand
AGCGCGACCCGCGCGTCTCGATCGTGGTGTCGAGCCACGGGACCGACCTCGGACCCGCGAAGGGCATTACCGCGAAGGGTCGCGCGATCATTCACGACGATCAGGCCACCAAGGACTGGTTCAACCCCGCGTGCGCGGCGATCAACATCCCGACCGCGGGCAAGTTGCAGGATGCATTCGCGCTCATGATGGACACCGAGCGCCGACTCGTGATCGAGGTCGTACCCGAGAAGTGGATCACCTTCGACGCGACCAAGATGATGACGGAGTCGATTGCCGCGTGGAAGAAGATGGGGCTGATCGACTGAGCTCCATCACACGCGAGCCATGGCGCAAAGCCCGCGCCGGTGATTCGATCTACACGAGAGAGACATAGAATGACCTCCTCCCAGAGATTCGGTGACGTCGGCGTGGACGTCGGTGGAGATTTCGTCGCCACTGTCGAGATCCACCGCCCGCCGCACAACTATTTCGACGCCGAGCTGATCCGCGACCTCGCCGCGGCCTTCGAAGCCCTCGACGAAGACGCACACTGCCGTGCCATCGTGTTGTGCTCCGAAGGCAAGAACTTCTGCGCGGGCGCGCAGATCGGCGGCGGCGCGCGACCGAAACCCAGCGCCGAAGACGCGGAGCCGGCGCGACACCTCTACGACGAAGCGGTTCGGCTGTTCGCCACCCGAACACCCGTCGTCGCAGCAATCCAGGGGGCGGCAATCGGCGGTGGGCTCGGTCTCGCGCTGATGCCGGATTTCCGGATCGCGGCGCCCGAGGCGCGCTTCGCGGCGAACTTCGCGCGGCTCGGTTTCCACCACGGCTTCGGACTCTCGGTAACCCTGCCCGATCTGGTGGGTGGCCAGAAGGCGATGGAACTGCTCTATACCGGTCGCCGCCTGCACGCTGACGAAGCGCACGCGATTGGCCTGGTCGACCGCATCGCCCCACTCGGGGAGCTGCGCGCAGCGGCGAGTGAGTTCGCGCGCGAGATCGCAGGCTCGGCCCCGCAGGCGGTCCGCTCGATTCGTGAAACCTTGCGCGGCGACCTGGCGGAGCGAATCCGCACGGCGACCGACCGCGAGAAGATCGAGCAGGAGCGCCTGCAGCAGACGAAGGACTTCCGCGAAGGCGTACGCGCGATGGGCGAGCGACGCACGCCTGATTTCACCGGGAACTGATCCACCAGGACCCCCTCGGAGGCTGGATGTTCGATTTCGAATTCGGAGAGGATCTCGAACTCATCGCCGAAACGGCGAAGAGCTTCGCAACCGACGCGCTCCTCCCGAAGCTGCGGGAGCACGAGAGCGCGCGCGCCGTCGATGCAACGGTACGCGCGTCGTACGCGGAGATGGGGCTCGCAGGACTCGAGTTGCCCGAGTCGCTCGGCGGTGCCGACCTCGGCGCACTCGCGCGTGTGCTCGTAAACGAAGAGCTGGCCGCGGGCGACGCAGGCGCCGCGCTCGCACTCGACCCACTCGGCCCGGCCCTCTACCCACTGCTCGAAATCGGCGGCGAAGACGCAGTGCGGGAATTCGCGTTGCCACTGCTCGAAACGGACGCTGCGCGCGCGATCTTCGTGGACGCCGCCGACGCGGAACTCGAGGTCGGGACGACCATCTCGGGCTCGGTCCCGTGGGTGCCGTCGGATCGCGTCGACCTGCTCGTGCTGCTGCGCGACGACGAGGCGATCGTCGTACGCGACGGTATCGAAATCCAGGAGCTGCGCGGCAGCGGGATGCGCGCCGCGGGCGCCAGCGAGCTCACGCTCACCGGCGCCCCGATCGCGGCGCGCTTCGAGGGCCGTGCGGAAGCCGCACGCGCGCGCGCACGCGCGCGACTCTACGTCGCGTCGCTGCTCGTCGGCGTGCTGCGACAGGCGGCCGACTTCTCGCGCGAGTATGCGATCGAGCGCGAGGCCTTCGGACGACCGATCGCCCACCACCAGGGGCTCACCTTCCTCATCGTCGACATGCTGGCCGCTGTCGACGGCGCGCGGGTGCTGCTCCACGAGGCCGCCTGGCGCCTCGAATGCGCAGCGGCGGGCGAACCCGCAGCCGCCATGGCCTTCGCCGAGGCGATCGAGACCTCGACCTTCGTCGGCCCGAACGCCGTGCAGATCCTCGGTGGGCACGGCTTCATGCAGGACTACCCGGTCGAGAAATACATGCGTGAGGCCCGTGCGCTCGGCCTCTCGATCGGCGGGCTCGATGCGGCCCGCGAAGATGCCTGGACCGCTCTCGCCGATGCGGGTTCTCACGTGCAGCTCTCGCACCTGGAGGTTGCGCCGTGAATTTCGAAATCGACGCAGCAATCCAGGGACCGCTCGCCGCGCTGCGAGAACGCGGGCGCGACGAGGCCCGGCCGATCGGCCTCGAAGCCGACCGGCTCGGCCGACCGATTCCGGTCGACGACCCCTATTTCGCCAAGCTGGTCGCGCGCGGCGAGGGCCGAACGCGCTGGCGCGGCCCCGACGGCGAGAGGAAGGCGCGAAGCAAGCCCAAGTCGACCGGCAGCCGCCCGAGTCGCCGGACCGTGAAGACGCTGCTCTTCGTCGAAGAACTCGCCTACTGGGACCGCGGTGTCGTCGTCGCCAACCCGGGCGTCGGCCTGCCGGAAGCGAACGTGATCGCGATGGGAACCGACGAGCAGAAGGAGCGTTTCCTCGGCCCCTTCCTCACGCCGGACCGGCCGCGCTGGGCCTGCTTCGCGATGACGGAACCCGGCGCGGGCTCCGACGCGGCCGCGATCCAGACGGCCGCACAGAAAGACGGCGATCACTGGATCCTGAACGGCGCCAAGTGCTTCATCGGCAACGCGACACGCTCCGACTGGATCCTCGCGCAGGCGACGGTCGACCCCTCTCAAGGACGCGACGCTCAGCGCGCGTTCTTCATCGAGCAGGGCACGCCAGGTCTCGGAGGCTTCCGGATCGAGAAGAAGATGGGCCTCAAGGCCTACGAATCGACCTCCTTCACGTTGCAGGACTGCCGCATTCCGGACGCAAACCTGCTGGGCGGCGAGGCTCGTTACGAGAAGCGTGACGGGTTCAAGGGTGCAATGAAGGCCTTCAACGCGGGGCGGCCGATCGTGGCCGCGAATGCGGTCGGAATCGGGCGAGCCGCGCTCGACGAAGCGCTCGCATTCGCACGTGAGCACGACCGGCTCGCCGACGCGCGCGTCCGCGACCGCCTCGAACGCGCAGCACGCAAGCTCAAGGTCGCGCGGCTGCTGTGCCTCAAGGCGGGCTGGCTCGCCGACCAGGAGAAGTCGAACATCATCGAGGCCTCGATGTCCAAGCTGGTCGCGGCCCAGGTCGGACAGGAGGCGACCAGCCTCGGTATGGAGCTGCTCGGTACCGTGGGGGCTCGCGGCGACCACCTGATCGAGAAGCTCTACCGGGACGTAAAGGCCCTCGACATGGTCGAGGGCACGGGTCAGATCCAACGCATCATCATGGCGCGCAAGCTCGTCGGGCTGCCGCGCTGACCATCGCCCTACTTCGGGACGACCAGGAGAAGTCGGAATGAAATTCGGAATGCACCTCCCTCAGGCCGGGCCGGCCGCATCGGCAGCCGCAATCCACGCCGTCGCAAAGCAGGCCGAGGAACTCGGCTTCGACGATGTCTGGGTCAGCGACCACATCGCGGTGCCCAAAGACGCCGTCTACCCGCCGTCGGCCTACATCCTCGACCCGTTGATCGCACTCACCTGGGGCGCGGCCGCGACCGAGCGGGTCGGCCTCGGCACGACCGTACTCGTGCTGCCGCTGCGGCCGCCGGTGCTGCTCGCAAAGATGCTCGGATCACTCGACGTGATGAGCGGAGGACGCGTGATCGTCGGCGCAGCCGGCGGCTGGCTCAAAGAGGAATTCGACGCCCTCGGCGTTCCGTTCGAAGAGCGCGGCGCCCGGACCGACGAAACCATCGACGTCATGCGCAAGTGCTGGACCGAAGATCCGATCGACCTGGTGGCGCCTGCGACCGGCGCAAAGCTGGTCGCGGTGCGGGCGAAGCCCCAGCCCGAGCGCTCACTCCCGATCTGGATCGGCGGTCACAGCGAGCCCGCGTTCCGCCGCGCGGTACAACGTGGCGATGGCTGGCACGGTGCCTTCCAGCCCCCCGACAAGACCGCGGAGTTCACGGCCCGGCTGCGCAGCGACCGCCCGGAATCCTCATTCACTCTCTCGATGCGCGCGCGCTGGGATGCGCTGCGCGACCCCGCTGACGAGATCGCACGCGGCGTAGATGAGTACATGGAGGCAGGCATCCAGCACATCGTCGTCGAGCCGTCGCAGCGCGATCAGGATTCCTGGCTGCGCTGCAGCGAAGAGTTCGCCAAGATCTTCGAGCGCGTGCGATGACGCGCAATGGCTGTAAACCATGCCCGGCGTAGACGGAGTTCTGTTCTACACCGATGCAATGCCGGCACAGGACTGCGTCGCCGACGCGCTGCGCCTCGAAGTGCTCGGTTACGACGCGGTCTGGCTGCCGGACTTGTTCGGCCGCGAGCTGTTCGTGACCGCGGGCTATCTGCTGGCCGCAACGACCCGCCTGCGGGTCGCCACCGGGATCGCGAACGTCTACGCCCGCGACGCGATGTCGGCCGCACAGGCCGCACGTACGCTCTCCGAGTTGTACGGCGGCCGGTTCATTCTCGGCCTGGGCGTGTCGCACCCTCAGGCCGCCAGCGCGCGTGGGCACCGCTGGGAGCCACCGGTTCAGAAGCTCGCCGCCTATCTGGAGGGGATCGCGAGCGCAGCGGTGAACGCGCCCGAGCCGCCGAGTGCTGCGCCGATCTTCGTCGCGGCCCACGGCCCCCGGATGCTCGAGCTCGCTGCGAAACGCGCGGACGGCGCCAACACCTACCTGATGCCGCTCGAGCATACCCGACAGGCGCGCGAAATCCTCGGCCCCGACAAGCAGCTCAACGTGGTGCTGCCCTGCTGCCTGTGCGCGGACGCGGCAGTGGCACGCGGCGTCGCGCGCAAGGGGCTGTCGATGTACCTGCGGCTTCCCGCATACAAGCGGCAGTGGGCGCGCTTCGGCCTCGACGATCACGACAGCAACGACGGCGGCAGTGATCGCCTGATCGACAGCCTCGTCGCCTGGGGTGATGAGGCGGCGATCCGGGCGCGTATCGCCGCACACATCGAAGCGGGCGCGAACCGGATCATCGTATTGCCCTACCACGCGGTGCCGAAGGCCGCTGAACGGCCCTGGGATCTGCTCGCTGCGCTGGCCCCGGGAGCGGGCTGAGTCCACCCGCGACCAGTGGAACGGCCTACACTCCGGCCATGCCGTCGACTGGCGTGGAGGCGAGTGCCGCAGACTCTGCACGCGCGGAGCGCGAAACGCCTCCGGGGGCGTTCGCCCGGCACGCGGAGCGCGCGCTGTTCGCGTTGCTCGCACTGCTCACGCTGGTGCTGTTCGCTCAGCTGCTCGAGTACGGTTACGGACGCGACCAGGCCATCTACTCGCTGATCGCCGACGCGCTGCTTCGCGGCGACGCCCCCTACCGCGATGCATGGGATTTCAAGACCCCGGGCATCTACGCCGTCTACGCGTTTGCGCGCGCCGTCTTCGGCGGCAATTTCGCCGCCGTTCGGGTGTTCGAAGTGCTCGCGCTGATCTCCCTGTTCCCCGCATTCGCGATCTTCTCGCGGCGGCACGTGGGCAGCACACGCGCGGGGTTGCTTTGCGCCGCCGTGGCGATCCTCGCCTACGTGCCGATCGAATTCTGGTACACAGGGCAGCCCGAGGGCTTCGGCGGCATCGCGCTCGCCTGGGCCCTTGCATGCGCGACCTATAGCCCACCGGCCGGGGCGGGCCGCGCCGGTGAGTGGCGGCAGCTGGCCGCCTGGGCGGGTGCCGCCGCGCTCTACAGCATCGCCGCGCTGCTGAAGCCGCCGCTCGGCGGCGGAATCCTCGTGAGCTTCGCCTTCGTAGTCGCGAGCCGCCGGCCTGCAGCGAGCGCGGCCGGCTGGGGACGGGCACTCGCCGCACCGAGCCTCGCGTTCGCAGTCGGAGGCGCGCTGCCCGTGCTCGCGACGCTCGCCTATTTCGCGGCGCTGGGAGCTCTGGCCGACCTCTCCCACGCGCTGTTCGTATTTGCACCGGGCTACACCGCGATCGATTTCGCCGACTCATCGGCATGGCCCCTGCTCGGACGCAGCCTGCGCGAATGGCTGCTGCTCACGGCTCCCTTCAACCTCGTCGGGCTCGTCGCACTTGCGCTGCTTCCCCCACTCGCTTCGCGCGAACGCCTCGGCATCGCGCACGTACTCGGCGTGGTGGCGCTCTCGCTGCTCGGGGTCGCGCTCCAAGCCAAGTTCTTCCTCTACCACTACGCCGCGGTCCTGCTCCTCACAGGACTGCTCGCGGGCTGGGGCTATTGGAAGCTCTGGATCCGAGCTCGGCGTTCCGCGCTCACCACCGCGGTCTTCGCGGCCGTACTCGCCGCGATCGCATTCGATCTCGCGCCCGGGTTGCCCGAGATGCGGGTCTTCTGGACCCGCAGCGCGCTGCGCCTCGAAGCGCACATGAAGCCCGAACTACGCATTCCGTATCGCGACGGCCTGCACAATTTCGGCGACGTCGATGCGGGCAGCAATCGCAGAGCCGCCGAGTGGTTGATCGCCAACACACCCAGCGACGCACGTCTATTCATCTGGGGATTCGAGCCGGTGATCTATCACCTGTCCGCCCGTCGGCCAGCTTCGCGCTACATCTACAACGTGCCGCAGCGCACCGAGTGGGCGCAGGCTGAGAGCCGCCAGACCCTGATCCAGGAACTCACGGCCGCGCCACCCGCAGCCGTCGTGGTCGTGCATCGAGATTCGCTGCCGTGGGTCACGGGCAGCCCGCTCGACAGCGCCGCTGCACTCACGACTTTTCCCGAACTGCAGCAGCTGCTCCGGAAGGAGTACCGGCAGGCCCGGCGGATCGGCGATCTCCAGATCCTGCTGCGCCGCCACTCGCCAGGCCCCGGGACCGGCGCTCGCTAGCCCGATTCATTCATGAAACTCGTCGCGAGTGCGGCAAGAGTGCTCATGAATCATCCGGGGCTAAGGCTGCGCATTCCACACCAGGACCGCAGCCGAGAAGCGGTCGCGGCCCGGCGGATGGAGTTCGTCGGTATGAATCGACTCGGACTCAGCAAGCAACACCGCGTCGGGTCGAGGCCGCCCACTATACGCGGGCAGATCGATGACCCAGCGGAGACGTGGACCGAGGCGCTCCGCCACCTCCTCAGGTAATGGCGTGACGAGCCCGAGCAGATCAAGCATCGGCGCCTCCGCGTAATATGCGATGGTCCCGACTTCGTTCGCCGCCACGACGTCACCGGGGCGCGCGCGCACGAAGAGGTAGTCAGCGACTTCTCGGTAGGCGGCGTCGCGCGCACCGAACCAGAAACCGCGCTCGTGGACCTGCGCGTAGTGGGCGGTGCGAAGCAGGAAGCCCGACGCGATCGTCACGAGCAGCAACGAACCGGCGATCGACCAGCCGCGCCCGGCTGGTAGCGACTCGGCGGCGAGCGCGAGCGCGGATAGCGCGAAGATCGTCACGAACAACAGCGCAGGGTACAGATGCCACTCGAAACCGATCTCCATCCGGAACATCAGGTAGGCCACGAGGTAGAGCAGCAGGCACAGCGCCGGCAGCCACAGCGCGCGCTGGCGACGAATCAGCCCGACCGCACCGGCCGCAGCGAGTAGCCAGGTCGCTCCCGCGACGAGGCCGGGCGGATGGCTCGCAATGCGGAGCGACTCCTCGATCTCGAGTGAGATCGTACGCGTGAAGAAGTTCGTGCCGAGATAGTTCGCGATGCGGTAGGCCTGGTCGAGCAAGGCGACGGTTCCAACCTTGTTCGCGAGCGAGTTCGGCAACAGGCTTCCAAACCACGCTGCGGCGAACAGATACCACGGAGCGGAAAGAGCCAAGCCCAGGGCCGCGGGCCGCCAGGCCGCCGCGCGCAGATTCCACACGCAGGCGGCGCCGAGCGGAAGCGCTACCAGGTACGCGTCGGGACGGAGCAGCCCTGCCAGCGCCACCAGGGCCGCCACCGCGAGCCAGCGCGACGCAAGAGCCGCGACGATCGCCCAGAGCACGCACGCCATCACGAGATTGGTCTCGAGCGCGACGAAGCGATGCGACCAGGCGGCGCCGAATGCGATACCGAGTGCCGCGAAACCTGCGCCGCGGTCGCCGAGGGCGCGGCGAAGCATGAAGAAGACGGCCGCAGCCTGCGCGAGCCAGCCCAGACAACCGAGCGCCGACATCACGCTCGGGAGCCGCTGCTTCCCCACCAGTGCGTAGCCGGCCGCCGAGAGCAGCGCGTGCGCGGGTGCGGTCGACGCCATCGAACGCTCGCCGGGGTTGAAGACGAGCCCGTTCCCGTTCGCGAGGTTCTGGCCGTAGCGGAAGGTGATGAAGGCGTCGTCGTGGCGGAGTGAATGGAAGCCCGCCACTTGAAACGCGAGGATCGCCAGCGCGGCGAGCACCAGGAGGCGGGCTTGCAGCCCCGGTGTCGCTGTCGAGGAACGCGTCGATTCCACCCATCCCCCCCAGAAGCGGAAGCGTCGCCCCCGCGTCAGACGCGCGCCAGAGGTACCTCGAGCCCGGGCAACGGAGCGCGCGTGCGGAAGATCGTACCACCGCGGGCGGGATCGTCGGTGTTGTCGCTGGTGGCGATGTAGAGGTCGCGGCGGTCGGGGCCACCGAAGCTGACGCTCGCGACCGTCTTCGCGGGAATCTCGAGATTCAGGTCGACGTCGCCCTCGGGGGTGAGGCGCGTGACGCAGCCACCCCAGTATGCGGCGGCCCACACGCAGCCGCTCTCGTCGACCGCGAGCCCGTCCGGGTGCCCATCCGCGAGCTGCGCGAACACCCGGCGGTTCGACACGCTGCCGTCTTCGGCGACATCGTGCAGCAGGATCTGGTTGCGAGTGCTGTCGCTGTGATAGAGACGACGGCCGTCCGGCGAAAAACCGATGCCGTTGGTGAGTCCGACATCGTCGTAGAGCATTTCGGCCTTGCCTTCGGCCTCGATCCGGTAGAGCTCGCCGCTGCGCGCCACCACATCCTTCTCGAACGGATTGAATCGCTGCGAACCGACCAGGATCCGGCCCTCGGCGTCGGTAAAGAGGTCGTTGAAGCCCGGGGCGTCCTCGACGTCGAAGACGATGCGCGACTCGCCATCGCGCACATGGCAGATGTTACGACCCGACACCACGATGCCGCCGTCGGCGTGTAGCGCGATGCCCCCGACTCCGCGGCGCTTCGGAATCACGGTCTCGATCCTCCCGTCGGGGTCGCGGCGAAAGACACCGCCGAGTTTGGCGTCGCTGAAGTAGAGCCGATTCTCGGCATCGACGCGCGGACCTTCGACCAGGCCGTAGCCCCACGCCAGGGTTTCGAGTTCCATATTCGAGTTCGACATCTGCGGCTCCGATCGATTGACCGCTTCAAGGTCGCGGAATCACGGCAAAGACGCCAGACTGCACCGGGCGATCGTGCGTCGATCTGCAGCAGCCGAGTCACGAGCGGCGATTTCGACATGCGAACACGCGAATTCTCCATGAATGCACGAGGAGCTGAACGAATGGGAAGGCTGGCAGGCAAGATCGCGATCGTGACGGGAGCGGCTTCCGGACTCGGGAGAGCCTGCGCGACGCGCTTCGCACAAGAAGGAGCACGCGTCGTCATCGCGGATGTCCAGGACGACTTGGGCGAGGCGGTCGCCGAAGAACTCGGCGGACTCTACGTCCACACCGACGTGAGCGTTCCCGAAGAAGTCGAGAAGATGATCCGCTTCACCGTCGACTCGTGCGAGCGCATCGACATCCTCATGAACAACGCAGGCGTCGACGGTGAGGGCGGCATCACCGGCGAAAGCTCGATAGACAATTGGAAGCGCGTGATGTCGATCAACATCGACGGTGTCTACTACGGCATGAAGTACGTGCTGCCCGTGATGATCGAGCAACGCGCCGGTGTCATCCTCAACACCGCATCGACCGTGGGCTGCAACGCGATCCCGGGCTTGCCCGCCTACACGGCATCGAAGGCCGGCGTGATCCAGCTCTCGAAGACCACCGCGATCGAGTATGCCGACAAGCACATCCGCGTGAACGCGATCTGCCCCGCCGTCGTCGACACACCGCTCGTGCGGGCGCTCATCGAGGCCTCGCCGGACAGCGAGGCCGTGCGCCGGGGATTCGAAATGATGAACCCGATGCCTGGAATGGTGACTACGGATGCCGTCGCGAGCGCGGCGCTCTTCCTCGTGAGCGACGAAGCCGCCTTCATCACAGCCGTCGCGCTACCGATCGACGGCGGCTACACGGCCCGCTAGCGACTTCGATCACCAGATCGCAGAAGCGACCTGGTGATCGAACGGGCAAGAGCTCAATTCCGCCGGCGCGGAGCCGGGCCGAAGCTGGGCAGGCGACACAGGTGGTTGCCGCCGTCGACGGGAATGATCTGCCCCGTCATCGACGAGGAGAGGTTGCTCGCGAGAAAGAGCGCGACATCGGCGCACTCTTCGACCGTGATCACGCGCGCGAGCGGGGTCTCGTCGATGAAGGCCTGCGCGATCGGAACCTCCTCGTCGAGTTCCACGCGCGCCTCGTCGATCGGAGTCATGCCGCCGAAGCCGTTCATTGCAGTCGGCACGAACGACGGTGCGAGCGCGTTCACACGAACCTGGTCGGGACCGTACTCACGCGCGGCGATCTTTGTCACGAAATTGATTCCCGCCTTGCATCCAGAATAGGGCGCGATTGCGACCGGCACTGCGATCGCCGTGGCCGAGGTCACGTTGATGAGCGACCCACCGCCGCTTTCCGCCATCGCGTTGCAGAAGTGGCGCATGAAGTAGTAGGCACCGAAGAACTGCACGCCCGCGACGTCGTGCAACAGCTCGGGTGTGATGTCCTTGATCGGCGACGGGCGGTTGAGTCCCGCCGAATTAACCGCGACATCGACGCCGCCAAAGCGCTCGACCGTCGTTGCGGCCAGTGAAGCCAACTGATCGAAGTCGCTGCCGTCGCACTGGACCGCCACGCCGTCGATCTTTGCCGCAAGCTTTTCGAGGTTCTCCAGGCGGCGCGCCGCAACCACGACCTTCGCTCCGTGCTCGGCGAAACGCTCGGCGATCGCCCAGCCGATGCCACTCGACGCGCCCAGCACCACAGCCACCCTGTTCTCCAACAACCGACCTTCTGAAAGCGGCACGGCGAGTCTCCTTTGGATCGTTCCAGGAGATCGTATCGACCCGGAGATTGTTCCCCAAGCCGGCGGGCGGCATATGCGGATCCCGGACACAAATCAGCCGAAATTGGTACAGATCCGACGGCCTCCCGGAAGTATCATACGGATCCACCCACAGAGGATCCGACTTGGCCCGACCCCTGACAAAGCTCGACGAATGGCCGCTCCACCAGACACTCTCGACCTTCGACCAGATCGCGACCGAGAGCCCCTACTGGAGCGACGGCTTCTGGACCTGCGTGGGCGACCCGGAAGGCAAGGTGAACCTCATCACCGCGATCCGGTGGTACGCCAACACCAATGTCGCCGACGGCTACGCGTGTTTGAGCCTCGACGACGGCAAGCAGTACAACCTGCGCTGCAGTCGGCGGCTGCGCCCGCGCATCGACGAACTCGATGTCGGCCCACTATGGATGGACATCATCGAGGGCTTGCGAACGCTGCGGCTCGGCTGCCACGAGAATGAACTCGGGCTCACGTTCGACATCGGCTGGGAGTCGGCGGCGCCCGCGTACGACGAAACGCCGGGGCAGATCGGCGTCGTGGACGGCCGCGTGATCTTTGCGCGCTCGAACTACACGCAGGTCGGCCACGTGAGCGGCGAGATCGAAATTGCGGGGCGACGCTTCGAGGTCGGGCCCGACTGGGTAGGCGCGCGGGACCACAGCTGGGGACTCGGCGAGTCGGGAGCGGGCGGCAAGATCAACCAACATGCCGCACCGATCGGTGGCCCGCGCACGCGCGAAAACGCGCCCCTCGGATTCGGCTTCCGGCAATGGACGCTGATTCGATTCCCGAAGCGCTCGATCTTCTGGTGGTTCCAGCGCAATGCCGACGGTGTCATCAGCCCGTTCCACAGTCGCGTCGATTATCCGTTCGAGGCAGAGCGTGGGGGTTGGTCCTACAAGAGTGTCGAGCTCGAAAATGCCGAGTTCGTCGACGGCCAGCGCCGACTCGACAGCGCGGTGGTCGCGCTCACCCGCCACGGCGGCAAGGTCGACCGCTTCGCGATGAAGACCGTGAGCCGGCCACTCTACATGGAAGGCGGCGGCTACTGGGGCGGCTGGAACGACAGGCTCGGCCGCGGCGTCTATATCTGGGACGTCTCGCATCCGACGATCGTCCGCGACCTCGAAGGCAACGAACTCCCCCAGAAGAAGGGAGCCTGGGCCGAGACCTACGCCACCTTCACGAACCTGGACGACCCCGAAGAGATCGGCCTCGGGCTGCTCGAGTGCGTAATCGCCGGGGAATACCCGGGCTTCGACGACTAGGAGCTTTCGCAACGCGCGAAGCGCCTTGCACGCGACGCCGCGGAATCTCTGAGCGCGAAGCGGCCAACGCGCAGCTAGCCAACCAATGCGCGCCGGCTGTTCGAGGAAGGCTGGAGCGGCGACTCGCCGGAGTCACCGTTGCCGTTCCTCTCCGACGACGTCGTGATGCGCGACATCGTGACCCACGTGGACGCCATGCACGGCCACCAGGCCATCGTCGACTTCTTCGGCCCGGGCGCGGGCAACCTCAAGGTCATGCCCGAGCAGTACTACCTGAACGAACGCGGCCTTGCGCTCACTTGGATGGCCTACCTGCATATCATCAACGATCACCACGGAGCGGAGAACCAGGGCAAGTGGCTCTGCGGCGAAGGCATGTCGCTGCTGGAGTTCCGAGACGACAAGGTCTGCCTCGAGATCGACTACTGGCACGGCCCACAGGGCATGTGCGACGACTGGCGCAGCCACTTCGACACCCGCAAGGCGATGTCGCCCGGTGAACTCGGAGCGATCAGCGGCGCCTGACCGCCGCGGGATCTGGCGCACCCCTTAGAAGGAGAGACGCGATGACTCTGCCGGTGAACCCGGACGTAGAGACGATTCTCGACTCGTGCATCGAGACGTTGCGCGACGTCGTATTGCCGAATGTCGAGGGGCAGTGGCCGCGCTACAGCGCGGACCTGCTCGTGGGCTCGCTCGAATATGCGAAGCAGCTGCTCGGCGACGATCTCAACGCGAAACGACGCGCGGAGCTCGCCGCGGCGGTCGACGAGGTGCGAACACTCGTCGCCTCCGAATCCGAGCCACACTGGGCCGAAGCGCTCGCCACAGACTCGCCGTTCGAGGCCGCATCGCGGCTGCTCGTCGCGGGCCAGGACCACCCGGGGGCGATCGCAGACGGGGTTCGCGGAATCCTTCACCCGGTGCTGAACAGCCAGCTCGACGCCGAGTTCGCACGCGCGATCGGACTCTTCGGCGCCTTCGCACGCAACATGGCGGCCTCCTGATGCTCTCTGCCAAACAGCTGGAACGGCTCGAGGCCCACCTCGCGGAGAAGTTCGCTGAGAAGGTGGAGATCGCCAGCGCGAGCCGCATCTCGATGGGCCAGTCGCGTGCGATGTATGTACTCGAGTTCACGGCCGGGCCACGGCCACGGCTCGTGCTGCGCATCGAACAATTCGGACTGCTCGGCTCCGACAGTCGCGACGAAGTCCTGGTGATGCGTGCGCTCCACGCAAACGGCTATCCGGTCGCCGACGTGCTCGACTACGAGCCCTCGAACGAAATTCTCGGCCAGCCGTTCTTCGTGATGGACTTCATCGAGGGCACGAGCGTCTACCAGCCCGAGAGCCTCGGCCCCTATGTCGAGAGCCTCGCCCGGCTGCATGCCGCCGACCCCGACACGCTCGGCGTCGACTTCTTCGAACGTCCGGCGGGAAAACGCGATGCGGCACTGAGCCAGGTCGAACGCTGGTACCGGGTCTATCGCAACAACCTGATCGGCGAGCCGTCGCCGCTGGTCGAAGAAGCCGCGCAGTGGCTGCGCAACCGGGCGCCCGAGACCGAGCGGATTTCGTTGGTTCACGGCGACCCGGGCCCCGGCAACTACCTCCACGAGGACGGAACGCTGCGCGCGCTAGTCGACTGGGAGTTCACTCACCTCGGCGACTCCGACGAAGACTGGGCCTTCCTGATCTGCATCCGTGGCGCAGGGCTGATGGACGAGGATGCCTGGGTCGCCTACATCGCCGACCGCGTCGGCGTAAAGCTCGACCGAGAGCGACTTCGCTACTGGATCGCGTTCAATCTCTTCAAGGGCGCGTGCATCGACCAGACCGCACTCGGAATCTACGTGCGCGGTGACACGCGCGCCCCGAACCTGCTCGCGATCGGCACCTGCGTGCATCTGTCGGCGCTGAAACAGCTGGCTGGAACGGTGCTCTGACGCCGACCGGCGTCCTCGGCGCTTCGCTTCACTCGTCGGTCGCTCACGGTTTTGCCTCGCGGTACGCCGCCGGCAGCCTCGGATCCAGCCTGCTCTGCGTCGAAACCGGAAAGGAATCGGTCCGGAACGGCGAAGCCGGCAGACCATCGCGGTTGTAGAGATTGCTTCCGGCCGGGTTGTCGGCCCAGGCGTAGCGCACCACCAGCGGAGCAGGTACGGCGTCCGACCAGACCACGACTTCGTCGCCGCGAATTTCCGCTTCGGCCCAGACGAAGGTTTGCGCCGGCCCACCATCAAGCCGGCACCGATGTGGCTGAACGACAGCACGACCCGATTGCCTTCGACGCGCTGCGACTCGAACTGCGGCCCACTCGGCTCGATGTCGGAGCCGGTTTCCCGCGCCAGGGCCCACAGCGCCAGACGCTCACCCGGCAACTGTTTGTTCGGCGGGTGGAGCGCGCCTTTTTCGGTGGTGTCGATGATCACGGCGAGGCCACTGTGTGGATCCTCTCGATGAACCCGTAGCTGTGATTCACGCAGCTCGGCGATCGCGCTTTCGCGTGGCTTCGATTCCGGCCGAAGCCAGCCCGCCAGCTGAACGATGTAGAACTCGAGTTCGGGATTCTCGAACCCGCGTCGCCAACGCTCGATCAGGCTGGGCAAGACGCTGCGATACGCGTACCCACGAACCCGTGCATTGTGTTCGCCCTGATACCAGATGACGCCACGCAGCGCGAAAGGCTCGAGTGGCGCAATCATCCCGTTGAAGAATGTCCCGGGCCAGCCGCGATGTTGCCGCGGCGGGACGGTCGGGTGCGGTTGCTGGAGCCTGGACGGGTTCAGCTTACGGCCCGCGACGCGCGCGTCGGTCACCCGTTTTCGATACGCCTCGATACGGCGCGCATCGTACGCCCGAGCTTTGTCGGGGTCGAAGCGCGCTTCCGCCGCATCCCAGGCTCGGACGTAGGCACGCCCGGCGGGAGATGCCGCCAGCGCGTCGCGCGGAACCCACGACTCCGCCGAGGTGTTTGCCTTGGCGGCCTGGAGAATGCCTACCGGAACGCTGGATTCGGCCACGAGCTTTCGTCCGAAGTAGTACGCCACCGCGGAAAGGTCCGCCGCGGTCTGCGGTGTGCAGGCGACCCATCTTCCCGCGACGTCTTCGACGGCCCGACTCGGCGAAGCCATCGTCGGAACGCGAAAGAAGCGCAATAGGGGATGATTCGCGCGTTGCACCTCCATTGGTCCGGATCGGCTCGAGGCCAGAGTGATCGCCATATTGGACTGCCCACCGGCCAGATAGACATCACCCACGAGCACATCTTCGAATGCCCGCATCTGCGCCCCGCCTTCGGAAACCACGACGAGCTCGCGCGGCTCGCGGCTCGCAGGCATCGGGTCCAGGTGAAGCTGCCAGCGGCCGTCCTGCCCGGCCCGCGCGGTGTGAGACTGCCCCGCGAAGCGAACCTGCACCGACGCTCCCGGGCGCGCCCAGCCCCAGACCGGCAGCGCACGATCGCGCTGGAGCACCATCGCGTTTCCGAAGACGTGCGGTAGCCGCAGCGCCTGCACGGCAGCCTCTGAATCCAGCGAGCTCGATTCGGCGTCCGGCCCATCACGCGCCCACGCGACTGGCAGGCAGAGCGCGAGTACCAGCGGCAGGAACCACGACCTTCGAAACGCCATTCTCATCACACTGGGAGCATAGGAAAAGCCGGCTCGGCCGTACCAAGGGGAATGGGCGCCGCTGCGGAGCGCACCAGCGGCTCCAGCCCGGAGATTGCTCTCCCATTTCCGGGATTGCAGTCCCTCTGTAATCCACACCGCTCCACCGAAACCCGCTCTTGGTTTGGCCCGTTTTCGCCGATGAGAACAGCCGAACATGCCTGTCTTCGGACCTCCGGTGACCGCCGGGCCCGCGGCGGGTTCCCAGCACACGAGAGGGGAAGCATCCATGAAGACGGCGCTCGTCTGCGGAGCCGGGGGATTCATCGGCCACCACCTGGTTCGACTGCTCAAAGCATCGGGATACTGGGTGCGCGGAGTCGATCTCAAGAATCCCGAATTCTCCGAGACCGCAGCGGACGAATTCCTGCGGCTCGACCTTCGGCTTCCCGAGAACTGCCGACAGGCGGTCGATCTCTCTGACGACGCGCCGTTCGACGAGGTCTACCAGCTCGCGGCCGACATGGGCGGCATGGGCTTCATCCACAGCGCCGAGTGCGAAATCATGACCAACAGCGCGCTGATCAACATCCACATGGTGAATGCAGCCGCGGACGCGAGCGTTGGACGTTATCTGTTCGCGTCGTCGGCCTGCGTGTATCGCGACCAGGAGATCGGTGAAGACGAAATTTGCGAGGACGACGCCTACCCTGCTCTGCCGGACAACGAATACGGTTGGGAGAAGCTCTACGCCGAGCGCATGGCCTTCGCGCACTCGCGCAACCGCGGACTCGAAGTTCGCGTCGCACGCTTCCAGAACTGCTATGGGCCCGAGGGCACCTGGCAGGGCGGCCGCGAGAAGGCACCCGCCGCAATCTGCCGCAAGATCGCACTGGCGCAAGAGGGCGACGTGATCGAGGTCTGGGGCGACGGATCTGCGATCCGCGTCTACACCTACGTCGACGATCTATGTAACGGCATCCACACCTTGATGCGATCGGACATCACCGAGCCGACCAACATCGGCTCGTCGGAATTGATTTCGGTCGACGAACTCGTCGAGACCGTCGCGGATGTGTCGGGCAAGGGAATCGCCGTGCGCCACGTCGATGGGCCGGTTGGCGTTCACGCGCGCTATCACAGTGTCGCGCGCATCGAGAGCACAGGTTGGCGCGCGCACTTCGACCTTCGCCGCGGCATCGAAGCCACCTACCCGTGGATCGCGCAGCAGGCCAAGGGCCGAAGCGCGTCCAAGCTCGCCGACTGATTCCCCGAGCCGCGACACCCTCGCCTCCCCCGCACCACCACCTGGGCTCACTTTCCCTGCGCTCACTCTGCGGTCGGCATGTCCGATCGGCGGAGAATTGTGCACTTTCGTGCCCTGCGCCGCCTACGCGCACTTTCCGACGCGAGAATCCGCGGTTTCGCCAGCGCAGCCGCATCCTTTTTTCTAGGGTCTAGCGCGAGCCGAACCTCAGGAGAGAACGATGAAGATCGCAGAGCGAATCCCGAAACCCGACTTCATGGAAGAAGCAGAGTGGGATCTGCTGATGAAGACACGCGCGCCGGAGATCATCCGCCTGGGCGCGCGCGCACACGTGCAGACCTACCGCGAGTCGAACGGCGAGGGTGACACCTACCTCACCCAGGGCGCCCCGACACTGCTGCTCACCACCATCGGACGCATTTCCGGTACCGAGCAGACCATGCCCGCGAACTTTCTGCAGGACGGCGACGACGTCTATGTCGTCGGATCGATCGCGGGCCTCGACCGTCACCCCCATTGGGCACTCAATCTCGACACCAAGCCCAAAGCCTGGATCCAGATCAAGGCCGACCATTACGAAGTCGACGTGAAGCGGCTCGTGGGCGACGACCGTGCGGCGGTGTGGCCGGTGCTGACCGAATTCTTCCCGCTCTGGGGTCACTTCCAGAAGTACTGCGACCGCGAGTTCATGGTCTTCAAGCTCAACCGCAAGGCCTCGTAGTCGTGGCGGATGAGATCGACCCCCGTCTCGCACGTGGCATGACGACCGCGCTCAAGCTCTTCACCCCGAAATCCGGCGCGCCCAACCCGCCGAGCTTCAAGTACCCGAAGGAAATCGCGGAGGCCTGGAACCAGCTATCGATCTCGACCGTGATGGGCGATGTCTGGGGTCGTGAAGAACTCGACCCCAAGAACCGAGCCATGATCACGATCGGCGTGCTGACCGCGCTCGACAAGCCCGCGCAGCTACGCCAGTACATCACGGGCGGCTTGAATCTCGGGCTCACGCGTGAAGAAATATGCGAGACCATCCTCCACGTTTCTGTCTACGCGGGCTTCCCGGCCGCAATCCAGGGCTTCCAGGTCGCGAACGAAGTCTTCGACGCGCAAGACGAAGCCGCGAAATAGCGGAGCCGACATGGACCTGAAGGGGCAGAACGCGCTCGTACTCGGGGCACTCGGCACCGCCGGCTCCGCGGTTGCGCGCAAACTCTGCGAAGAGGGCGCATCCGTCATGCTCAGCGCTCGGCGCGCGCAAGAGGGTGCGGCTCTCAGTGAGAAACTCCACGGCGAAGGCTACGACGCACACTTCATCGCCGCCGACGTCACCGACCGCGCCCAGGTCGCCGCCGCAGTCGACGCCACCGTCGACAAGCTCGGCCGCATCGACATCGTCGCGAACTGCGTGTCCTACGACCACATGCGCAAGTTCGTCGACGACAAGGAGAAACACTGGGACCGCGTCTTCGCCGTCAACGTGAAGGGAACCCAGCTCGCCTACCAGGAAGCACTGCGCCACATGATCCCACAGCGCTACGGTCGGCTTCTCACACTGGTCTCCGACTCGGCCAAGATCGGCGCCACGCTCGAAACTGCTCAATCGAGCTCGAAGGGTGCCATCGTCGCGTTCTCGAAATCGCTCGCACGCGAAATGGCGCGCCACGAAATCACCGTGAACGCCGTCTGCCTCGGCCCCACCAGCGAAACCGCGGACCCGCCGCTCGGCCTCTCGCCCGAAGGCTGGGCCGCCTTCATGCGCCTGATCCCGTTCCGCCGCCCCGCCAAACCCACCGAAGTCGCATCCCTGGTCGCGTTCCTCGCCATGCGGGAAGCGAGCTTCATCACCGGCCAGGCGATCAGCGTCTCCGGTGGTCTCACGATGAGCTGAGCTGCCGCGGGCGCCCGATGACGACGAACGGACTCGACACTCTCGAATTCGGTAGACTCTGGGCGGCAAGGCGGGCTGTGCACGAGCGTGCGCCGTTCAGCGCAGCCCAGACCGCCATGCCGCACGAGTGCCGCTTCGAGTTCGGATTTCGGGAAGAGTCGCATGCCGAATCGCGAGTCTCTGTATCACAAGTACCCTGATTACCGAATCGACGTGGAGCCCAACCCGGGCCGCGTCTGCGCACGCCTGAACCGCAGCGTGATCGCCGACAGCTCACGCGCGGTCATCGTTCGGGAGACGAACCTCGAGCCCGTGATCTACTTCCCACGGAACGATGTCCTCTTCGAATTCGCAGAGGCAACGCCGCACCAGACCTTCTGCCCATTCAAGGGCGAAGCCTCTTACTGGACCTTCCGCTGCGCCGGCCTCACCGAAGAGAATCTGGCCTGGAGCTACGAAGCACCTTTCGACCAGATCGCGCAGCTGCGAAACTACGTCGCCTTCTACCCAGACCGAGTCGAGCTTTCGCACAGCAACTGACGGCCTGAACACCGAAGCCCGGATCGGCGTGCCACAGCCAAGGAGTCCAATAATGTCCAACGAACAGCCTACCGATTCGGCAGATCTCGGCGCCCCCCCGCCGCGCTGGGTGCTCATAACCGTGACGCGACTGCACGTGTTCCTGCATCGCCTCACCGGCGGCCGCCTGTTCAACACCCTGCAGGGAGACGAGGTGTGTTTCGTCGAAATGACCGGCGCCAAGAGCGGCCGCAGCCTGACGTTCCCGCTGATGTACGTCCCGTACCAAGACGGCCTGCTGCTGGTCGCCTCACAGGGTGGCGCGCCGAAGAACCCGTCCTGGTACCACAATCTCGTAAAGCACAGTGACATCGTGGTGAACCACCGCGGCCGCCGGATGGCGCTTCGCGCGCGGCTCGCCGAACCTCACGAGAAGACCGAAATGTGGCCCATCTGCGACCAGCATTACGCTCCCTACGCCGAATACCGCATGCGCACGACGCGGGACATTCCCATTTTCGTATGCGAGCCGGCGGCGAGCGATACCTCGAGTGTGTAACAGCGAGGCTGCGCGTTAGTCTCATCTCTCGGAGACCCTGCGGGACGCCGCCGATCCTTCGTTAGGCGATGACCCGGCTGTTGTGCTACCACCCGAATCCCCCATATCGTGGAGAACACAAGTGAGCCATCGGAAAGACTGGAGCGCCATCATCGATCGCCTCAACCAGAGTCGCCAGGGCGAACTCCGTATCCGAATGGGATCTCCCGGCAGTGCCCAGGTAACGCGTTGCCGCCTGCTGGCGGAGTGGTCGAACCTGGAGGTCACCACTGTCGGGCCGGTGCTGCGCCTTCGCCTTCCCTCCTGACCGAGGCATACGCTTCCGCTGCAGCCTCGTAGCAGCGGGCGCCAACGCTGGGCTGCTCCGTCAACCGGCCGTCAAGACCATGCGATAGCGGACCTCGCCCTTTCGAACCCGATCGATGGCCGTGTTGACGTCGCTCATGGGCATCGGCTCCGTCCAGGCGCGAACCCCGTGTTTTGCGGCGAATTCGAGCATCCGCTGCATCTGGTCGGGGCTTCCGATGATGCTCCCCTTGATCGAGCGACTCGGCAGCATCAACAGAATGCTTTCGACCGCGAGCGGCTGCTGCGGCATTCCGAGCAGCCACAGCGTTCCTTTGGGACGTAGCAGGGACAAATAGAGATTCCAGGGCAGGTCACCGTCGGCCGTGACGAGCAACACGTCGAACGAAGAAGCGAGCCGTTGCACCGCTTCGGCATCGCTCGTCAGAGCGAAGTGATCGGCACCGAGTCGAGCGGCCTCTTCAGACTTCGTCGGCGAACCCGAAAGCGCCGTGACCTCGCAGCCGAACGCCTTGGCGAATTGGAGTGCGAGGTGCCCAAGCCCACCGATTCCGACTACGCCGATGCGCGTCCCTGGCTGGACGGCGAGTTCGTCGAGCGGAGTGAATACGGTGAGGCCGGCGCACATCAGAGGAGCGGCCTGCTCGCTTTCGAGCCCTGCGGGTATCGCGGCGAGAAAGCGGCTATCGACCCGCACCCGCTCCGCGAACCCTCCCGGGCGACCGGCGCAGATCCCCTGTGCGCCCGGACACAAATTCGGCTCGCCGGAACGACACGCCTCGCACTCCCCACATGAACCACACAACCAGCCGGCCCCTACTCGATCGCCCACCTCGAAATTCGAAACATCGGCGCCTCTGGCGACGATCTTTCCCACCACCTCGTGCCCCGGGACGAGCGGGTAGCTGCTGAGGCCGAAGAACTGGTCGTCGATCAGACTGATATCGGTGTGGCACACACCACAGTGGCTGACTTCGATTTCGGCATCCCGCGGACCCAGGGGATCCGGCTCGTAGGAATGGCTGTGTAGTTCTTGCCTCGCCTCGAAAGCTGCAAAGGCCTGAATACCCACAAGGACGACCCTCCCCAGATTGCCAGCGCCCGACAGATGATCCGAGTCCTGTAGCGGCACTCTGATGGATGGCCGGACGTTAGTTCTCAATCCTGATCGTGTCGAGAAGTCGATCCTGAATTCGTGTATCAATATTGAATCCAGGCTCACACGAAGCTCCGGCCTCACAGCCCCCAGAAGGCGAGTACCTGTGTGTATACCGTCGCCATGCCCGCGCGTTCGCCTTCGGGCGGAAGGAAGCTGGTCGACGACATCCCGATTGGCTGCCGGCAGATCGACTTCGAGCGGATCGCCACAACCACCCGGTAGCATGGAAATCGAGAGCAGCAGCAGAGCCGCGCGCAGCCTCGATCTGCGAGAATTCAATTGCATTTCGGCCCTCGTCCGATCGTTCGGCTAACCTGCGAATAGTTTCCAACTTTCGCTTCGATAGAACGAGGTCGATGTTGAGCAATCCCACGATCCGCATCGATGGACGATTCTGTGGCCCGCCGAACTCGGGAAACGGGGGTTATGTCTGCGGCTGCGTCGCGAAGCACATCGGCAGCAGCGCGGTCGCGGTTCGGCTCCGAGTGCCTCCGCCCCTCGCCACCGCGTTGGAGGTACGAGACTCCGAAGCCGGCGTCGCGCTGTTCGACGGCGACGTCGTCGTCGCGGAAGCACGACCGGTCGAGCTGACGATCGATGCCCCCGAACCCCCGAGCTTCGACGAAGCGGCAGCGGCATCAAAGGGCTATCCGGGCTTCGACGCTCACTGGTTCCCGTCTTGTTTCGTATGCGGTCCGGACCGGGACGCAGGCGATGGGCTCCGCATCTTTCCCGGGCCCGTCGAAGGCAGAGACCGGGTCGCCTGCACCTGGGTTCCGGATCCGTCGCTCGCGTCCGCGACGGGTTCCGTGTCGCCCGAGTTCTTGTGGGCCGCTCTCGATTGCCCGGGCGCATTCGCGTTTCCCGCGCCCACGGAGGGGGCGGTATTACTGGGCGAGCTTCAAGTGCGCCTCCGGGGAGAGGTCGCTGCAGGTGAGCGCTGCGTGATCGTCGCTTGGGAACTCTCGCATCAAGGGCGCAAGCACCACACCGCCACGGCACTCTTCGGCGAGTCCGGGACCTGCCGCGGACTCGGACTGGGAATCTGGATCGAAGTGGCCCAAACGGGCAACGTGTCCACCTGACATTTCCCAGTCGAATGCGTGCGGGCTAGTAGGCAACCAGTGCTTCGAGGCGCCCGCCTTCGCCGACCGACACCACCAGTCGCGACATGCACGGCATGCAGTAGACGCGATCGCCGGGTCGCAGTTCGCGGGTCGAACGAATCACGACCTTGCAGACCGGGCACAGCACTTCGTTTCGTGCGAGTGCGTCGTTCACACCGCCCCACTTGCGATAGAAGCGGCGATACTTCTTCGGCACCTCGTCGAAGCCGGTGTCGTCGAGCACGAAGCGCTGGCGCGCCGCCCGATCCCGGGGCGAGCGGGCATCCTCGAGCGGGTCCGTCACAACGCGAACCCCAGCCGTTCGACCGAGGCGAGGTAACTACGGCCGAGTTCCGGCCGCTCGCTGCGTTCGACCCCCACCTGTTCGAGGGTGTCCTCGAAGGTGTCGAGTACGAGCGGGTCGAGTTCCTTCTTTACCGCCTGTAGCCGTGCGCGAATGTGCGGAGTCTCGGCAAGCCTGCGCCCGAGCTCGTTCTCGCCGAAGCCCATGTGGCGGCGTTCATCCTTGATGATCCCGGTCAACATATCGCCCGTGATCGGGTCGGCGCGCTCCACATGAGCCTGGAAGACCGAGAACTCCATCGACTCGAGAATCACGTTCTGCGCGAACAACGCCGCTTCCCAGTCGTGGCCATCGACGAATTGCAGCAGCCGCTTGCGAAACGCGAGCAGACTGCGATTCGCGCGCGACTGCACGACCTCTTCAAGATGCGTGACACCGAGCTCACTCAGCCGGTACAACAACACCTCGAGATGACGTGCTTCGTCGACGACCTGTGTTGCGAGGAAGATCTTCGCGCGACGGTTCGGCGCGAACCGAATCATGCCGCTCGAGGCCTCGAGCGCAGCAGTCTCACCGATGGCGTAGTTGCACAGCGTCGTGATCAACGCCTCGCGCTCCGAGGAATTGAGATCGGCCTCTTCGATGCTCGGATCGTGGCCGTTCGGTCGCTCGGTCAGATACCCCGCGACCGCCTGGAACCAGAACTCGAACGAGTGCACCTCGTCGAGAAAGACTTCCTTCGGCAGGTCATGGGGGTCCGACATTGCACGTCTCATCTACGGCGCAGCGGGCGTCTGGTACTCGATGCCGATACGGCCGAGCCGGACCTTGAATTCCTTCAGCACGGTGTCGGAGAGCACCCCCTCCATCTCCTCGGGCGTTGCAGTCGCGAGGTCGGCACCGTGCCACTTGGCGGGCGCTTCGGCCCCATTCCCCTCCGCGGCCTGCGCCATCCGCTGCCCCTCTTGCATCGCAGAACCGGATTGCGCGAACTGCGTCGAGAAGGTCGCGAGCATGTGGTAGGCCATCTCCTTCTGCATCTTCTCGACGTCGGCCTTGCGCTCGGGGTGCTGCTTGATCAGCGAGCCGATGCGGTTCTCGCCGAAACCGACGTGGCGCCGCTCGTCCGCGATCGTGCCCGAGAGCGTGTTCGCGAACTTCGGGTTGACGCCACTAACCGCGGCTTGGAGCATCTCGAAGACCGAGAACGCCATGCCCTCGAGCACGATGTTCTGGCCGACGACGCCCGCGATGAAGTCGCCCTTGTCGACCTTCTCGAGCAACACCTCGGCAAACTTCACGAGGTTCGGGTTCGCGTGCTCCGCAAGCGTGCTCTCGAGTTCACTCTTCTTCACGCCGAGGTCGTAGAGCCGCTGCGTGAATATCTCGACGTGGCGCGCTTCATCGAGGGTCTGGGTTGCCAGGAAGGCCTTGCTGGCGTGATCCGGTGCGGCGTTGATCAGGCCCGACGAAGCCGCCAGCGCGCAGCGTTCGCCGACGACGAGCTGCACGGTCGTGCGGATCGTGTCGGCCAGGAGCGTCGGGTTGTCGAGGACCAGAGCGGGCTCTGTCTGGCCGGGAGCGTGGCCGTATTGGGTGTCCTCGAGGTAGCCCTGCGGGCACGACTCGAGCCAGTTCTGGATGGAATACGCGGAAAGAAAACCGGACATCTCGTTGCTCCTCTCGGCCGCCGGGGGGCGTTGCGTCGGGGCCCACAGCGGAAACACTAGCAAGCGACGTGCCGCAGGTGAGTGCACCCAGACGTATGCTCGCACGGCTTCTCATGCGTTCTGATGCCGAAGCGACGAGGTTGAC
The DNA here is from genome assembly GCA_019310425.1 of Deltaproteobacteria bacterium. Lineage (GTDB taxonomy): Bacteria > Myxococcota_A > UBA9160 > UBA9160 > SMWR01 > JAFDEI01. The sequence goes on along the minus strand of JAFDEI010000017.1, from coordinate 16,110 downwards.
CCAGTATCACCCTCGCAGCCATGAGGCAGATCACCCCAGTCAGGCCGGGAAAGCTGCGGGGGTGGATCAACCGGCGCGGCGTGAGCGTTCGAGCAATGCCTCGAGGATCGTCGGCATCAGGTCGGCACGGCTGATCAGTCCGGCGAGCTTCCCGTGCTCGTGAACCAGAACCCGCCGGAAATCGTACGCCATCAGGCAGTCGAAAACGTCGACGAGCGGTTCGAGCCCGATTCATACCAGAGTCAGCCAAGCCGGTATATCTGTTTCATCGGCTTGACAATACATCGGGGCATCTCGATACAATTCGATTGCACATCGGGTCTGTTCTGGTGCATTCTGACGCACCCGATGAACTCTCGGGGCATCACATTTCGGTGATTCAATGGTCCGTAGTGATTCTTTTGGATTCAACCGCAAACGCTACACCTCGGGGTAATTCACCCCAATTCTTATAAACTCGCTGCAAACGCCGCTCATGCCTAAGGAGGGCGCTGATGAATCCTCCCCGAATCGAGGCTTCAGCACCCGTCACCAGGATGGGCCGTCGGTCAGCAACACTTCGTGCATCGCAGCCATTTCGGCAGGGTATTTCGGTACAGTGGTTGCAGGCAATAACGTCACCTAGTTGCCCTACCCGACAGGCCCCACCAGAACAAAGTACGTGGATCCGTCCCCGAGACCGGAAGCGGTCGTGAATGACGGCACGTACGCTATTGAGCATTCCGCCCGATCGAGCGGGCGGAATCGAGGAGAATGTGATGGCTGATGAACACGCGCAGAACCCCGAAGTCGAATCAGAAGAGAATGGAACCGACCGCCGTGATTTCCTGAAGGGCGGAATCGCACTCGGCGCCGGAATCATCGGCACCGCAGCCGTCGCCTGTGCCCCCGAGAAGGAAGCCCCGGCCGCGAAGGCCCCGGCCGAGGCCGCAGCCCCCGTCGCCGCACCCGCAAAGAAGGCGGAGCACGCGGGTCCGGAGATCCACGTTCCGCCGGGCAAGCTCGACGACTATTACGGCTTCTGGAGCGGTGGCCAGTCCGGCGAGATCCGCATCGTCGGCGTTCCGTCGATGCGCGAACTCAAGCGGATCCCGGTGTTCAATCGCGACGCCGCGAGCGGCTGGGGTGGCGACGACTTCTCCAAGCAGCTGCTCGGCGGGAAGCTCTCCGGCGACACGCACCACGTTCACCTCTCCTACAACGACGGCACCTACGACGGTCGCTACGTCTACGTGAACGACAAGGCCGGCGCCCGGCTCGCCCGGGTGCGCTGCGACACGATGGAAGTCGACATGATCACCGACATCCCGAACTCGCAGGGAACGCACGGCATCTTCCCACAGCGACACAAGACCGGCTACGTGATGTGCAACGCCGAGTTCCGGACGCCCCAGGTAAACGACGGGCGCGACATGGACGATCCGACCAAGTACGGCGCCCTGCACACTGCGGTCGACGGCGAGACGATGGAAGTCAAGTGGCAGGTGATGATCGAGGGCAACCTGGACCTCTGTGCCACCGACTACAAGGGCAAGTACTCGTTTGCCACCTGTTACAACTCCGAGGGCGGCGTAACACTCGAAGAGATGATGGCCGCCGAGCGCGACCACCTCTACGTGTTCAACATCGCGGCGATCGAAGCGGCTGTGAAGGCCGGGAAGACCATGACGATCGGCGACAGCGATGTCCCCGTCGTCGACGCGCGCGGTGAGGATGGCCCGTACGTCATCCGCGTCCCCGTCCCGAAGAGCCCGCACGGCATCAACATCGACCCGACCGGGACCTACGGGATCTGCTCCGGCAAGCTCTCCCCCACGTGTACGGTCGTCGAGCTCGACAAGCTCGACGCGGTATTCGCGGGCGAGATCAAGCCCCGCGACGCAGTGGTGGCCGAGCCGGAAGTGGGCCTCGGGCCGCTCCACACCGCCTTCGACGGCAGGGGTAACGCCTACACGTCGATCTTCATCGACTCGGTCGTTACGAAGTGGAATATCGACAAGGCGATCCAGGCCTACAACGACGAGACGATCGACCCGATCATCCAGAAGATCGACGTGCATTACCAGATCGGCCACATCAACGCGTCGATGAGCGAGACCAAGGACGCCGACGGCAAGTGGCTGGTTGCGCTCTGCAAATTCTCGAAGGACCGCTTCCTGAACGTCGGCCCGCTGCACCCCGAGAACGATCAGCTGATCGACATCACGGGCGACGAGATGAAACTCGTCCACGATGGGCCGACCTATCCCGAGCCGCACGACGCCGTCCTGGTGAAGCGCGAGATGATCCACCCGTCGAAGATGATGGTGCGTGATGGTCCGCGTTTCGAAATGTACGAGAAGATGGCGGCCGAGGATGGCGTCGACCTGATGAAGGACAGCAAGGTCATTCGCAAGGGCCCGAACAAGGTGCGCGTCTACATGGTGAGTGTCGCGCCCGCGTTCTCGCAGTCTTCGTTCCGCGTCAAGACCGGTGATGAAGTCCAGCTCGTCATCACCAACCTCGACAGCGTCGAGGACCTCTCGCACGGCATGTGCGTGTCCAAGCACGACGTCAACTTCCTGGTGAACCCTCAGGACACCAAGACGATGACCTTCACCGCCGGACCTCCGGGCGTCTACTGGTACTACTGCCCCTGGTTCTGCCACGCTCTGCATCTCGAGATGCGGGGGCGCATGATCGTAGAGGCCTGATTTGCATTCCCGGTTACCGCGGTACGTCGCGATTCTCGCTGCCGCGGTAGCGGGCTGCGTCCTGTCGTGCTCCACCCAGTCGAGGGCCGCCGCGAGTGCGCCGACGGCCCTCGACTGTGAACGGCTCCCCTGTGCGCAGGTCCTGCCTCAGGCCACTCGCTTCGAGCCGGCCCCGAACGCGGACTATTGGATCGGGCGTGATGCCGACGGAAACCTCGCGGGGTGGGTCGCGTTATCGACCGACTTCGTGAAGATCAAAGCCTATTCGGGCAAGCCACTCGTCACGCTGGTGGGCCTCGACCCACAGGCCACGATCACCGGCGCCCTGGTCATCCATCACAGTGAGCCGATCCTGCTCATCGGCATCCCCGAGTCGGAGCTGCACGATTTCGTGGCTTCCTACGCGGGCAAGCGGGCGACGCAGCGGATCGTCGTAGGCCGCACCAAGCAACCGGATGCCATTTCGATCGACGCGATCTCGGGTGCCACCGTGACGGTTCTGGCGCAGAACCACACCATTCTGGAGGTCGCGCGCTCGGTCGGCGTACAGGTCGGCGTCATCCGCATGGCCGACATCTCACCGGGGCATTTCGTGTCCGAGCCGAACCCGTGGACCTTCGAGCAGATGGTCGACCGCGGCGCACTCGGACGCTTGACCGTGTCCGAGGCCGACATGGGAGTCTCGGACTCATCCGAGCCCTTCGTAGACCTCTATTTCGGGATCGCGAATGCGCCCCACATCGGCGGCGCACTGATTCGACCCGGCGACTACAAGTACTACATGAGCCGACTCGAAGAGGGAGAGCACCTCTTCGTGATACTCGGGCGGGGCTCATCGTCGTTCAAGGGCTCCGCATTCGTGCGCGGCGGAGTCTTCGACCGTGTGCGCCTCGAGCAGGGCCTGCGCGAGATCACTTTCCGCGACAGCGACTACTACAACCTCCCCGACACGCCGGCCGAGGGCGCCCCGGAGTTCCAGGAGGGAGCCGTCTTCGTCGCACGCGGCGGGCTGCTCGACCCGGGCACCCCCTACGACCTGATCTTCCTCGGGAGCCGCTACGACAAGCGCGGCGCGTTCTCACGCGACTTCCGCGAGTTCGGCGCCTCCCATCAGCTGCCCGAGAGAGTCTACCAGGTCGAGGGCGGTCGTGATCTCCCGATCTGGAAGCAGGCGTGGGTCAACCGTCAGGTAGATGCAATCATTCTCGTCTGCTTCCTGCTCGTGGTGATCGGCATCTTCCTCGCTCGACGCTACACCACCGGCGACCCGCAACGGCTCGCTCGCCTTCACATCAGCGCGATGGTCTTCAGCTTCGTGGTGATCGGGCTCTACATGGGATCGCAGCCGTCAGTCACGCAGGTCCTCACGCTGGTCGAGTCGACCATCGGCGAGTGGCGCTGGGAACTCTTCCTGAGCGAGCCACTGCTGTTCATATTCTGGATCTTCATCACCATCACCACGCTGATCTGGGGCCGCGGCGTGTTCTGCGGCTGGGTCTGCCCATACGGCTTGATGACCGAACTGATCTTCAAGGTCTCGACCCGCCTCGGCATCCAGAGCTACGAACTCCCAGACCGCTGGCATTTCAAGTTGCGCTACCTCCGCTACGCGATCGTCATCGTGCTGGTGCCGATCTTTCTCTGGGACAGCGTCCTGGGCGAGAAACTCGCCGAAGTCGAGCCGTTCAAGTCGACTTTCCTGGTACCTGCCTGGGAACGCAGCGGCCTGTTCTTCGGCTACTGGCTGCTGTTGCTCGGGCTGTCGGTCTTCATGTACCGGCCCTTCTGCCGCTACCTCTGTCCGCTCGGCGGTGGACTCGCAATTCTCAGTAGCTTCCGGTTTTCGGGCCCGCGGCGAAGGCGTTTCTGTACCAGCTGCAAGATCTGTACGCGTGGCTGCGAGCCGCGCGCAATCCAAGAAGACGGCAGCATCGACCCGCGCGAATGCCTGTCGTGCATGGAATGCGAGTCGAATTTCCGCAACGAGAAGATCTGCCCGCCGCTGATCGGGATCCAGGTCCTCGAGATCAAGGGGGATCTCGACCACCGCGAGGACCGCAAGCTCGAGCAGATGAAGCTCGATCGAGAGCGGGTGTGACGCGCCGTCGGCACTCGCTTCTCGCGGCGGTTACGGCGCTCGCCGGCCTACTGGCGGCGAACCAGACGACCGCGGCCGTGCTGCGGCCGAGCGCGAACGAACCCGACCTCCAGTCCGTGATCGATCGCGCGCAGGACGGAGACGTGATCGAGCTTTCGTCCGGCCGCTGGCAGGGCCCATTGAGGCTCGACAAGGCCATCATCCTGCGCGGCGAGAACGCCGTGATCGACGGCAGAAACCTCGGAAACGTGATCGTCATCGACGCCCCAGGCGCGCGTATCGAGGGGCTCACGCTCCAGAACAGCGGCAGCGACGTCGGCGCTCCGGACTGCTGTGTATTCGTCACCAAGCGGGCGACGGGTGCGGTGATCCGCGACAACCGTATGCAGGGCTGTGTGTTCGGGATCTGGATACACGAAACCGAGGCCGCCCAGATCGTCGGCAATCACATCATGGGCAGGACGGATCTACGCTCGGCCGACCGCGGCAACGGCATCCATCTCTTCAACGCCTCCCATCTGGTCGTGAGCGGAAATCATGTCGAGCAGGCCCGTGACGGGATCTTCGTGTCCGCCACCGAGCACAGCCTGATCGAGGACAACGTCACCGTGAACCTGCGTTTCGGCGTCCATTACATGTACTCGTACAGCAACACCCTGCGCGGAAACGTCGCCAACGACAATGCAATCGGCCTCGCGCTGATGGAGAGCCTGCATCTCGTGGTCGAAGACAACGAGGCGCTGCGCAACGATCGCTACGGGATTCTCTTCCGCGACGTTCAACACTCTGAAATTCGCCGAAACCGGCTAGAACAAAACGGCCATGGCATGTTCTTCTTCTCGAGTACGGACAACGTCGTCGAGGACAACCGGATCGCGAACAACGAAATCGGCATGAAGATATGGGCGGGAACGCGGCGCAACGGGGTCAGCGGCAATCACATCGTCGGAAACCGCCAGCAGGTCTTCTACGTCGGTGCAGAGGATCAGTCTTGGGGCGAGGATGGCCCCGGCAACCGCTGGGGTGACTACATCGGCTGGGACCAGGACGGCGACGGAATCGGCGACCGACCGCACCGCGTCGAGAGCTTCAAGGCGAGGCTGCTCTACCAGTACCCCGCCGTCGCGTTGCTGCTGCGCAGCCCTGCGCTCGAAATGCTGTCACACCTCTCCGAGAGGTTGCCGGTGATGCGTAGCCCCGCGATCGTGGATCATGCCCCTCTCGTCGGCGAGCCCGCCTCGTGAATTCGGTCGAGGCCAGAGGCGTCTTCGTTCGACTCGGCCAGGTCCAGGCGCTCGACGACGTGCATATCGAACTCGAGGGCGGCAAGGCGACCATGCTCGCAGGCCCGAACGGCGCGGGCAAGACCACCTTCATGAAAGTGCTTCTCGGTCTCGTTCGGCCGGACTTCGGCAGCTTCGCAGCCGATGGCGAAGCCATCGACATCGACAACGAATGGAAGCAACGCATCGGCTATCTACCCGAAGCAGTCGCTTTCTCCGACAACCTGACCGGCCGACAGGTGCTCACCTTCTTCGCACGTGCGCGCGGTGTAAACCGCAGCCGCATCGGTGCGGTACTCGATCAGGTCGGATTGGGCCGCGCACAGCGCCGGGCCGTGCGCGGCTATTCGCGCGGCATGCGACAGCGGCTCGGGCTCGGGGTCGCGATCCTCACCAACCCCGACCTGTTGATCCTCGATGAACCGACCGCAGGGCTCGACCAGGAGGGATTGTCGGTCCTCTGGGGCGTGCTCGATCAGTGGCGCGCTGCGGGCCGGATGATTCTTATCTCCACCCATGACCTGGCATTGACCGAACGGCGCATCGACGACATCTGCGTGCTGCGCGCGGGTCGCGTGCTCGTGCAGGGCACGGCAGACGATCTCCGCCGCGCGGCACGGCTCGCGCACCGAGTGATGTTCGACGTCGTGGATGACGACGACCCCAAGGTCGGGCTCCTCTGCGACGCGATGACGAAATGGGGCAAGGGCAGGGTCGAAAGAACGCCGGGGCGGCTGATCGTCGAGGTCACACCGGATTCGATTCTCGAGGTGATGAAAATCCAGAGTGGATTCCCCGAAACCGTCCGCGGCCTGAGAGTAGAAGAGCCGACGCTCGACCTCGTGTACGACAAGCTACTGGGAGCCGCGTGATGGGGCGCGTGGGGCGCGCACTGGTGTTGCACGAGCTGCTCGAACGAACCCGCGACCGCTGGGTGCTCGTGATCAGCGCATTGTTCGCGTTGCTCGCGACCGGCGTCAGTCTCTATGGTCGCAGCGCAGAGGTCGAGGTCGCCAAGCTGACCGGGCCGAGCCTGGTAACCCTCACCGCATTGCTCGTTCCACTCGTCGCGATGGTGCTCAGCCACGATGCGATCGTGGGCGAACGCGAGCGCAACACGCTCGGCCTGCTGCTGTCGCTACCCGTGAGCCGCATCGAGGTGGTATTCGCCAAGTACATCGGCCGAGCACTCGCACTCGTGGCGTCGGTCACGGTCGGGCTCGGCATCGCGATGGTGGTCAGCGACGCAGCGGGCGCGCGCACCTTGTCACAGCTGCTGGGCCCGACGCTGCTGCTCGGCCTCGCGTTCCTCTCCCTCGGAATGCTGATCTCGACCTGCAGCCGACGACAGGTGACAGCTGCAAGCATCGTCGTCGTCACCTGGTTCCTGCTGGTCTTCTTCTACGACCTCGGGCTGCTGGGCCTGCTCGTCATCACCGACGGCGCAATCTCGCAGGAAACGATCTCGACTCTCGTCATCGCGAATCCCGCCGGGCTCTTCCGCTTGCAGATGATGCAGGCTTTCGCAGGCCCCGAAGTCTTGCGCGACCTCGGCATGACCGCGACGCTGCCCGGCCCGGCTGCCTTGGCTCTGCTGTGGATCGCTTGGCTCGTGGTCCCGAGCATCGGGAGCGGAATCCTGCTGACCCGTGAGAAGGTGACGTAATGGGCTTCCGGAACCATCGAAGGCTCGCCTTCACACTCGCCTTCGTACTCACCGGCGGATTCATGACCGGCTGCGGAGGAGACAAGGCGGCCCAGGACGAGGTCGACCTCGCTCCGATCGCGATCTCCGACCATGAAGGCGCCGTCTGCGGCATGCTGGTCCGCGAACAATCAGCACCGCGCTCGCAGGTCATCCACCGCGATGGTGAGCGCTCGTTCTTGTGCTCGATCGGCGACCTGCTCGCCTACCTCGCAGCACCTTCACCGCACGGCGCACCCGCGCGGGTGCTCGTCGAGGTCCTGCAGCCCACGCAGGATCCCGCCGAATCCCACACCGCCACCCACCCGTGGATCACCGCGCAGGAGGGCGTTTACGTGGTCGGCATCGAACGAAAGCTGGTCATGGGCGCACCGGTGCTCATCTACCGCGACCGCGCCGCGGCCGAGCAGGTGATCGCCGGAACGTCGGCGAAGATCCTGAGCTGGGATGAACTCGGATCGTGGTGGGCGAAGCAGCAGGGCGGCACGCCCCACTGACCAGGAACCACGCGATGCCGGGTTCGCAGCGATGTCGTTCGCGCCCGGGATTTCGAGGCCTTCCAATTGCCCGAAGTTCTACCGCGCCTCTCCAGCCAGATTCGCTAGCTTGGTTGGCCGGAGGTATGCGATGGCGTTTCGAACCGCGCTCTGCGACATGCTCGAAATCGAAGTCCCCGTGTTTCTCGCGGGCATGGGCGGGGTCGCTTTCGCGCCCCTCTGCGCCGCGGTCTCGGAAGCGGGCGGCTTCGGCACCCTCGGAATGGCGGCCGCCTCACCCGACGCGATTCGCGATGAAATGCGTGCGGTTCGCGAGCTCACCTCGGCTCCGTTCGGCGTCGATCTGCTCACCGCACTCCCGCAGACCCTGGAGCAATCTGCGCAGGTCATCATCGACGAAGGTGCGAAGGTCTTCATCGCGGGACTCGGCGTCCCGGGACCGGTGATCGAGAAGTTCCACGCTGCCGATGTCAAAGTCTTCTCGATGTGCGGCACGGTACGACACGCAGTGGCGGCGGTCGAGGCCGGCTGCGATGCCGTCGTAGCCCAGGGAGGTGAAGCCGGGGGTCACACCGGCCGCGTCGCGGCCCTCGCGCTGATTCCACAGATCGTCGACGCCGTCGATGTGCCGGTCCTTGCCGCGGGGTCGATCGTGGACGGGCGCGGTGTCGCCGCGGCGCTCACGCTCGGCGCACAGGGGGTCTGGATCGGCACTCGCTTCATCGCAACGCCCGAAGCGCGCGCGGCCGTAGAATACAAGGATGCGATCGTTCGAGCGGGTTCGAGCGACACTCTGATCACGCGCTGTTATTCCGGCAAACCGATGCGCGTGGTGAAGAACGACTATGCCGAAAGCTTCCGCACGCGCGAGGACGAAATCGCGCTATTCCCGCAGCAGGCCGCGTTCAGCTTCGAGGCCGGCGTGATGAACTTCATGCTGGACTCCTACTCGGAAATGGACACCGCGAGTTCGTGCATGCCCGCCGGCCAGGGCTGCGGCGGGATCAACGAGATCCTCCCGGCCGCGGAGGTCATTCGTCGTCTGGTCGGCGACGCGCAGGAGGCACTCGAACACGCGGCGCACGCCTTCAACCCCCGCGGCGACTGAGCCGCGCACATGGCCTTCAGCGTTTGGGTTCGAAGCTCGCGGTCGCCACTGCGGCCATGAAGTCACGATGCCTGGCAAAGGGTGAATCGGCCAGCCCGTCCTCGTCGAAGACTTCCGCATAGAGTGCCGAAAGCGCGACGTGACCGAATGCGGAGCAGAACCACATCCAGATGACGTTGGGGTAGACGTCTTCGCTCCACCGGCCCGATGCGTCGTTCTCCTTCAGGACGCTCACACCGCGCTCGATGAGGGGGCGAATCCAGTCACGCGCAATGCGGGCGAGGTGGTCCGCGCCCGTGATGCCCTCGAGCATCAGCAACGCCGGCCCGTGTGGATGTTCGCGCAGGAGGTCCATGCCGCGCCCGACGATCTGGTCCGCACCCTCGATATTCGGAGCGCCGTCGGCGGCATCTGCAGCGGCATCGATCAACTCGATCAATGGCCTCAGACTCGCAGCGAGAACTTCCGCGTACAGGTCTTCCTTGTTGGGAAAGTGGTTGTAGAGCGCGGGAGGTTTGATGCCGACCGCGTCCGTGATGTCTCGGATCGACGTGCCGGAGAAACCGCGGCGTGCGAAGAGTCTCTCGGCGGCGGCCAAGATCCGCTCGCGAGTGGGTAGATCGCGATCCTCCGGTTCAGCCACTGCTTTCCCTCCCGTTCTAGGATCCGGACTAGAGCGCGCCTCACATCAATCGCGCTCCCGGCCCCGCACGAATCCTGATCGACACTAATCGATTTCGCGCCGCAGGGGGAGCCCCTGGGCTGGTTCAATAGACCCCTGGAATGATGCGTGACGGGACCCGCTCCTTGTAGCGCTCCCAGTCCGCACCGTATTTCTTCGCACACCAGCGGTCGTCGCGTCGCTCGCGCGTAAAGAGCAGGAAGGCGAACCAGAACGGATAGAAATACGGGATCAAAGAATCGAAGCCCGCACAGAGGCCGAAGGAGAGCGCGATCATCCAGTCGCCGAGGTAATTGACGTGGCGCGCCATGCCCCAGTAGCCTGACAGCAGCAGTCGCGTTCCGCGCTGCGTCTCGAGCGACTCCACGGGCTTGCCCCAGATCGTGCAGCCGTCGGGGTCGCGGCGAAAGCGGTTCTTCTGGAGATTCGAGTCGACGAAAATCACGAAGCCGACGATCCCGAGCAGCAGCACCGCGCCGATGTGGTACGGCGACGGCTCGCGGAAGTTGTCCACGAGCCAGTAGGCTTGCAGGCAGTAGGTCATCGGCACGAGCACCAGATCGCCGAAGATCAACATCCATCCGAAGCGCTCGCTCTGGATGTCGATCGTCGTGAGCAGCCACGGTTCATTCTTGAAGTTGTTGAGCACGTACGCGGTCTGGAGCAGGATCACGGCCAGCATCGCAAGCGACACCTCGCCATGGCGTTCATACTGCGCGGCCGCGCAGGCGAGGTCGAGCACGATCCAGCCGATCAGGCCGGGGCGACATTCGCAGAAGAACTTCCAATCGAATCCGCTGACGGGAGGCGTGCGCGGATTCAGCGCGGTGCCGTAGAAGTAATCGCGCATGAAGTTCCCGGACACCTTGCTCGGGCCACCCGGGTGCGTCCTTCCCCACCACCACAGGAAGAGCGACAACGCGAACGCGAAGATTGTCGCAACCGAGATCAGCGCTCCGAATTCGTCGAATACCCGGGCCAGATCGAGCCATCCGCCGGCGTAGCCGAGGCCCACCGCAGCGAGGCTCACCCCCATCGCGGCCAGCCCGTTGATCCGATAGCGGAGTCGCGATCCGTCCGGGAGCGGCGTCCCCTCGACGATCTTTGCGGGCAGGAAGCGCTCGAGCAGCACCTGGAATACGAACCACCCGAGAAAGACCGACGCCGCGAACGCGGTCGGAGACAAAGCCGCGAAGAAGCCCCTCCAATCCGACTCCTCGCTCGGGATCAGTCGCCCTGCGTTGAACTCGACTCCGAAGTAGAGATAGAAGACGATCGCGGTCATCAGCGTGACGTTCAGCTGCGCGACCGGGATCCTCCGACGGGGCTTGCGAGGCGCGTCCGCCATGGCTCAGGCGCCGCGCTGGTCGAAGGGCGGATAGATCGACATATCGTCCGTCTCCCAGAACGTGCGCAACGCGGTGACGCGGCCACCGTCGTCGACCGTGTATTTGAACACCCCGTAGAGCTGCGTGATCATGCCGTTTGCAAACTGGATCGTCAGCGTCCCGATGTTCGCGCACTCGTTGCCGCAACAGATCGAACTCTGCAGACGGAACATCGGGCGCGCATTCGCGATGTTCTGGTCCCAGAACGACTCGATCGCGGCCTTGCCGCGGTGGCCCTCTCCGGTCGGGTCGATCATCGACTTGCCGACCGGATCTTCGACGATCGCGTCGTCGGTGAAGTTGTCGAGCCAGGCCTGCTTGTCACCGCGCGCAACGGCGTCCATCGAGCGCCACGAGGCGAGCTGCGCGGGGTGCTTCGAATCCGGGCTGGGGAGTGTCGGCATGGCTGGATCTCCTGGGGTGGGCCTCATCGGAGGCGGCGGCGCTTCAGCGCGCAGCCTGGCCGGCCGCAGCGCGCCCTGCTCGGCGGCCGAAGAAGGTACAGTCGGTGAGCGACAATCCGCTCGAATATCCCTGGGCCGCCAGCCCGGAGGTCGTGCGCCCGGCGGCATACAGGCCCGGAATCGCGTCGCCGTCGGCGGTGAGCACCTCGCCATCCACGCTGGTGTGCAGGCCACCCATCGTGAACGCACCCCAGAGCGAGTGCTCGACGCGGTAGTCGAGCGCCGCGAACGGTGGCTTCGTGAGCGGCTTCAGGAATTCTGCGGTCTTGCCGTGGATCGGGTCTTCACCGCGCGCCGCGTGTTCGTTGTAGTACGCGACGGTGTGCTGGAGAGCGCCTTCGGGCATCTCGAGTTCGCGTTCGAGCTCCTCGATCGTATCGCCCACCCCGGCGAACTCCACCGGCGGGAACGGCCGCTCATAGATTTCGTCATCGACGACCAGCAGTACCTGCCCGTCTTGCGCTCGGAGCGCGGCCGCGCCGACCTCCGTCTGGTAGGCGTCCTCATTGATGAAACGCTGCCCCTTCAGGTTCACCATGAGGCCCTGAATGTGCTTCTTCGGAACCGTGAACGGGAGCACGATACACGCGGTATCCATCCGAATCGCCTCGCCGCCCGCGCCGAGTCCCATCCGGATGCCGCGCCCATCGTCACCGTCCACCGCGAGGCGCATCTTGCAACGCCGCAGCCACGGAGCGTGGTGCGCCACCATTTCGTCATTATTGATGAAGCCGCCCGCGCACAGCACCACACCACCGCGCGCACGAATGCGGCGATCTTCTCCGTCGATCCGCGCCACCACGCCGAGTACTCGGCGATCTCGATCCTGCACGAGGGTCTCGACCCGACAGTCCGTGAGAATCTCGGCTCCGGACCGTTCGGTGGCTTCGCACAGCGACCGCATCAGTTCACTGCCCGCCTCGATTCCCTCGCGCTGTGCAGTGTGGCCACGCGGTGCCGGCTTCGCGATGGCGGCGAAGCGCCTGTTCAGCTCGCTGCCCGACCAGGCCAGGCAATCGTCGGTCGGAATGTATGAGCCGTCGCCATAATAGCTGTGCTTGAAGCGAACGCCGTGGTCGACCAGCCAGTGAAAGTGTTCGACATTCGAATCCACACAGAGGCGGATCTTGGCCTCGTCGGGATTCGGCCCACTGGCGGCCATCAGGTACTTGTACATCTCCTCGGCGTCGTCCTCGAAACCGCAGTCCTTCTGGACCGGCGTACCACCGCCCAGATAGAGCTCACCGGTCGAATTCGCCGAAGTGCCGCCACCGCCGCTCGCGCGTTCGAGCACGATCACTTCGGCTCCGGCTTCGCGGGCTTCGATCGCCGTGCACGCACCGGCGGATCCGAAGCCCACGACCACGACGTCGGCCTCACGGTCCCAGCTCGATACGTCTGCGACGGACACCACCGCGGTCGCTCGGCCCATGTCACGCAACCTGGCCATTTCAGGCTCCGGCCATATGGGTCGTGGGAAAAATCAGCATCTATCCTCCAGTTCTTCGCAGTCCCTCGCTTGGTTACGAGGTCGGACCGCCCATGTCAACCGTCAGGTCGGGTCGCCCCGGCTGCCCACAGCGGGCCTCGCGCGAAGTATCCAGAGATCGAGCAATCCTCCCTTCTGCGCGAGCTCGAACCCATCATCGCGCAGGAGTGCGCGCAGCGGGCCATCACCCTTGATCGGACGAATCAAGATCGCGTGAACCTCGTACTCACGCAGGCCCTCGCGAAAGGCCTCGATGCGCTTGGGTTTCAGGGCCGGGGCGGCGGAGAATTTGTTGAGTCGCTTGCGACGCTTGACCTCGGCGGCGCCGAGCTGTCGCGTGCGCGCCGTCATGTAGAGCTTGCGGTCGCTCACCGGCACCGGCGCGTCGTGAATCGTGCCGAGCCAGAGCGCTACTGGCTCGGGCGCCACGACCCGCGCACCCGCCGGAGCCGCGTTCGCGAGCTTCAGCGCGTATCTGTACGCGGCCGGATCGACCTTGGGTCCGGGCCAGCCGAATCTCACGTGGTGCGGGAAGCGCCCGCGCTCGGACCACGGCCGCGTGAAGACGCTCAATTTCGGGCCAGGTGACGACAGCGGGGTCGAATGCGGAAGCAGTAGCACGAACAGCAACGCCGCGACGTAGAGCGCGCGCGCAGTGAGCGTTCCACCCCAGCGCACGCCGGCCAGCGGTGAGGCAACCAGCAGTCCCAGCAGAATCGGGAAGGGGATGGCCCAGATAGTGCGCCAGTGCGACGGACCGGTAACCAATGACCGGACCCATTCTTCGAGATAGGGGTTCGCCACCGTCAACAAGGCACCCAGCGGCACGACGATTGCGAATCGACGCAGCCGATCACCGCTCGCGCACGCGACCAGCAACAACATGGCGCCGAGCGCGGCAAGCTCGAAGTGGCCCGTGCCGAGAATCTTCGACAGCGAGCCGCTGAGCCAGGCGCCGGCGCCGCGCGCCGGAGTATCGACCGCAATGGCCTTCGCAATTTCACCACGCAACAGCAGGCCGACTGCGAGCGGGTACAGGCACGCTGCAATACCGCGTGCGAACACCGCAAGGCCCTGCGCCCCGCTCCTCAGCTGGGACGCAAGCACGAGTCCGCCGGCCAGAGGTGCGGCCCAGATCGCCGTGGAGGTAAGCCCAACCGATGCGATCTGTGCGGCGGCGAGCCGCAGCCAGTCCCGGCTCGCACCGGTTGCCGAGAATCGAATCGCATGCGCGTAGATGAGCGGCATGGCCACGGTCAGGAAGATCGCCTTGCCCTGCCAGACGCGAACGAATGCATAGTTTCCGAACGAGCGGTGGGTATCACCCGCAAACCAGAGGATTGCGATCGTCGCAAAGACCGCAGCCGTCCACGCCAGCGGCTGCGGAAGCAGACGGCGAAACAGACGCGCGTGCGCGAGTGGAACCAACAACGCGACGAGACCCGCCGTCAACACGTGAAAACAGAGGATCGCGGGGATACCGGTGAGCCGCGATACCGCGCCGTTGAGCAGCTCGAGTGTCAGAGTCCGATGAGCCGGATTGTGAATCGCGAGATCCGGAATCCCCAACAACGTGTCCAAGGCGAAGAGCGCACGCGACGGATTGTCGGCGGCCGCGACGGCCACGTTCACGTAGAAGGCGTCGTCGATATCGAAGCGGTGCACTGCGAGCGTGCCCACAACACACACCATCGCCAGGACCCACAGGAAGACCTCGGCCCGGCGGCTCTTCACACTCTGGAGCAGCGGCTCCGGAGGGCGCCGCATGGCGACCGCCGCCGCAACGCCGAGCAGAGCAACCGCGCACCACCACAGCAGCAGCAGGTTGCCCGTCACCGCCCAGGCCGCCAGCGCGGCCGCGGCCGCGGCCGCGGCCGCGACTCGCGCGCCGGGCGATGGCGCCCGGAGATCTGCATCCGATCGACTCGCAGCGACCTGCGCGGGCACAGGCCGCCGTCGCATCCGAAGCAGCCCCAACGCGGTGGCAAAGCCCGCAAGTCCGGCCACGACGATCAGCAGATCGAGGCTGCCGCCGAGCGCGACGACAGCATGTGTGCACAGCGTCCACACCGCGAATGCAATGCAGGCCAGGTCGGGCAACCGCTCGCTGATCGGCATACGCGGGCCACCGGTGGGCGGCCGAGTGATGGACGGGGCTGCGCTCATGGTCGATCGGGAGAATAGTCGGGGTGCTCAGCTCGCGCAGTCGGGAAAGCAAAGCCGGATCCACCGATGCAACCCGCTAGAGCCGCGCAAGGGGCGCCCAAACCCTACCTCATGTAATTATCTTCCGGGGCGTTCCGACACAGAGGAGCCGGGATCAAACGCCATTCAGCGCGCCCACCAGAGGAAGTTTCGATGTTGGCGATGCGTGCAGCGATCATTTGCGTGGGGATCACCAGCCTCGCGGGCCCGGCCGCAGCCAGGTGACCGCCATGGTCGGGTTTCGCTTCTGAAGGCAGACGCCCCATCCCGCGGTACAGCGGATCCTACACACGGAGGTTTCGATGCGATGGCTGAGGCTGCTGGGCCGGATCGTGCTGGGCGTGGCAGGCCTCTTCGTCTCACTGGTCGTCGCCCTCGCCGTCACCATCAGCATCGGAATTCCGCTCTCTCTCGACCGTGTTCGGGGGGAATTCGAGGCGATGGCTTCGACCGCACTCGGACGCGAAGTCTCGATCGAGGGCAAGGTCGAGTTGGTCC
>JAFDEI010000330.1 GCA_019310425.1 Deltaproteobacteria bacterium | reverse complement strand
GCTCTCTCTCGGAGCGAGGGAAGCGTGAAGCGCCTTCGAAACCGCAGCCAAGATTCTAGCGTCGAGTTCAGCCTGGACGAAGCCTCCCCGGTGGAGAGTCTCGAAGAGCTCGGCCGCCAGAAGTCCGTGCGCATCGATCGTCGGGTGCACGTGATCGAGGAAGAAGTCCGCTCCCAACGGGCTCGATCCCTGTCGCTCGACAAGGAGAGCGGGATAGTCGACGACCATCACGTCCCACCGGCTGCCCATCTCACGCGCGATCGCCGTCAACGGTTCGATGGCGCGGAGAGGACAGACATCCTCCTCCCGCGCCCGGCGAAAATGCTGATCGGCGGCGTCACGGTCTCCGAGCTGAAAGAGCGCCCGGCCCAACAGGAATTGACTGTCTGCGCGGCGGGAGTCGAGTTCCACGGCCTCGGCGAGATGCCTGCGAGCCACATCCGGATTTCCACTTCGAAGCGCTTGCCGGCCGGCACGGTAAGCCTCGCGCCAGGCAGCACTCGCTTCCGGTGAAATCTCGCCACCGTGCTCACTCTTGAACGGCGTACAATCCTTCGAGTTCGACGCGGGAATCACGATGATCGGTTCGGCCCCGACGCTGCGCGCCATGGAGATCATCTCACCGAGATGGGCTTCGTACTCGGCGATCACGCGAGCGCGGAGTTCGTTGTCGCGCGTGTAGGCATCGAGACCCACGCTCTGGTCGAGCAGAGTATCTACTTCGGCCGAGGGAGCGGCCGAGGCTTTCCGGCGCTGCGCCTGGATCACTCCACGGAGTGATGTATAGACTCGCGTGCGACGCATCACCGCATCGAGGTTGCGGAGCCAGGCGGGAAGCGACAACGCACGCGACCAGGTGCGTCTCTCCAGGAACTCGTTGTGTCCCGAGTAGATGACGAAGACGTCCGGTTCGTAAGCCGCCAGCTCGTCCACCACCGCGGCGGCCCGATAACTCGCGTAGCTGATTCCGCCGGCGTTCACGACCTCCCACGGGCGTTCGGGCTCGGCCTCCGCCAGCAGGCGCCGAAGCCAGCCGCAGAAGGAGGTCGGATCGCGAAACGGTCGGCCATAGGTAGTCGAACCACCGATGCAGAAGAGCCTTCTGGTTCCGCCCGGCTTGGTCGCGGCGAATCGTTGTTCGTTGAAGAACCGGAGCTTGTTGGGCGCCGTCTCGTAGACGAGGGTCCCGCTTGCATCGCGTACCTTCCGGTATAGCGGTATGCGCGAGCTGAACCCGGAGTCGCTGTCGTTGCCGACCGGCACGACACCGACGGCTGCCAGGAAACCTTCGGCTAGCAAGAAGAGAGCGGCGGGGACCAGGACGGCGAAGAGGGCGCTCTTCAGACGTCCGGGCCCACCCGTCTCCAATGCGGTCGGCTCGCGCACGGCCTGTTACTCGATGTCGTAGATGAACCGCATCTGGAGCCCGATGCCCCAATCCGGCGCCGGCGTCGACAATCCGACCACGGCGTATGGGTCGATTGCAAAGTGACGCCCGAATCGAATCGTGGCGAAGGGCGAGAGTTCGTGAAAATCAGGTCGCCCACTCACCGCCGACTGGCTCCAGTCGTAGGCGAGCCCCAGATTCAGCATGTCGAGGACGCGCACCGTGAGACCACCGTAGGCGAAGATCTTGTTGCGCAATTCGACACCTTCGGGCTCGCCGATGAACTTGTAGCCGACGGCGCCGAAAGGCGTAACGCGGCCGAATCTCTTGGAAAGATCGAGCTTGATCTCGTAGTCCGTCTCACCGGTGCCGAGACCATCGTCCTCATTCGCGGTGCCGAACTTGACCTTGCCGGTGATCTCCGTGACCGGCAGAAAGCTGACCTTCCGGCCGGGGTAGTAGACATAGGTCCCGGCAAGTACGACGTCTCCAATCCCGCTCACCAAACGCGAAGCACCTTCGACCGCCTCCGGGGATCCACCCACCGGCACCACGTCACCGTCGATTCGAAGATACGAACTGCTGACCTTCAGCACGAATGGTTCCCACTCGAGCTTCAGGCCGAAGGGCACGCTGAGCAGATCGGTGTCCGTCGGACTTCCGAAGTCACCGGTGCTGTAGTCGACACCGGTGCTCACCGTCACGCGGAAGGGCCGGGCACCGAAATAGTCCTCGGTCTCCTCCCGCTCGTAATCCCGCCCTTCGTCGTAATCGTCGTATTCCGCGTCGTCATCAGAGGTCTCGATCTCCTCCGCCTCGGGTACGGGTACGGGCGCGGGGGTGCCCGCCACCGCATCCGCGGTGACGGGCACTGCATGGAGACTCACGAGCGCAAACGCCGAAATCATGCTGAAGACTCGAAACCACTCCATCTTCCATCCTTTCATTTCGTATCGATTCGTTCGTGTCGGTGCTGTAGCGGCAATCGCGCTAGCGACTCGCTCGCTCGGACCGCTCCGGGCGGTCTACGCGCTCAGGGCGCTCAGGGCGCTCAGGGCGATCCGCCCGCTCAGGGCGATCCGCGCGCTCAGGGCGATCCGCCCGCTCCGCACGATCACCACGCTCACCGCGATCACCGCGATTGGCCCGATCACTGCGATCGGTTCGCGAAGCTCGCTCTCGCACACGCGTTTCCTCGCTGATCACGTTGCCTTCTTCATCGACGATCTGCTCGGTCCGGATACGCGTCTCGGAGCCGTCCGGGTTCCGAACCCGACTTCGCTCACGAATCCGGGTATCACCGGTGACGGGGTTCACATGCGTATCGACCCGATTTCGGGTGCGAGTCCCGTCGTCGTCGCGCGAACGGTTCTCATCGCGTGAAACGCGTTGGAAACCGTTCCCTGCGACGCCGGGCTGGCTGTCATCGATCGATCCATCACCTCGG
>JAFDEI010000161.1 GCA_019310425.1 Deltaproteobacteria bacterium | reverse complement strand
CCGTGAATCACATCCCTCATTCAGAAAATATTCTGCGTGTCCGCAAGGATTTCTCGAAGATCCCTTCGGTTCTCGATATTCCCAATCTCATCGAGATCCAGAAGCACACCTTCGAGCGGTTCCTGCAGACCAACATTGAACCCGAGAAGCGTGAGAACGTCGGGCTCCAGGCCGTATTCAATTCGGTCTTCCCGATCAAGGACTTCAACGACACCGCGTCGTTGGAGTTCGTGGGCTACACGCTCGAAGAGCCGAAGTACGACGTCCAGGAGTGCCTCGCCCGGGGCATGACGTACGCGACGCCGTTCAAGGTGACCATCCGTCTCGTTGCCTGGGATGAAGCCGAGGGCTCTCAGGCGATTCGTGACGTGAAAGAGCAGGAGGTCTACTTCGGCGAAATTCCGATCATGACGGACAACGGTACGTTCATCATCAACGGGACCGAGCGGGTGATCGTCTCGCAGCTGCACCGTTCACCGGGAATCTTCTACGACACCAGCATCTCTACGACCGTCACTGCAGCCGGCAAGAAGATCTACTCCTGCCGTATCATTCCGTACCGCGGGTCGTGGCTCGATCTCGAGTTCGACCACAAGGATCTGCTGTTCGCGCGCATCGATCGACGCCGCAAGATCCACGTCACCGTTCTTCTGCGGGCCCTCGGATTCGGGCCCGAAGAGTTGCTGGCGTACTTCTATCCGTCCGAGACCATCCGGATCGAGGGCAAGAAGTTGTTCCGCTCGGTCGTTCCCGAGCTGCTGATCGGCCAGCGCTGCACGCGCGAGGTGAAGGACAAGAAGGGCACGGTTCTAGTCAAGAAGGACCGGAAGTTCACGGCCGCCTCGGTTCGCAAGCTCGCCGAGTCCGGCGTCACGGAAATCCAGGTCAACGTCGAAGACATCGTCAGGGCTGAAACGGACTCGGTCCGGTGCGTCGCTCCCGTCGACATCGTCGACGAGAACACCGGCGAGGTCATCCTCGAGTGCAACGAAGAGCTCACCCAGGAGAAGTTCGACGAGATCAAGGAGCACGGATTCACCGAATTCCCCTTGATCCACCTCGACCCGCTTACCACCGGGTCGGCGTTTCGCGACACGCTCGTGGCCGACAAGATCGAGGACCAGGATCAGGCGATCATCGAGATCTACCGACGCCTTCGGCCAGGTGATCCGCCGACGATCGATACCGCGACGAATCTCTTCCAGAATCTCTTCTTCAACCCGGAGCGCTATGACCTCTCGCGCGTCGGTCGGCTGAAGGTGAACCACAAGCTGGGCTATGACCCGGAAGAGCGCGTCGAGTCCCATCCGAACGGCATGTCGGGACCGGCCGAAGAAGTCGCGCTGGGCGACCTGTCGACGCTTCGCCGCGAGGACATCATCGCCGCGGTCAAGTACCTGGTGGACCTGAAGAATGGTTCCGACCCGGACAAGCGGGTGGACGACATCGACCACCTCGGTAATCGCCGGGTGCGCGTCGTCGGTGAGTTGCTCGAGAACCAGTATCGCATCGGCCTCGTTCGGATGGAGCGCGCGATCAAGGAGCGGATGTCGCTTCAGGAGATCGAGACTCTGATGCCGCACGACCTGATCAACTCCAAGCCCGTCTCGGCGGTCGTGAAGGAGTTTTTCGGATCGAGTCAGCTCTCACAGTTCATGGACCAGACGAACCCGCTCTCCGCGGTCACGCACAAGCGTCGACTGTCTGCGCTCGGGCCGGGTGGCCTCACGCGGGAGCGTGCGGGCTTTGAAGTTCGCGACGTCCACCCGACCCACTACGGCCGCATCTGCCCGATCGAGACGCCGGAGGGCCCGAACATCGGGCTGATTGCGTCACTTTCGACCTTCGCACGTGTGAATGAACTGGGTTTCATCGAGACGCCCTACCGAACCGTTACAGAAGGCAAGGTGACGGGAGAGGTGAGGTACCTCTCTGCCCTCGACGAGGAGACCCTTTCGATCGCCCAGGCGAACGCGCCGATCGACGAGGACGGCCGCTACGTACGCAGCACGGTGCAGTCGCGGCATTCGGGCGAGTTCGTGATGAGATCTCCTGAGGCCGTCGACATGATGGACGTGTCGCCCAACCAGTTGGTATCCGTCGCGGCCTCGTTGATTCCGTTCCTCGAGAACGACGACGCGAACCGCGCTCTGATGGGTTCGAACATGCAGCGCCAGGCCGTTCCGCTGATGCGGACACAGGCGCCGCTGATCGGAACGGGCATCGAGGCCGTGGTCGCACGCGATTCTGGCGTTACGGTGGTCGCGAAGCGCGACGGCGTGGTCGAGTTGGCCGATGCGTCGCGCATCGTTGTGAAGCCCGACGAAGATGAAGGTACCGGATCGAACGTCGACATCATCAACCTGATCAAGTACCAGCGCTCGAACCAGAACACGTGCATCAACCAGAAGCCGATCGTGAAGCCCGGTGATCACGTCGTGAAGGGCCAGGTCATTGCGGACGGCCCGGCGACCGAGTTCGGCGAGCTCGCGCTCGGCCGGAACGTGCTTGTCGCGTTCATGCCGTGGGCCGGATACAACTTCGAAGACTCGATCCTCATTTCCGAGCGTGTCGTGAAGGACGACTCATTCACCTCGATTCACATCGAGGAGTTCGAGTGCGTCGCGCGCGATACCAAGCTCGGCAAGGAGGACATCACCCGGGACATCCCGAACGTCGGCGAAGAGGCGCTGAAGGATCTCGACGAGTCCGGAATCGTGCGCATCGGTGCCGAAGTCCAGTCGGACGACATCCTCTGCGGCAAGATCACGCCGAAGGGCGAGACGCAGCTTTCGCCGGAAGAGCGGCTGCTTCGTGCGATCTTCGGCGAGAAAGCGGGTGACGTTCGCGACACCTCGCTGCGGGTTCCGCCCGGTGTCTCGGGTACGGTAATCGGTGCGCAGGTCTTCTCCCGCCGTGGCGTCGAGAAGGATGAGCGTGCGCGTGCGATCGAAGAGCAGGAGATCGATCGACTTCGGAAGGATCAGGAAGACGAGATCCGGATTATTCGTGACAGTGTGATGAACAACGTCCGAGAATTGATCATCGGCAAGGTGTCGGCAAACCGAATCGGTGACGAGCGCCGAGACGTTACGTGGCTCGACGCGAAGAGCACGATCACTGCCGAGATTCTGGCTGAGATTCCGAAACGCCGCTGGAAGGAGATTCAGGTCACCGAGGCCCGACTTCAGGAGCAGCTCGACCGGATACTCAATAGCGTCGAAGAACAGGCTGCCGTGATTCGTGCCGTTTTCGACGAAAAGATCGCACGCCTTCGCAAGGGCGATGAGTTGCCGCCGGGCGTATTCAAGATGGTCAAGGTGTATCTCGCCATCAAGCGCAAGCTGTCCGTCGGGGACAAGATGGCGGGCCGGCACGGCAATAAGGGTGTGATCTCGCGGATCCTTCCGGAAGAGGACATGCCTTACATGGCCGACGGCAGACCCGTCGACATCGTCCTCAACCCCCTGGGCGTGCCGTCGCGGATGAACGTGGGGCAGGTACTCGAAACCCACCTCGGCTGGGCCGCCCGCGGTCTTGGCGAACAGATCGACGAGATGCTGCGCAACCAGCCGAATGCCACTGCCGACACCATCCGTGGCGAGCTGAAGCAGGTCTACGACAACGAAGGCATTTCGCAGCGCCTCGATGCCGCACCCGATGATGAGATCCGGCCGTTGGCGGAGAGCGTCCGCAACGGCATTCACCTGGCGACGGCCGTCTTCGACGGTGCCAAGGAGGACGACATCCGCGATGAGTTGATTCGGGCCGGGCTGCCGGTGTCGGGTCAGACCGTGCTCTTCGACGGCCGCACGGGTGATCCGTTCGACCACGAGGTTACGGTGGGCGTGCTCTACATGCTGAAGCTTCACCATCTCGCGGACGACAAGATCCACGCCAGGAGCATCGGGCCGTACAGCCTCGTCACCCAGCAGCCGCTGGGCGGCAAGGCGCAATTCGGCGGTCAGCGGCTCGGCGAGATGGAAGTCTGGGCGATGGAGGCCTATGGCGCGGCCTTCTGCCTCCAGGAATTCCTGACCGTCAAGTCCGACGATGTGCTCGGCCGGACGCGGATCTACGAATCGATCGTGAAGGGCGATAACGTGCTCGAGCCGGGGCTACCCGAGAGCTTCAACGTTCTCGTGAAGGAATTGCAAGCGCTGGGCTTGAACATCGAGCTCATCGAAGACAAGACTTAGAAGGGAGTTTCGATTGCGCGAACTCTACAATCTGTTCGAGAAGCCGAAGGATCCGCTGGCATTCAATGCCCTGCGGATTTCCATTGCGACGCCTGAGAAGATCCGCGAATGGACGTTCGGGGAAGTCAAGAAGCCCGAGACGATCAACTACCGGACCTTCAAGCCGGAACGTGATGGCTTGTTCTGTGCGAAGATCTTCGGCCCGGTGAAGGACTACGAGTGCAATTGCGGCAAGTACAAGCGCATGAAACACCGTGGCGTCGTCTGTGAGAAGTGCGGCGTCGAGGTGATCCAGTCCAAGGTTCGCCGCGAGCGGATGGGGCACATCACGCTCGCGACCCCGGTCGCTCACATCTGGTTCCTCAAATCGCTGCCTTCCCGAATCGGCAACATCCTCGAAATCTCACTGCGTGATCTCGAGAAGGTGCTGTACTTCGAATCTCACATCGTGATCGAACCGGGTGAGACCGACCTGAAATTCGGCGAACTGCTGAACGACGAACAGTTGATCGAAGCCCGAGAACAGTTCGGGCGTGACGCCTTCCAGTATGGGATCGGAGCCGAGGCGATCCGCGAGATGCTCGGCCTGCTCCAGGTAGAGGAGGAGTGCAACAACCTGCGGCTCGAGATGCGCGAGGCGACGAGCGAGGCAAAGCGCAAGAAGATATCGAAGCGCTTGAAGGTACTCGATGCATTCCGCGAGTCGGGAAACCGACCCGAGAACATGATTCTCGATGTGATCCCGGTAATTCCGCCGGACTTGCGGCCGTTGGTGCCGCTCGACGGTGGGCGATTCGCGACGAGCGACCTGAACGATCTCTACCGTCGCGTGATCAACCGCAACAATCGGTTGAAGCGACTCCAGGAGTTGAATGCTCCCGAAGTGATCATCCGCAACGAGAAGCGGATGCTTCAGGAAGCAGTGGACGCGCTGTTCGACAACGGCCGTCGGGGCCGCGTAATCACCGGGCCGTCGAAGCGTCCGCTCAAGTCGCTGTCCGACATGCTGAAGGGGAAGACCGGACGATTCCGGCAGAACCTTCTCGGCAAGCGAGTCGATTATTCCGGCCGCTCGGTGATCGTGATCGGTCCTGAATTGCGGCTGCATCAGTGCGGCATACCGAGCAAGATGGCAATCGAGCTGTTCAAGCCGTTCATCTACTCGAAGCTCGAGCAGCGTGGTTACGTGACGACCATCAAGGCTGCCAAGAAGATGGTCGAGAAGGAGCGCCCGGAGGTCTGGGACATCCTCGCGGAGGTGATCACCGAACACCCGGTGATGCTCAATCGCGCGCCTACGCTCCACCGCCTCGGCCTGCAGGCTTTCGAGCCGCTCCTGATCGAGGGCAAGGCGATCCAGCTGCACCCGCTCACCTGCGCGGCATTCAATGCCGACTTCGACGGCGACCAGATGGCGGTGCACGTGCCGCTCTCGGTCGAGGCGCAGATGGAAGCCCGCGTGTTGATGATGTCGACGAACAACATCCTCAGCCCGGCGACCGGCCGTCCGGTTATCGGGCCCACCCAGGACATCGTACTCGGGTGTTACTACATGACACGCGAGCGCATGGGCGTGCGCGGCAATGGCATGCGCTTCTCGAGTGCCCAGGAAGTCCGGATCGCGTACGACTCGGACGAGATCGACCTGCTTGCACCGATCAAGGTGCGGATGGACGGCGAGATCGTCGACACAACGGTGGGGCGCGTGGTCTTGCGTGAGATCGTCCCCGACGAAATTCCGTTTGAGATCATCAACCAGGTGATGGACAAGAAGGCACTGGGCGAGCTGATCGACCAGGCCTATCGCCGCCTTGGCAACAAGGCCACGGTGATCCTCGCCGACCGACTACGCACGATCGGTTACCAGTATGCGACAAAAGCGGGCATCTCCATTGCCATCAAGGACATGAAGATCCCGAAGGACAAGGGAAAACACATCGAGGCCGCGAACGCCCAGGTCGCCCAGATCGAGGAACAGTATCAGGAGGGTCTGATTACCGACGGCGAGCGGTACAACAAGGTGATCGACATCTGGGCGAGCGCAACCGAGCTGGTTTCGGCGCAGATGGTGAAGGGCCTCGAGACCGAGACCGACATTGTCGAGCAGGGCGAGAAGCACGAGATTCCGAGCTTCAACCCGATCTACATGATGGCGGACTCCGGAGCGCGTGGTTCGGCCCAGCAGATGCGGCAGCTTGCCGGCATGCGTGGCTTGATGGCGAAGCCGTCGGGCGAGATCATCGAGACGCCCATTACCGCAAACTTCCGCGAAGGGTTGACGGTGCTCCAGTACTTCATCTCGACCCACGGCGCGCGCAAGGGCCTTGCCGACACGGCGCTCAAGACCGCCAACTCGGGCTACCTGACGCGGCGGCTGGTCGACGTGTCGCAGGACATGATCGTCCGCGCGGTCGACTGCGGCACCAATGAGGGCATCGAGACCGGCCCACTGGTCGAAGGCGGCGACATCATCGAGCCGATCGGTGAGCGGATCCTCGGGCGCTGTGCGCTCGAGCCGGTGCTCGATCCTCTCACCGGCGACGTGCTTGCCGAGACGGGTGAGGAGATCACCGAGGATAAGGTCCGGTCCATCGAGGACGCCGGTGTCGAGAAGGTGATGATTCGCTCTGTGCTGACGTGTGAGACACCCTTCGGCGTCTGTGCGCAGTGTTATGGCCGTGATCTTTCACGCGGCAAGATGGTGAACATGGGCGAAGCGGTCGGTGTGATCGCGGCGCAGTCGATCGGTGAACCGGGTACACAGTTGACGATGCGGACTTTCCACATCGGTGGCGCGGCCACGCGGCGCGCCGAAGCGTCGAACGTGGAGGCGACGGCGGAAGGTGCGGTCAAATTCCTTTCCGGCCTGCGCACCGTCGAGAATCGCGATGGCAATCATGTCGTGATGAGCCGCAACGCCGAGATCGCGGTCTTCGATGCGAGCGGCCGCGAACGCGAACGTCATCCGGTGGTATATGGCGCCCGAGTGGCGGTTGCAGACGGCGAACACGTGAAGCCGGGCGCGGTTCTCGTCGAGTGGGATCCATTCGCGAATCCGATCCTCGCCGAGACGGGAGGTATCGCGAAGTACGGCGACATCGTCGAAGGTGCGACGATGCGCGAGCAGGTCGACGAGTTCACGGGCCTGTCGTCGAAGGTGATCGTCGAATCGAAGGACCCGGATCTCCGACCACGGATCACGATCAAGGACGCGGAAGGCGAGTCGCTGGCGCGTGCGTTGCTGCCGGTTGGTGCGACGGTCTCGGTACTCGATTCCAATGAGGTTGCGGCGGGCGATGTGCTGGCGAAGATGCCGCGCGAATCCGTCAAGACCAAGGACATCACGGGCGGTCTGCCGCGGGTTGCGGAGCTTTTCGAGGCTCGCAAGCCGAAGGACTTCGCCATCGTCACCGAAATCGACGGTATCGTTTCGTTCGGGCCCGACTCGCGTGGCAAGCGCCGCGTGATCGTCACTCCGGACGGCGTCGAGAATGTCGAGCCCAAGGAGTACCTGATTCCCAAGGGCAAGCACATCAGCGTCCATGAGGGTGACCGGGTCCGTGCGGGAGAGGCGTTGATGGACGGTTCCTCGAACCCCCACGACATTCTCAAGATCAAGGGTGAGAAAGAGCTCGCCAAGTACCTCGTCGACGAGGTCCAGGAGGTCTATCGGCTCCAGGGTGTGCGGATCAACGACAAGCACATCGAGGTGATCGTCCGGCAGATGCTGCGGCGCGTGCGGGTCAAGGACGTCGGCGATACCGACTTCTTGGTGGGCGAGCATGTGGAGAAGGTGGTCTTCGCGGAGACCAACAGCCGCATGATCGAGGCCGGCAAGGAGCCCGCGGTTGCAGAATCCCTGCTGCTCGGGATCACCAAGGCGTCGCTTTCGACCGAATCGTTCATCTCGGCGGCGTCCTTCCAGGAGACCACGAAGGTGCTGACCGAAGCCTCGATGTGGGGAAAGGTCGACAACCTCCGAGGCCTCAAGGAGAATGTGATCATGGGCCGCCTGATCCCGGCGGGGACGGGCATGGCGAAGTACCAGGATATCGGCATTCGGATCGACGCCCCGGAAGAGCTGCTTGCTGGCCCCGACGAGGATGTGATACCGGTGCCCGACCCGTCGCTCGTGGAGCCGCTAGCGCCGCCCGCTGCCGGAACGCGGCCAACCAGCGACGTACCACCGGGTGGCCTCGAGACTTAGGAGACTTTCGCGAGATCTTCGCCTGTTCCGAACGTTGACAGGGGTCGGAAGCTCGCTAGAATGCAGCGGTTTTTGAGATTGGCCGCTTCCCTGCGGTCCACTTTCGGCGAAACGGTGTGGAGATACCCGAGAACTTGATTCTCCGGTCCCATCGTCATCGAAAGAGGGGCACAGGGGAGCAGTGTCTTTGGGCACTAGCCAACGCTCTCCTTTGGCACTTTTCTTGGTTGAGCTGTGATCGCTCGACCCACCAATTCGATGTCCTGGTGCGCCGGGACCGGGAGGCTTGATGCCCACCGTTCAGCAACTCATACGTCGCGGCCGTAAGAGCAAGCCGAAGCGCTCCAAGGCCGCCGACCTCGGTCGGGCGCCGCAGAAGCGCGGTGTCTGCCTGCGTGTATTCACCGCGACGCCGAAGAAGCCGAACTCTGCGCTGCGCAAGGTGGCTCGTGTGCGGCTCACCAACGGGCGTGAAGTGAACGCCTACATCCCGGGCGTCGGTCACAACCTGCAGGAGCACTCGGTGGTGCTGGTTCGCGGTGGGCGAGTGAAGGATCTCCCGGGTGTTCGCTACCACATCGTGCGTGGCACTCTCGACACGACCGGCGTCGACGGGCGCCACCGCGGCCGTTCGAAGTACGGAGCCAAGCGCCCCAAGTAGTTCTTATGGCGGCAGTCTGGTGGTGCTGAGTAGCACCGTTCGGCAGCCGCGCTCTTCTCGCGGAGAAGCACCCCCCCGCCCCGGAACGACGGAATAGAGATGCCCCGACGACGCGAAGTACCGAAACGACCGATTCAGCCCGATCCGAAGTTCAATGATCGAATGGTGGGTCGTTTCACGAACGT
>JAFDEI010000160.1 GCA_019310425.1 Deltaproteobacteria bacterium | reverse complement strand
AGCTGAAGAACGCCAGCAATGAGGCGCGCACGAAGAACGCGCGCCTCGGAGCGCAGATCACCGCCCTTGGATACCTCGACGAATCAGAACTCACCGACTTCGTGGCAAAGCAGTATGGCGTTCCCTCGATCAATCTCGAGGAATTCGAGATCGATCCAGCGGTGATTCAGCTGATTCCCGAGGACGTTGCACTCAAGCACACCGTACTCCCCGTGAATCGCGCAGGCTCGACGCTCATCGTCGCTACGCCGGACCCATCGAACATCTTCGCGCTCGACGACATCAAGTTCCTCACCGGCTACAACATCCAGCCGGTCGTTGCGGCGGAAGAGACGATTCGCGCCGCGATCGACAAACATTACGACCAGACTTCCTCGCTCGAGGACGTCATGGGCGACTTCGACGACTCCGACATCGACCTCGTCCACGAGGATGACGATGTCGACATCGGCGAACTGGCTCGCGAGTCCGAGGACGCGCCGGTCGTGAAACTCGTGAATCTGATTCTCACCGACGCGATCAAGAAGCAGGCGTCGGATATTCACATCGAGCCGTACGAGAAGTCCTTCCGGGTCCGGTATCGCATCGACGGTGCGCTCTACGAGGTGATGAAGCCCCCGATGAAGCTCCGAAACGCGATCACGTCGCGCGTGAAGATCATGTCGTCGCTCGACATCGCCGAGCGGCGGTTGCCGCAGGACGGGCGTATCAAGCTGAAGCTCGGGCGTGGTAACGAGATGGACTTTCGCGTGTCGTCGCTTCCGACGCTCTTTGGTGAGAAGATCGTTCTTCGTCTCCTCGATAAATCGACCCTTCAGCTCGACATGACCAAGCTTGGATTCGAGCAGCCACAACTAGACTGCTTCAAGGATTCGATACACCAGCCCTTCGGAATGGTCCTCGTCACTGGGCCGACCGGTTCCGGGAAGACGACGACGCTGTACTCGGCGCTGTCGGAACTCAACCAGGTGGGTGAGAATTTGTCGA
Organism: Deltaproteobacteria bacterium; assembly: GCA_019310425.1. GTDB lineage: Bacteria > Myxococcota_A > UBA9160 > UBA9160 > SMWR01 > JAFDEI01. Next base: position 13,275 of record JAFDEI010000160.1, on the reverse strand, counting down.
CGGCCGAGGATCCGGTCGAATTCAACCTGAGCGGGATCAACCAGGTCCAGATGCACGACGAGATCGGTCTCAACTTTGCCGCTGCGTTGCGCTCATTTCTGCGCCAGGACCCGGACATCATCATGGTTGGTGAGATTCGCGACTTCGAAACCGCGGAGATCGCGGTCAAGGCCGCGCTCACCGGCCATATGGTGCTCTCGACCCTCCATACCAACGATGCGCCATCGACGGTCAACCGGTTGCTCAATATGGGAATCGAGCCCTTCCTCGTAGCGTCCTCGGTCAACTGCATCGTCGCTCAGCGGCTCGCGCGTTGCGTTTGTCAAGAGTGCAAGGAAACCGACGCCGAGGTCACACCCGAGGCGCTGATCGAGGCGGGAATGGACGAAGATCAGGCGCACACCGTAGTCGCCGTTACGGGCCGGGGTTGCAATCACTGCTCCGACACCGGCTTCAAGGGCCGGCTCGCGATCTATGAAGTCATGAAGCTCGAGGAAGAGCTGAAAGAATTCGTTTTGAACGGTGCATCATCGCTCGAGCTGAAGCGAGAGGCGGTGCGCCTTGGCATGAAATCACTGAGGCAGGCGGCCCTCTCGAAATTCGCGGAAGGCATCACGAATTTCAGCGAAGTTTTTCGCGTTTCTGCCGCGGACCATTAGGAGAGTTCGATCAATGGCCAATATGCACCAGCTTCTGAAGGCAATGATCGAGAAAGGTGCGAGTGACCTTCATATCACGAGTGGGACCGCACCGCAGCTCCGGATCGACGGGAAGCTGCATCCGTTGCGGATGCCGCCGCTGTCACCGCCGGAAACAAAGCAGATCTGCTACTCCGTACTGACGGACTCCCAGAAGCATCGCTTCGAGGAAACGAACGAACTCGACCTTTCGTTCAGCGTCCAGAAGCTCTCGCGGTTTCGCGCCAATGTGTTCATTCAACGCGGAAACGTGGCGGGCGCCTTCCGAGCGATCCCGTTCAAGATCAAGACGTTCGAGGAACTCTGCCTGCCCAAGGTCGTCTCCGACCTCGCCGAAAGGCCGCGCGGACTCGTTCTGGTAACCGGGCCGACCGGATCGGGGAAGTCGACGACACTCGCGACGATGATCGATCGGATCAACACGCAACGGAACGAGCACATCATCACGATCGAAGATCCCATCGAATACCTCCACCAGCACAAGGGCTGTGTGGTCAACCAGCGTGAGATCGGCGCCGACACCGAGAGCTTCAAGAAGGCTCTCAAGTACATCTTGCGGCAGGACCCGGACGTGGTGCTGATCGGCGAGATGCGTGATCTGGAGACGATCGAAGCTGCCTTGACGGTTGCCGAGACCGGCCATCTCTGCTTTGCGACGTTGCACACGAATTCGTGCGTCCAGACGATCAACCGCATCGTGGACGTGTTTCCGCCGTATCAGCAGTCGCAGGTCCGTGCCCAGCTGTCGTTCGTACTAGAAGGGGTGCTGTGCCAGAGCCTGCTGCCGCGCGCCAATGGGCCGGGTCGGACGATGGTCCTCGAGGTGATGACGCCGAACCCGGCCATCCGGAACCTGATTCGCGAGGACAAGATCCACCAGCTCTACTCGGCGATGCAGGTTGGTCAGGAAAAATTCGGCATGCAGACAATGAATCAGTCCCTGGCGCAGGCCTACCAGCGGCGGTTGATCAGTATGGAAACCGCCATGTCGCGCACTGGGGACGCGGAAGAATTGCGAAATATGTTGGCGAGTGGTGGGTCTACGGCCCTTGCGAGTCGGCAGGCGACGGGCTCGTCCTCTTAGGACGGGCAGAAGGGGGAGGGATTATGGCGATCTATATCTGGAAGGGCAGGAGTCGGCAGGGGTCGATCAAGAAGGGTGAAATCGAGGCGACGAGCGAGGCGGCTGTCATGGCCCAGCTCCGATCCCAATTGATCCTCCCTGTGACCGTCAAGTTGAAGCCGAAGGATCTTGCTGAATACTTTCCTTTCCTGAAGCCGAAGATCACCGTCAAGGATCTGGTGATCTTCACTCGCCAATTTGCGACGATGATCGACGCCGGTCTGCCGCTCGTGCAGTGCCTCCAGATCCTCGGGGACCAGCAGGATAACAGCACGTTCAAGGAAATCATCCGTGAGGTGCGAACGGATGTCGAGCAGGGCTCGACCTTCGCGGACGCGCTCGGAAAGCACCCGAAGCCGTTCGATGCACTCTTCGTGAACCTCGTCGCTGCGGGCGAAATCGGCGGTATTCTCGACACGATCCTGAACCGTCTCTCTGCATACCTCGAGAAAGCCGACGCGTTGGCACGCAAGGTTCGTGGCGCGATGGTCTATCCGAGCACGGTCTTCGTGGTTGCCATCGGCGTTGTCGTGCTGTTGCTCACCAAGGTCATCCCGACTTTCGAAAAGATGTTCTCCGATTTCGGCGGGACGCTGCCAGGCCCGACGCAAGTCGTCGTCAGCATCAGCCATTTCGTGCAGGAATGGATCGGTCCAGTTCTCGTCCTGATCTTCGTCCTGTCCACAGCCTTCGGCCAGGCGCGCAAACGCAGCCGCAACTTCCGCCGGTCCACCGACGCACTGTTCCTCAAGTCGCCGGTCTTCGGTTCGCTGTTGCGCAAGGTTGCGGTCGCGCGGTTCACTCGAACGCTCGGAACGATGATCGCCAGCGGTGTTCCGATTCTCGACGGCCTCGACATCGTGGCAAAAACCGCCGGGAACGTGGTGATCGAAGATGCACTGCTCGATGTCAAGGCTGCAATTTCCGAGGGCAAGACCATCGCGGAGCCGTTGGCGGAATCGGGGGTGTTCCCGGGAATGGTGGTCCAGATGATCGCAGTCGGTGAGGAGACCGGCGCGATGGAGTCCATGCTCGGCAAGATCGCCGACTTCTACGATGACGAAGTCGACACCGCGGTCGATGCGCTCACCGCGCTACTCGAGCCCATCATGATGGTATTCCTGGGCGGAACCGTCGGTGGCCTGTTGATCGCGATGTACCTCCCGATCTTCAAGATCGCCGAGACGATCGGCTAGCGGCCGGTCGTGCCTCGCGCGGTTGTCGCGAAAGCACTGTCGGGAGTCGGCGATGAGGTCGGCTCCAGGGCCGATTCGAACCGGACTCTCCAGCATCGAATCGCCGCCCTGATGGGCGCGCGTCTGGTGCTTTCGGTGCTGAGCCTTGTCGTGATATTGGCGCTGGAAGCCGCTGGTGGAGATTTCACCACCGCCGAGTGGCGCGGCTTCTACGCGACTGTCGCGTTCGCCTTCGCGGCGACGATCGTCTACGGGGTGGTGCTGCACCGGTTACTCAGCCCCCAGGGTTACGCCGCTCTGAACGTCGTTACCGACGTCGCCATCGTGACTGGCCTGGTGCACTTCTCCGGCGGCGCGGATTCGGTCTTTCCGTTTCTCTATGTGCTGGTTGCCGCGTACTCGGCCTTCCTCTTCAAATCTCGCGGCGCGCTTGCCACGGCGGCCATTTCGATCACCGCCTACGGCGCAATCCTGTTCGCGGGCCACCGCGGCTGGGTGACGAGTCTCGGACTCGCTCCGCCAGAGCCGATGGGCGCGTTGCTGATGACGTGGCTCGTGAACGCCGGGGCGGTCGCGACCGTCGCAATTCTCGCGAGCCTGCTCACCTCGGAGCTTCGTCGAACGGGCGCCGCGCTATACCAGCGGACCAGCGACCTTCGACGCCTCGAGAATCTCCATCAGCGAACGGTCGAGAGTCTGATGAGTGGCCTGCTCACTACCGACCACGATCTGAGGATCACCTCGTTCAACCCGGAAGCGGAACACATTACCGGCCAGTCATTCGCCGAGGTCGTCGGCTGTGACGTCGAGGAAGTCATCGCAGGGGTTCGAATACTCGCTGAGATCGCAGGGCAAGGAGCTGACAGGCGCAATCCGAGAACACGCATCACGTATCGGAATCAGCATGGCGTTGATCGCTACCTCGGCCTCGCGGTCTATGTCTTGAAGGAAAGTGATGGTGCCGCGGAAGGGTTTGTCGTGATCTTCCAGGACGTCACGGCGGTGGTTGAAATGGAAGCCGACCTGCGCCGAACCGAGCGCCTCGCCGCGATCGGAGAACTCTCGGCCAGTATCGCGCACGAGGTGCGGAATCCACTGGCGTCGATTTCGGGCTCGATCCAGATGCTGCAATCGCAGATTGGTACCGCGGTCGAGGAGGGCGAGGCGCGCAAGCTGATGGCGATCGTTCTGCGCGAGACCGATCGGTTGAACCGGCTGATCACGGATTTCCTCGAATATGCACGGCCGGGCCCGCCGATGCCGGAATCGGTGGACATTGCAGCCGCAACCGAAGACGTCGTGAAGATGTACGAATCCGTACGTCCCGCGAACGTCGAGTTCGACCTCGATTTTCAGGCAGGCCTCGAGATCACTGCGGATGCGTCTCAGCTCCGCCAGATCATCTGGAATCTCGTACTCAATGCCTCCGAGGCGATGCCCGACGGCGGCAGGCTCAGGGTCGTCGCCCGGGGCTTTCCGGGCGAGCTACCTCAAGAGTTCACGAGCGTCGACCGAAGCGAGGCGTTGCAGCCGGCCAAGTACGGCTGGGCGGAGATTGCGGTGAGTGACACAGGAATCGGGATGTCTCCCGATGTGTGCGAGCGAGTCTTCGACCCGTTTTTCACAACCAAGGCGAGCGGTTCCGGCCTGGGCCTCGCAGCTGTTCACCGCATCGTCTCCGAACACTCCGGGACCGCGAGGCTGGAGAGTGTCGTGGGGCAGGGAACGACGGTGCGTCTGCGGTTCCCGCGAGCCGAGGTCACGCAATGAGTTCGATGGTGCGGGTGCTGGTCGTTGATGACGAACACAGCATGCAGGAATTTCTCGAGATCTTTCTCCGCAGCGAGGGCTACGAGGTCGAAACCGCCGGCGATGTGCAGAGTGCGACTCTCCATGTCGAGAACGACGACTTCGACATAGTGATCAGCGACATGCAGATGCCGGACGGCACCGGACTCGACGTGCTCCATGCGACGCATGAGCACTCACCGGAAACCGTGGTCATCATGATCACCGCCTTTGCGAGCACCGAAAACGCGATTGCCGCCATGAAGGACGGCGCCTACGACTACATCACGAAGCCGTTCCAGGTCGATGAGCTGCGAATCGTCATCGAGAAGGCCATCGAGAAGAAGCTGCTCTCGAGCGAGAACCGGCGTCTTCGGACGGAGCTCCGCATCCAGGCCCGTGAACGTTCGATCATTGGCAGCAGCAGGCCGATGCAGCGAGTCTTCGAGTTCGTGAATCAGGTCGCGGCGACGAGGGCCAACGTGTTGATCAGCGGTGAGAGTGGAACGGGAAAGGAAATGGTGGCGCGCGCGATCCATGAGAATGGTGATCGACGCGACAACGCGTTTGTCGCGCTCAACTGTGCTGCGATTCCCGAGAACCTGCTCGAGTCTGAGCTGTTCGGGCACATCAAGGGCGCCTTCACCGGGGCAGTGCAGAACAAGGTCGGACTGTTCGAGCTCGCCGATGGCGGAACGCTCTTCCTCGACGAGGTCGGCGAACTCAGCCTTCCGATCCAGGTCAAGTTGCTGCGAGCGATCCAAGAAAAAACCTTTCGACCCGTCGGGGGGACTGCAGACAGGCTCGTCGATGTGCGCATCGTTGCGGCGACCAACCGGTGTCTCGAGGACGAAGTCGCGGCCGGCCGTTTCCGGGAGGATCTCTACTACCGTGTCAATGTAATTGAAATCGTGCTCCCCGCGCTCCGCGAGCGCACCGACGACATTCCGCTGCTCGTCGCGCACTTCATCGACAAGTACTCGCGCGAACTCACCAAGCAGATCGAGGGATTTACATCCGAAGCAATGGATTGCCTGCTCGGGTATCAGTTTCCTGGAAACGTGCGTGAACTCGAGAACGTTGTCGAGCGAGCGGTGGCGCTGACGACCAGCCCGCGGATGGAGCTCGAAGCGCTGCCGCCGGCGCTGCTGAGCCCCGCGTCCCCGGCGAAGTCGACGCAGATTCCCGCTGAAGGAATCAATCTCGAGGAGGTGGTGAACGACTTCGAACGTACGCTGCTCGCCGAGGCACTGCGTGGCGCCGGTGGTGTGAAGAAGCGTGCCGCCAAGCTACTCGGCGTGTCGTTTCGCTCGTTTCGTTATCGACTCGAGAAACTCGGCCTGGACCGTTCCGAATCAGATTGATCCGCGCGGCACCGGACCCGCCGCCAGTACGACTCAGGGTTGCGGAGAGGCTGGCGGGTTGACGTCTTCGAATCCGACACTCATGTCGAATTCCTGAACTGCGACACCGCCGTGCCGATCGCCTACTGCGATCACGATCGGATGGATTCCAGCTTGGCCGGGATGCGGAGTCCAGTGCAGGGTGCCGGTGACCGTGTCGATCGCGACACCGGCAGGAGCTCTGCGGATTTCATATCGGTATCCGCGATCGCCATCCGGATCGTCGACGATGATGGGATAGCGGAAGGAGCCGTCCGGCTCGAAGTCGCCCGGGATCGATGTGATCCGCGGCGCGGCGTTCGCGATCGGGAGCGGGTCTTCTCGCCACCAGCTACTGGATTCCAGGCCGTCCGATGCGCGGATCGCCAGCTGGACCTGATCGCCACGCGAGAAGTGCGCATGGGGCAGGGTGTCACCCGCTTCTGAGGCAAGGCGCCCGTTCACTGACCAGCGGTACTCGAACGTGATTGCATCGTTGTCCGGATCCTCGGCCCGCGGCTTCACGGACAAGTCGCGATCGGTGCGCGCCTGATCGCGTGCGTCGATTTCGACGCTGAGTATCTGCGGGGGGCGGTTGGCAGGTGTGGTCGTGCCAGTCGCATCAGCGAGAGATTCGGTCTCGAGTGCGGGCTCGGCGGCCGGTTCGATCGAATGGGTGGGTGCAGCGAGCGATTCGTCGAGGTTGTTCGCGTTCCGCACGACGGACTCGCCGGCGCTGCATGCCACCATCATGGCTGTCAACAGCCAGCTTCGCGTCTTACGCATGCTTGCTCCTCTCGAGGCGATCGCCTGGTGTCGTGGGTACTCAACGGTTCGAAACCGGCGGCAGGTCTCGGATTCGGAATTCCTTGATCTTGTAGAGCAGAGCTCGGTGGCTGATGTCGAGCAGCTTTGCGGCGTGGGTTCGGTTCCCGTTCGTGGCTCGCAGCGCCCGCCGGATGAAGGTTGCTTCGAAGGCCTTGCGCGCACGTTTCAGCACGAAGTCGTGATTTCGGCCGCCATCGGACGGCTCGACCGGATCATTCAGCAGGTCTCGAGAGAGGTCCTTCACGACGATTCGAGTTCCCTCTGCGCGCATGACCGCACGTTCCACGAGGTTCTGGAGTTCGCGGTTGTTGCCCGGCCAGGAGTGTTGGACGATTCGCTCGAGCGCATCGTCCGCAATCGAGTGCACGGGCTTCCCGAGGCTGTTCCGGAAATGGGCCAGATAGTGGTCGAACAGCAGCGGAATGTCCTTCCGGCGCGTACGAAGCGGCGGCACGTTCAAGCGGTGTGCCGATATCCGAGCGTGAAGCTCGGGCAGGAAGCGGCCCACCGCGGCATCGGCTGCCAGGTCGCGCGAAGATGCCGCGATCACCCGAACGTCGATTCGCCTCGACTTGGATTCACCAATCGGCTGAAACTCTTCTTCCTTCACGATCTGGAGCACCTTGGTCTGGGTCTCGGTGGACAGCCCGCCGATTTCGTCGAGAAATAGGGTGCCGCCGTCTGCTTCGGCGGCCAGGCCGCGGCGTGCGCTCTCGGTGCCGGTGCCGGTGCCGGCGCCGAGGGGTTGACCCAAGAGCCGGCCTTCGAGCACAGTCTCCGGAGTGGAACCACAATGCAACGCGACGAACGGCTGGTGCCGTCGCGGTGACTGGGCGTGAATGGCGCGCGCCAGTCCCTCTTTGCCGGTTCCGGTCTCCCCAACCAGCAGGACACACGTCTTGAAGCCGGCGACCCGCTCCATTTCCTCGAGGAGTTCGATCATCGGCTCCGAAGCAGCGATGATCGGTCGATCACCGGTCGCGCGGCGGATGTCGCGACGGAGTAGATCGTTTCGCCGGAGTAGTCGCTCTCGCTCGCTCGCGCGGCGCAACACCGGACTCAGCACGTCCGGCTCGATCGGTCTCGCGACGTGACAGCGATCAGCGCCACGTCAGGAAGCCGCTGCGCGAGCTGCGGGAGCAGTTCCAGACCGTCCAGGCCCGGCAGCGCGATGTCTGCGAAGACCAGGTCGATCGGGAATTCGTCGATGCGTGCAAACGCCTCCACAGCGCTGCTCGCGACCACGATCAGCTGGCGCTCAGCGCCGAATTCGAGCTCGAGACATTCCCGCAGGGACGGGTCTTCATCGATGACCAGGATTCGTGTCGTCATACCTTGAAAATTCCATCGGACGGCCGAAGGCGCGGCGTGAGCGATTTGGGAGAGCCATATGGATGGAGTGCGCCGTGCAGCGGGTGCGTCTCGGTTGCCTGGGGCTTTCACCACGAAGTTGGTGATTCGCGACACAACGGAACGGACCCATGAGGTCTCAAGTCCTCGGAACCGCTCACCGATATGAAAACGGTCGAGCAGGCACCCTGAAAAATCCGATCGGGTGCGTGTTGGAGGGGGAGCGAGTGCGGAGCAACAATGTTCAGCGGTTCAGGGAATCGCTCATGATGAGCAAGGCGGAACTGGCTCGGAAGGCCGGACTGTCGACACTCACCATCGATCGAGTCGAGGCAGGCCGACCCTGCCGGCTCGACACGAAGCGCAAGATCCTGCTCGCACTCGGACTCCGGGTATTGGACAAAGACCAGGTTTTCGCGGCCGGCGTATCGGAGCCCCATGTCGAGCCGCCCACCGCAGAACGCGGGGATCTTTCCTCGTGAACCGCTGGAGGCATCGAGCGTCGTGAAGTTTTCGCTTCCCAGTCTCAGCTTCAACTCCAACTCCATTGTCGGACTCGACATTGGCTCGTCGATGGTGAAAGCCGTCGAACTCTCGCTCAAGAACAAGGGGCGTGACTTCGACCTCACTCACCTCGGTGTGGCGAAACTCCCGTCCGAGTCGATCGTCCAGGGGGCCTTCCTGAACTCGTCCGCGATCATCGATACGGTCCGCGAGGCCATTGACAACGCGAAGATCAGGACCAAGAACGTCGCAGTGGCGGTCAGCGGGCACTCGGTCATCGTGAAGAAGGTGAATCTCCCGGTAATGAGTCGAGACGAACTCGACGAGCAGATTCGCTGGGAGGCCGAGCAGTACATCCCGTTCGACGTCAACGAGGTCAACCTCGATTTTCAGATCCTGAACGACGGCGAGAGCGAGGAGAGCGGGGGCCAGATGGGCGTGCTGCTCGTCGCGGCGAAGAAAGATCTGATCGACGACTACGTCCAGGTGATTACCGAGGCCGGCCTGGTTCCCGCGGTCGTCGATGTCGCCTCATTCGCCGTGGAAAATGCGTTTACCTCCAACTACGAATCAGCGCCCGAGGATGTCGTGGCACTGGTCAACATTGGTGCCGAGGTCGTGAACATCAATATTCTCGCCGACGGGATTCCGGCGTTCACTCGCGACATTACGACCGCGGGTAACCAATACACCGAAGAGATCCAGAAGGCGCTCTCGGTGACCTTCGACGAGGCTGAGCGCATCAAGCTCGGTGGGCGCGCCCAGGATGAAAGTCAGGACGTGGTTCCTCAGGAAGTCGAGCAGGCAATGCAGGCGGTGAGCGAGACGGTGATCGGCGAGATCAGCCGCTCACTCGACTTCTTCGGCGCTACGACCGCGGACTCCAATATTGGTCGGGTTGTTCTCTCGGGCGGAGGCGCGAAAGTCGCCGGCTTCGAGAAGGCCTTCCACGAGCGGACGGGTCTGCCGGTCGAAATCATGAATCCATTCTCGCGGATGGTCCCGTCCTCGAAATTCGAGCCGGAATTCCTCGAAGAAATGGGACCGGCACTGGGCGTTAGTGTCGGGCTGGCCATGCGGCGGGTGAGCAGCTGATGATAGAAGTCAATCTACTTCCGGTACGAGAGGCGCGTCGTGCAGCCGACTTTCGTCAGCAGCTGATGCAGCTGCTGCTGGTCGTGCTCATCGTGATGGGCGGAATCGGATTCGTGCATTCCGAAATACGTGAACGAGTTCAGCTCTCGCAATCACGCGTGGCCCAGATGCAGCGAGATATAGATCAATTCAAACCGCAGCTGGAACAGGTAGCAGGCTTCCGCAAGAAAAAGTCCCAGCTAGAGAAGAAGATCGGCGTGATCGACGATCTCGACCGCGCTCGGGGCGGCCCGGTTCGCGTGATGAGCGAGCTGGCGGCGAAAACGCCCAAGCGGCTGTGGCTGGTCTCGGTATCGACCAAAGGCAGGAAGATTCACCTGAAGGGCGAGAGCATGGACAACGAGCTCGTCGCAGTCTTCCTCCGCGGTCTGAGTGATTCGAAGTATTTCACGGATGTGGACCTGAACGGTACGAGGCTCGAAGGCGGTGACGGCGACATGCGAGTCGTCAGTTTTGAAATCACTGCTTCGATTGCGAATCCGAAGCCTGACGACGGTCAGTCCGAGAAGAAGAGCTAGGGCCGGGAGAGAACTGATGGAAATCTCACCGCAAGTCCAGGAAAAGATCGATCAAGTCGCCAAGCTCCCGAAGGCGGCACGATTCGGCATCATCGGCGGGATCGGTGTTGCCATCATCGCTGGATACTTCTTCCTCTTCTATCAGGAGAATGCTGAGGAGCTGAAGGCTCTACACGCGCAGGAACTCGAACTCCAGCGCAAGCTCAGTGAGGTCCGGGCGATCGCGGCCAACATCTTTGCCTTCGAGACGGAAATCGAAGATCTCGAGATCCAGCTCAAAACGGTCTTGCGCCAGCTTCCGAACACCAAGGAGCTGGAAGTACTGCTGACCGACATCAGCAACCTCGGAAAGACCGCGGGTGTAGAGATCCGCTCGTTCAAACGAGGCAAAGAGGTCAGGCATGACTTCTATGCGGAAGTTCCGATCAATCTTGAACTGACCGGAGAATTCCACGATATCGCACAGTTCTTTGATCTGGTGTCGAGGTTGCCGCGGATCGTGAACATGGGATCGCTCAAGATCAGCGTGGTGAGTGAGGACGAAGAATCGACAGTGTTGTCGGTGAAGGGTACGGCCACGACATTCCGGTTTGTGGGTAAGGGCAATGCGTAGAGACGACGCGATGAGCCGCACCGGGCGTACGGGTGGAGGGACAGCGTGAGAATCAAAGCGATAGGGATGTTGATCGCCCTCGCGGTCCTGGTCAGCTGTGATGAGGGCCCGACCGGCCCGACGACCGAGGACTTCAGCAAGGAACGCGAAGCGCTGGTGGCGAGGCAGAAGGTCAAGAGGCGGGCGCCCGCGAGTGCTGCTCCTGCGGCTGCGAAGGTCGGACCGATGACGCCTGAATTCGCTGCGACGGCAGGCGGCTTTACTTACGAGAGTTCAGGTGTACGCGACCCGTTCCGGAGCTTCGAGTGGGAGGAGAAGGGGCGCAAGGCAATTCTCGGAAACGATCGCGGCCCACTCGAACAGTACGACATCGGACAGATGTCACTGCTGGCGGTCGTATGGAATACCGGTGTGGCCCGAGCGCTCGTTCGCGACCCCGCCGGCAAGAGTTACATCGTTGGCACAGGCACCCGGATGGGAAAGAACGAGGGCCGTGTGACCAACATCAACGACAACCTGGTCGTGGTGAAGGAGACGTATGTCGACTTCCTGGGCCAGGAAACGACGAAAGATATTGAAATGCGGATTCGTCGGAGTGAGGGGGGGTGAGTTCGATGGTGGAATCCATGACCAGTCGGAACCGTGAAATTGCGGGCACCGTGATGGGAATGCTCTGGGCGTTGGGGGTCGTGGTGCTTGCCACGTCGAGCTCCTTGGCCGACGACGTGGGCCCGGACGGGCTGGCGGAGATTCCCGCGGTGAACGAGATGGCGGACCTCACCGAGCCGGTGGATCCGTGGGCGCTCGCACCCCTTGAGGGTGATGTCGCGATTATCGAAGATCCCGCCCTGGCGCTGGATGTCGATGCGTCCGACGGGAACTCCCCCGAGGTCGATGAAGCGGCGTTGGCCTCGGACGTGCTCGAGGCCGAGCAGGCGCCGGCAGAGACTTCGGCAGCGAGCTCCGCGACAACGCTCTCCGCCGTCAATGTCCAGACTCTCGGTGATGGTGAGCTCCTCGAACTCGCAGCGGACGGTTCGATCGGGAGTGCGGTCACATTCACTCTGGAGAATCCGGATCGTCTCGTGATCGACCTCCCCGACATGAAGAGCCGCGTTGCGAACAGTCGCATCGAAGTGGGAACTTCGCGGGTCGGTCGGATCCGCGTGGGCCAGCACGACGACAAGGTTCGCATCGTGGTCGATTCGGGTGGGGCTGACATGCCTTTCGAAGGTCGCCGGGTGGCGTCGAGTGCGTCGGGCCTCTGGGTTGCGTTGGGTTCGGGCTCGGAACTCGACATCGCGTTCGAGCAGGCTGTCTCCATGGCGCCTTCGGACACCGTGGCTGCATCGATGGCTGAAGCCGGCGACGAGACGGTTGCCGAGGCGAGCGCACCGATCGAAACCGAAGCACCCGCTACACCGGACACTGCTTCGACCTGGAGTGGCGGCGATGCCGACGCAAGTGCGGTCGCCGAGCCGGTGATCGCTGAACCGACGACGGTCTACGGCGTCGAGTTCGAAGCTCAATCGGAGTTGGACCGCCTGGTTATCGCCGGCAGTGAGCCGATCGACTACCTGGTCTACGAGCCGGATGCCGAGACCTACGTGCTGAGCATCACGAATGCGGTTATCGACCCCAGAGCCGAGATGCGCCTGGCGCCCGAGGCGGCCGGTCCGGTTTCGCTCATCACCGCATTCGCGCAGCCGGACGTCGAGATCGATGAGGTTCGCATCGTGGTGAAGCGTGCGGCAAACCTCGTTCCCGAAGTAACGCAGCGCGGTTCGCTGCTGATCATCGACTTTCCGCATACCGGAGCGCTGGCGGTGCGACCGCCCGTTTTCAGAAGTGACGCAGGTGAGACGATGGTCGCGGATTCGGGCTCGATGGTGTTGGACTCCGAGGGCAACCCGGTTGCCGACGACTCGAGCATCGACCTGGGCGGCTCCGCCCCGGCCGCAATCGATCCGTTGGGCAGCGACATCGATCTCGCGGGTTCTCCGGCATCGCTCGAGCCCCCGGCGTCGATCGACATCCTCCAGGAGGGGGGCCTGATCGATGGCAAGGAGTACATCGGTCGTCGGATTTCGCTGGACTTCAAGGAAGTCGACATCGCCGAC
>JAFDEI010000159.1 GCA_019310425.1 Deltaproteobacteria bacterium | reverse complement strand
GTACGCGATGGCGCAGACCCGTGAGGCGCTGATCCTCGCGGGCCTCGCGGAGTTCGTCGAGCATGGCTTCGATTCTCCGAGCCTCGACCGGATCTGCTCGCGTGCGGGCTTCACACGCGGCGCGTTCTACGTGCATTTCGAAAATCGTGAGGATTTCATCGTCGCAGTGATGGAAGCGCGACTGAGCGCTTTCTTCAACAGCATCATCGGTGGCGCCGCGGAGGAAGGTGGCTTCGCACCCGTGGTGCGCCGATTCACGAGCGCTGTAGTCGAACTGGTGAACAGCGGCGCGCAGGCGGATACCCACGGCCTGACGACCGTCGGCGGCATCACGATCCAACTGCACCGGATGATCGATGCAGCGGAACGCTCGCCGCGAATTCGGAGCCACCTCGTGAGCCTGTTCGGTGGTGCGATTGGGCGAGTTACCGAAATGGTCGAGATCGAGCAGGCATCGGGTGAGATGCACTCGGACATCGACCCGACGCTGCTTGCCGAACTCCTGGTCGCGCTGTCGATTGGTTCGGTCACTGCCGCCGAGGCCGGGCTGTCGCTCCAGTCGGAGCGAGCCGGCGAGGCGTTGATTCAGCTCATGAAGCCGCGCTGACGGGCCACGTACGGTGAATCATTTCTTCTGCCAGCCCTCGCCGGACCGCTTCACGTAGTGGCCGGCCTGGGTCTTGGCGATGTTTCGTTCGCCCGCGCGCGCTGCGATTGCGGTCGCTGAGGTCTCGTTCTTCTTTGCAATCGACGCGTAGCCTTCCCGACGCTTCGCATTGACACTTTCCACCAGGGCCTGTGTGGACGCGGGCGCGCTGCTGTCGACGATTCCGAGCATCCCGTTGGCCTGCTCGCCGACCCAGCCCGCCGCTTTGGCGTCACCGAGGCCGTCGGCCCAGGCCGTTGGCGGCGCGACGAAGATCAGGGCTGCGATCGCGGCCAGTGATAGCCAGTGAAGCCGACGATGCTCGCGGGGGAAAATCTTCATGGCTTGCTTTCTCCTCGATCCTCGATCCGTGATCTTCGATGCGACGCGTTCAGAAGAGGTCCTCGTTCTCGAACATCATGTCCAGATCCTTGTCGACTCGGATGCGAATTTCGTGCTCGATCTTCACGTTCATGTTGATGACGATGGGCTCTTTGGGAGCTTCTACCACGATCTTGGGCGTGCAACCCGGCGCGATCAGCAATAAGGCGACGAGCGCCGCTAGACCCACGCATTTCCGATCGTCCATGAGCTTTCCTTTCGCCTCGATTCGCGAAGATCAGAGCGTACCGAGATATCGAACGCAGGGCTACGGAAGCCCTGCGGACATCTCTTCTATTTGACGTTGGACCTCGTCAGGTATTCGATAGATCGCGGCTTCTTTTCGGAGCAGATCGACGAGGTGGCAATCGACAGCCAGCGTGAAGTCGATCGGGTGGCCGCCGAGGTAGTCGGGGTTTGCTCCCAGCAGTCGGATCGAGAGGATGACGGGTCCGTCCGTATCGCCGTCGATCTTGGCCTCGATGGTCTCATAGTGGAAGTTCTCGAGCGCCTTGAATACGACGTTCAGGTCCTGGGCGGAGCCGACGGATCCTGCGTTGAAGGCGGCGGAACGGTATTGGACCCGGCCGCCTCCTTTCGCGCCCGAGAGTCCTCCGCCCCGTATCTCGATCGTCGATCCGTGACGCACGAGCGGGATCTTGCCCGAGAGGAGGCCGGTTCCCGAGAGGCCATCGAGGGCCACGAGCTCGAGCAGCTTCGCCAGATCGAGTTCTTCGAGTTCGAGCACGAGCTTCTGGGTCGGAGCGTCGGGGTCGACGACGCCTCGCGTGCGGATCTTCCCGTCCGCGAGAGACCACTCCGCGGATTCGATGTCGATCCGGCCGTCGGAAAGCAGCCGCAGGGCGACCATGCCGTTGGTGAGCTCGAGGCCGAAATCGATGCGCGCCATCGAAAGCAGTTGGTGCGGTGGGCTGGAGTAGGGCGACGGCCCGTCGATCCGGATCACGGCGTTCAATCGCTCGAAGCTCCCGAATTCGGACGTCATGCTGAGGTCGCGCGCGATGAAGTCGAAGCTCGAACGGAGCAGCGCATCGGCCGACCAGTCGACTGTGCCGTGCACCTCGACGATGCCGCTCGCAGATTCGATCGATTCACCGAATTGCGGCGATAGCCGGGCCGGCTGCAGTCCGCCTTCGGTGAACTCGAGCGGCTCGAGCCGCAGCCGGGCCGTGCCCTCCGACGACTTCCGGTCGTAGCTCCCGCGGATGTCGATCTCGGGTCCTTCGCCGGCGTTCTTCAGGCGCAGGTCGAAGTCCAGGCTCGCCGGTGTGGTCGCGATGGTTCCCTTGATGGATCCGGGCATGAAGCGGGCTGGGTTCTGTTCGTCGCGGATATCGGCGATGTCGAGATCGCCGGTCGGGAGCCAGGATTCCGGGTCGAGCGAGACTTCGAGGGAGATGCCCGCGAGTGCGAGTTCCAACCCGGGCAGGTTCAGATGGCCGCCCGCGTCCGGCACCCGAAGCGTGATCGGCGCGCTCGCGACCGGCCTCGGGATCGAGATCGTGGTGGCGGGGATCTCGCCGTTGAAGCGCAGTACATCGTCTGCGTCTTCCGGCGTATAGCGGAACGGCAGTGGGTCGACCGCGAGGTCGATGTGACTCCTGGATCCGCTGATCGCGGCGGCCAGCGTGATGGTAGCGGCCTCGTGTGTTGCTCTGGCCTCACTTTCCATTGCACGCTCGGCGCTCGTCTCGGCGGGTGCGATGGGACGGAGTTCGAGCGTGAGATCTCCATCGAACGTCTCCTGAGTTCCCGCGAGGTCGAAGCTCGCGCTGGCTTCGAGGCGAGGGTGGCGCAGCTGGGCGGTGGCATCGGCGGCGATCCGCTGATCGTCGAGTTCACGAAAATTCGCCGCGAAATCTCCCGAGAGCAGGCCTTCCGGAGTCTCGATGTCGACCCTGACGTCTTCGATCGCGATGTTTCGGGCGGGCAGCGCAATGCGGGCTCCAGCGCCTTCCGGCCCGCCGCCAGCTTCCAGAGCCGAGTCGAGCGCTCCGAAGGTCACGCGGCCGTCTTCGAACGCGCCGCGCAAGTGAACCTCGCTCATGCTCAGACTCTCGAGCCTTCCGGCGAGCAGGCTGGACAGCGAATAGCGCGCGTCGATCCGACCCACGCGGAGACCGCGATCGTTGCCGATCCGGAAGTTTCGCACTCCGAATTCGCTCAGCCCGAGTCGCTCGACCTCGTGCCCGATTTCCTCCAAGCCCAGGCTCCGGAGTTGGGAATCGATCAGCGACCGAGCCAGCGACCGTCGCTGCGCAACGAGCGCGGCGATTCCCGCGAGCAGCGCCAGGCAGAGCGCGATCGCGACCCAGAAGCGTCGTGCGTGGGGTCCGCGCGGCATCAGGCGAAGCCCCTTAGCGGTGCCACTAGTCGGCGGGCCCGCCGGAAGCAAAGAAGACCAGCAGCGTCATGTCCTCTTCGATCTCGAAAAAGGAATGTTCCGAGGTCGCTCGGACGTAGAGGATCGAGCCTGGCTGGACGGTTTGCTCGTCCCCGTCGACCCGCAGCCGCGCCTTGCCGCTGATGACGTAGTAGACCTCGTCCTCGTCGTGCGGACTCTGCATGTCTTTGTCACCCGCCGCGAGCGTGTAGATTCCGCAGCTGAGGGTCGGCCGGCGCAGGAACTCGTGGTATGGAGCCGAAGTTTCGACGTGTTTCTTCAGTTCTTCGCTCAGCTCGAATTTCTTCCAAGTGGGTTCCGTCATGAAGCCTCCTCGCTTGCGATGGTCGCTTGGGTTGCTGCGCCGATCAGCCCGGCCGTGAGGGGCGCCCAGCCGAACGCGCGGCCAGCCCGCGTCCGTAGCATGATGTCATTCGACAGCCTCCTCGGCGAGGTGCCGGTACAACTCCCACGGTGGGTTCGAGTAGATGCGTTCATAGGGGAACTTCGCGAGCGACTCGACCCCGCGCTGGTCTGCGCGCATGCGAACCAGCATGTGACCGTAGAAGTTGCCGAGCTCGTCGTAATCGAAGAGTCGCACCTGCCATTCGGCTCCCACATTGGACCTCGGAATTCCCGCATTCTCGTGTACACGCACCGGGATGTTCCAGAACAGCTCCGGAAAACTGAACGAGATCACGCCACCGCGCCGAGCCTGAATGTAGGCGTGGAAGTGGAGGTACGCATATGTCTCGGAGACGGTCCCGCTCCGGTCCCCAGTTGAGGAAGTAGACCCTGGGGGTGTCGGGCAGCTGTGCGATCACGGATAGGAAGACGACGATTCGCATCGCAATTTCGAGCGGAACGATCTTCGCTAGTGCGAGCGCGATGCCGTAGGTGAAGAAATAGAGCGTGCGGTCCGGCGCGGCTTCGTAGTAGGCGTCGAAAGCGAAGGTGGGGTCGCCCAGGTTCTTCAGGATCGACATCACCGCGAGGTGCTGCGGCAGGTCGGTCATCGGCAGATAGGCGAGGAAGAGGCAGGGCGCGGCCAGCACGACGATTGCCGTGGGGGGAAGCCAGCGGGCAAATGCCGATTCGGGCTCGGAGAGCGGACTGGACGTCATTCGCGGGCATGGGTAGCCCAGGCGCGTGCGACTGGACAAATGCGGTCCGGCACGGGCATAATGTTCTGACACATCGTCAGATCTCGTGGGCCCCGAACTCGGTTCGCGGGTTCCGCACTTCCTGCGAGAGGAACCAGCCGTGAGCGAAGCGAAGAAGCGTGAAGATGGATTGAGCGATCTCGACACGGCGGATGTCGACCGCTGGGTGGGCAAACCGCTCGGGGGTGCGCAGATCAAGGACCCGGTGCACGTCAACGACATCCGGCGTTGGGCGCAGGGGATGCAGAACCCGAACCCGCTGCACTACGACGATGATTATGCGGCCGAGAGCGTCTTCGAGAGGGTGGTTGCGCCGCAATCGTTTGCGGTCTGCACCGATACCAGTCACGGCGCGGGTCCGGCGATCCAGGGAGTGATCCCCGGTCAGCACATGATCTTCGGCGGTGACGAGTGGTGGTTCTTCGGACCGCGAATTCTGCCCGGCGACGTGATCTCCTTCGATCGCATGCTCTACGACTACAAGATTTCCGAGACCAAGTTCTCCGGGCCGACGATGTTCTCGCGCGGCGACACCAGCTACATCAACCAGCGCGGGCAGGTGGTGTGCAAGCAGCGCTCGACATCGGTGCGCTACCTCGCGGAGAATGCGCGCAAGCTGGGGCTGTTCAACGACAACGTCGAGCGCAGCTGGACCGATCAAGAGATCGAAGATCTCGAGAAGCAGAAGCTGGATTACTACCAGAGCTTCCGGGATCTCGGACACGAGAAGCGCCTGTTCGTGAAGGCGGGCGACGTGTTGCCCACGCGACCGATCGGCCCGCACAGCATCGCGAGCTTCACGACCGAATGGCGTTCCTACTTGATGACGGTCTGGGGCGCGGCGATCGAATCCGGTGAGACGTCGACCATGGCGGCGGGCTGGCTGCCCGAGATGTCGCGCGACGAAGAGGGCGCGAAGATCGACCCTTCGAATGCGGACGGACTCTACAAGGGGCCGTCGCGTGGGCACGTGCAGCCCCGCTACGCCCAGCTGATCGGCTTGCCGCGCGGTTACGGCTACGGCGCGTCGATGGGTGCGTGGATCGTCGACTACCTCAGTAACTGGGGCGGTGAGTGGAGCTTCATCACCCACAGCAACATGCAGTATCGTGCGCCCGCGTTCACGAGTGACGCTACGTTCCTGAACGGCGAGGTGGTCGATGTGAGCCACGACGACCCGTCGGGTCAGCCGATCGCAACCGTGAAGGTGGTGATGACCAATCAGGACGAGGCGGTCATGGCCCAGGGTGAAGCAGAGGTGATGCTGCCGAGCCCGTAGCGGTTCGGGGGCGCGGACGGGCACAGGAGCGGGGATGGAGACCAACGACCCGTCGCTCACCAGTGGGCGCTTTCTCGTCGAAGTTGCCCGCCGCTATGGCGACCACTGCGCGATCCGTTTCGAGGATCGCGAAATCCGCTATCGCGATCTCGAGCACCAGGCGCGGCAGCTCGCGCAAGGGCTCGTCGGAGCCGGTGTCGTCAAGGGAACCCGCGTCGCGGTCCTGATGGCCAATCGACCCGAATGGATCGTGTCCGCGTTTGCGGTCGGCATGGTGGGTGGCGTGCTGGTACCGGTGAACACCTTCGCGACGCGCTCCGAGTTCGACTACATCCTGCGCCACAGCGATTCGGCGCTGTTGTTGATGCAGCCGGAGTTGTTGAAGCACCGCTACCTAGACGATCTGCTGGCCGCGCATCCGGAAATCGAGGCCTCCGAGCCCGGGCGGCTGCGCGTGCCGTCGCTGCCGCAGCTGCGTCGTGTCGTCAGCCTCGGAATCGACGCCCTGCGCGGCGGCGTCGAGGACTGGGAATCGCTGCTCGCCCAGGGCCGTGACGTCTCGGACGAGCTGATCAATGAGCTGATCGACGAGGTCGAGCCGTCCGACGATGGGCTGATCATCTATACCTCGGGTACCACCGCGAACCCGAAGGGCGTGCTCCACACGCACCGCGCGGGCGTGCTTCAGGGCTGGCGCTTCGTCGACTTCCTGTGCCTCACGGACGACGACCGTGTCTACACCACCTATCCGTTCTTCTGGACTGCCGGCATCGCGATGTCGCTGCTGCCGTGCCTGGCGGCGGGCGCGTGCTTGTTGCTCGAGGAGACCTTCGAGCCGGGCGCGGCTCTCGAGCGGATCGAATCGGAGCGGGCGACCGCGGTCCACGCCTGGCCCCACCAGCAGAAGGCGCTGTGCGAGCACCCCGACGCCGCGGGCCGGAATCTGAGTTCCGTTCGCAAGGTCGACTTTTCGTCGCCGATCGCGAAGCTCGCGGGGATCGACAAGGACGAGTACGGCACGGGTGCCTCCTACGGAATGAGCGAGACCTTCACGATCGCGAGCAGCCTGCCCGCCGACGCACCCGCTGCACTGAGGCGTGACGGAAGCGGCCGGCCGAACCCCGGCATGGACTTTCGGATCGTCGATCCCGAGACCGGTGCCGCGGTTGCGGAAGGCAGCGAGGGCGAAATCGCGGTGAAGGGCGTGACCTTCATGCGCGGCTACTACAAGGTGTTGCCCGAGAACTACCTCGACGCCGACGGGTTCTTTCGCACCCAGGACGGCGGCCGGCTCGATGCGGACGGCGTGCTCCACTGGTCCGGGCGCCTCGGCCACTTGATCAAGACGGGAGGCGCGAATGTGTCGCCCGTCGAAATCGAGGAAGCTCTTGCAGAGCACCCGGAGGTGAAGGTCGGCATTCCGGTGGGCATCGCCCACCCGACCCTCGGCGAAGTGGTCGTACTCTGCGTCGTGCCGACGGCGGGTGCGACACCCGACCAGGACGAGATTTGCGGCTATCTGCGGTCGCGGCTCGCCGCGTACAAGGTGCCGCGTCGGGTGCTCTTCTTCCGCGCGGACGAACTCTCGTACACGGGGAATCAGAAGGTCCAGCTGCAGCCGCTCGCAGAGGCCGCGCAGCGGCGGCTCGAATCCGAGAATGCCGAGGTCGAGGGTTACCGTTACGGCTCCTGAATCAGCCGTATTCGGTCTTCTCGCGCGTCAGCCGCTCGAGTTCAATTGTGCCTGCCGCGCCGCAGCCATGGCGTCGAGGTAGACGAGCATTTCCATCGTGTTGCTGGTCGGGTCCAGGATGCGCTGCTCGTAGACGTCGAGTACGAGCTGCTGTGCGGCCGAGTGCTGCGGGTCGGCGAGGAAGGCCCAGTCGGCGAGGTGGCTCGCGAGCCGCAGGTCGGTCTCGAGCGCGTCGCGTGCGCGGGCGACGAAAGGCTCCATTCCGCCCGCGACCTCGACGAGGGTTTGCGCGCGCAGCTCGAGCGGTGCGGGTGTCCAATGCGACGGGATGTCGTCCCACCAGCCCGTGTAGCGCAACGTGACCATCTTCGAGATGTCCTGGGGCGTGACGTACTGCACCTTCATCGTCGGATGGTTCGCGAGCCGTTCCGGAAGCTCGAGCGATCGGTGGATCTCGTCCTTGCGCTTGCCTGCGTTCAGCCCCGCGAGGGTATGATCGACGATGTACTGCAACGTGTCGGCGAGCACCGTCAGGTTCTCGCCGATCACGGCCGGCTCGTCGATCGCCTCGCCGTGCGCGGGCAGCAGGATCCTGGGTTCGAGCGCGGCCATTTCGCGCAGCGCAACCGCCCACTCCTCCGGGTGGCGCTGCACGCGCTTGCCGTTCCCCGCGTTCGGCAGGAAACCCTGGTAGTAGTCCGCACTCGCGAGTGCGCCGCGGCCGGGCAGCCAGACGTAGAGTTGATCGTCGGTCTCGCCTCGGTGGTGCTGCAGCACGAACCTCTCACCGCCGATTTCGATCTCGAGACGGTCGTGAAAGGTACGCGTGGGCCAGACCAGGTCTTCGCGTGTCCGGGGGAGTTGCTCGGCCGGCTGGCTCATGTAGCGAGCGAGCGAGCCGCGCAAGCGCACGTAGCGTTCGAAGCGCGCCGGGAGGTTTTCGTGAGCGATGATCTCCGGCGACTCACCGGCTTCGAGCAGGGCCCATGTGCCGTAGGCGTGATCGACGTGCCCGTGGGTGTAGATCACGGTGTGGAGCGGTGCGTCGCTGACCTCGCGGATTGCGTCGAGGATCGCGGGCCCGGCCGGGCCCATTCCGGTATCGACGAGCACCAGACCCGCATCGGTTTCGAACAACACGACGTTCACGATCGGCAGCCGAATCAGCCAGGTGCGGTCGGTGATCTCCACGATCTCCGTCTTCGCCTTCGCGTCTTCGATCGCCTTCGGAAGCCTCGAGAACATGTTCTGTGCCACCTGGCGCGAGAACTGGCCGCCGAACGCGCCACCCTGCCGGATGGCCTGGATCAGTGCGGGGTTTTCGAGCAGCACACGGTTGCGCATCGAAACGTCGGCGCTTCCTGCGACCGCGCCGATGGCCGCGCCGCCGGCCTTGGTTGCGGCCACCCGTGCGCGGATTCCGGTGTCGGTGCGGGCCAGCATCAGCCCGAGAAATGTAAATGCCACTGCGAAGGCGGCGCGGAGCAGCCAGCGGGTCCATCGGGTCTGCATACTCGGGGCTCCGAACCGCGGAGGCGGCGGAAGCGCACAAGGACAGCACAGGCAGAACAGGCTGTCTATGTGAGTTGTGGCTCGAAGATTGGGTCCGGCACGCGAAATGCAATATAGGCCCGCATGCAGCGTCGCCTTCGGGGCTTCACACCCCCGCACTGTCCGAACCCCGACTGTGATTCCCAT
>JAFDEI010000016.1 GCA_019310425.1 Deltaproteobacteria bacterium | reverse complement strand
TCTTTCCACCGCAGCGCACCATGCTCTATTTCATGTCACTGAACGATTCCGAGTTCCACCTGGCGGGCATGCGCGCCTACAACGAGTGGATCACCGATTGGGTTTCGCTCTGCCCGGAGCGCCTTCGCTGTGTCTGGCAGATGCCGGCCACGGGGATCGAGAGTGCCATCGAGATGCTTCGGGATGCGCGAAAGGCGGGCGCCGTCGGTGTCGGTCTGGCGAGCTGGCCGAGCGGCCAGTCGCTCCTTTCGCGCGAGGACGACGAGTTCTGGGCCGTTGCAGAAGAGCTCGCAATGCCTGTCCACGTTCACATCGGGTTGGTGCCGGCCAATTACACCACCCGGAAGATCGCCGCCAAGAAGGGCGGGGCACCGCAACTCGTCGGGCTCGCCACCACGATGAGCCGCATGCCCGTCATCATCGCAGAGACGATCTTCAACGGTGTATTCGAGCGCTTCCCCGGGCTCCGGATCGTGGGTGGTGAGGTTGGCGCGGGCTGGGTTCCCTATCTGCTGCAGGAGATGGACGACCGCTACCGCCGAAATCGATATTGGTGCGAGGTCAACCTCGGGGACAAGCTTCCGAGTGAGTACTTCCGTCAGAACTGGAAGGTCGGCTTCATACGCGATCAATACGGCGTTCAGAACTGCGATGCGGTGGGTGTCGGCAACATGATGTGGGCGAGTGACTTCCCCCACCACATCAACGACTGGCCCAACTCCCGCTACCTGATCGATTCGATGGCCCAGGGGATCGACGAAGCCAAGAAGCGCAGGATCTTCTGTGAAAATGCCGGAGAGCTCTATGGCTTTCTGTGAGCGAAGCGCATGCAGCGGCTGCGCCCGGTCCTGAACTCGAGAAGCGGAATAATGGAGAAGAGATGAGCTACGAGATCAACAGGCGCCTCTCGGCGAAGCGCTCCCCCCTCGAAACATCCGTGGAGGTCGACGCGGTCACCGCCGGGATCATCCGGGGAGCCTTCGAGACACACTGTTTCGAGACCGCCATCCATCTCGGCCGCGCTGCATCGTCTGCGATCATCAATCAATCGAACGAGCGCAATGGCAGCATCATCGACGCCAATGGCCGACTCGCCGGCATCTCGGTGGGGATCCCCCAGCTGCTCTTCATCTCTCCCCTGACCGTACGTTGGGGGCTCGAGCACTATGAAGAGGATGATTGGGGTCCCGGCGACGTCTTCCTCGGCAATGATCCCGACCACGGCGGAGGGCATCTCCCGGACTACACCGTCTATGCCCCCTGCTTCGACTCGGCAGGCAAGCTGGTCGCGATCCAGGCATTGCAGGCGCACCAGGGCGATACAGGAGGCAAGGATCCCGGCGGTTTCTCTGTGGACTCTCTCGACATCTTCCATGAGGGCCTGCCCATCCCGCGTCTCAAGCTGGTTCATCGAGGCAAGCGAAAAGGAGACGTGCTCGACCTGTTGATTCGAAACAATCGCCTCCCGTCCTTTGCCGGGGACATCGCTGCCATGATTGGGGCAGCGGAGCTCGGTGCGAGTCTGTTGGACGGGCTCGTAGAGAAATGGGGTGCAGACACCGTCCGCGCCGCGATCAACTTCAATATCAACGAGACCGAGAGGCGGTTTCGAAGTGAGATCGAGAAATGGCCCGATGGCTGCTACGAAGCGGATGTCTGGATCGACCACGATACGGTCGGTAACGAAGACGTGCATGTTCACGTCGCGTGTAGCGTCGCTGGCGATCAGCTCACCGTAGACATGACCGGGACCGATGACCGCCCCGAACTGGTGAACGTCTGGAACACGTTTTCAAACAGCCGCGGATACGCGATGGCCCAGCTCGTGTCGATGGTCGATCCGACCATCGACAAGAACGAAGGTCTCTTCAACGCCGTCGAGATGATCATCCCCGAAGGCACGATCGCACAGCCGCCGCCCAACAAGCCGGCCGCCCTCGGCGCCTTCCACCCGGCTTGCGAGATCGGCGAGGCGATTTGCATCGCCCTCTCGGAGATCGTTCCCCACCGTTCATCGCCGCAGGTCTACAAGCTCGGCATGCCCAACTCCGTCATCGGCTTCGACGAAAACGGGCAGATGTGGATGGACCAGGGGGTGGATGTGCGGGCCTCCGACGCATCGGCCACAGAAGGAATCGATGGTTGGGGATCGATGTGCAGCGGACTCGGCAATCTGATCCTCGGCCAGGCCGAGGATGCGGAGAGCCGTTTCCCCGTAATCAACATCAGCCGCGAGATGACCTGTGATAGCGGCGGTCCCGGCCGTTGGCGAGGGCAACCCGGCACGCTCAACGTGAAGAAGGTGCTGGAGCCGACGATGGCAATCGCCTGGATGGTTTCGATGAAGCACCCCTTGCGGGGGCTGCGTGGAGGAGACGACGCTTCTTCCTACAGCAACCACTTCGAGGTGGGCACGCCGAACGAGTACAAGATCGAGAACTCGGTGCGTGCCGATCTTCCGGCCGGTGCGGTGATCGCGTACCAGTATGGAGGTGGTGCCGGCTTCGAGAGCCCGCTCCTGCGCGACCCCGCAGCCGTGCGAGAGGATGTGCTGGATGAATACGTGAGTGTGGCGGCGGCCCGCGAAAGGTATGGCGTGGTCGTGACGGGGACGGCGGAGGAGTGCAACGTCGAAGTGGACCTGGTGGCAACGCAGAAGCTGCGCGAACAGCTCGTAGCGGAGAGGGGCTAGGCCATGACGTATCGAGTTGGAATCGACATCGGCGGCACCTTCACCGACTTCGCCCTTTTGAAAGATGGTGACGTCGTGGTGGAGAAGACGCTCAGCACTCCGCATGACAACTCGCTCGCGGTGATGGCGGGACTCGAAAAGCTGGCGGCTCACGAGAGTCGCTCACTGGCCGAATTCCTGTCGGAAGTCGAGGCGATCATCCACGGAACGACGATCGCGGACAACACCTTGATCCAGATGAACGGCGCCGTGACGGGGCTACTTACGACCGAGGGCTTTCGCGACGAAATCGAGCTCCGCCGGGGCTTCAAGGAGGACATCTGGGATGTTCGCCTGGAGTCGCCGAACTTCATCGTGCCCCGTCGTCGGCGGCTCACCGTGCCCGAGCGCATCCTCTTCGACGGCTCGATCTACCGGGAGCTGGATGAGGAGGCGGCACGCAAGGCCATTCGCCGCCTGAAGCTGCAGAACGTAGAGTCTGTTGCAATTTCGCTGATCTTCTCTTTCGCGAATCCGGTTCACGAGCGCCGCCTGGCGGAACTCGTCGAGGAGGAGATGCCGGGCGTCGAAGTCTCGCTTTCCTGCGAGGTTCTGCCCCGGGCGCCCGAGTTCGATCGCACCGGTACCACGGCTGTGAACGCCTATATCGGCCCGTGTGTAACGGGCTATCTCGATCGCCTGGTGGAGCGGCTGGAAGAGGCGGGTTATGCGCGCCAGCTGTTGATCATGCAATCCAGCGGCGGTGTGATGACGCTGGACTATCTGCGCGGCAGCGCCATCCGAATCCTGGCGTCCGGCCCAGCCGGTGGCGTGGTCGGTGCTGCCCGGGTTGCTGAGGCGAAGGACGCCCCGGATCTCCTGTGCGTCGACATGGGAGGTACCAGCTACGACGTATCCGTGGTGATCGACGCCTCTGCGCCCGCCGACGTGGGTTGGAACTGGCACCACCGCAATCTCATCGGCGTGCCGATGATCAACGTGGAGACGCTGGGTGCGGGTGGGGGCTCGATCTGTGCCGCCAGGAACGGGGCGGTGGAGGTGGGGCCCGAGAGCGCCGGCGCCGACCCGGGCCCGATTTGTTATGGCCGGGGCGGCAAGCGCCCCACTGTGACCGACGCGATCCTGCTGTTGGGAATTCTCTCGGAGAAGTCGCAATTTGCCGGGGGCAGCTTCGACCTCGATCGGCAGGGGGTCGCCGAGGCATTCCAGGAGCAGCTTGGGGATCCCCTGGGCTGCAGCGCCGAAGAGGCCGCTTTCGACTGCTGGCGCGTCGTCAATGCGAACATGACCCAGGCCGTACGGCGGACGACCGCCGGCAAGGGGATCGATCCGAAGAGCCTGACCATGTTGGCCTACGGGGGCAACGGGCCGGTCTTCGCCGCCATCCAAGCAGAGGAGTTGGGAATCGAGAAGGTGCTGATTCCCAGGTCATCGCCCACCTTCTCCGCGCTCGGCACCCTGGCGGCAAAGCCCTCGATCGACGAGGAGCGGGCCTATCTGGTCTCCGCCGATGCCGCCGATTCGGACAGGCTGCAAGATCTCTGGCGCGAGCTGGATGAGCGGGCGGAGAGTTACTTCCTGGCGGCCGGATTCAAGCGAGATGACTTGACGGCCTTGTACCAGATCAACCTCCGATATCCCGGGCAGAACTTCGCCCTCACGGTGGATGTCAAGGAGGTCAAGGGAGGGCGTGATCTCTCCTTCGTTGATGACGCCATGTTCGCGGGTGTGATCGAGGGCTTCCACAGCGAGCACGAGGCCTCCTATGGCCACCGGCGGGTGGACGAGGTGCCCGAGATTACGGGTGCCCGAATCCAGGCATCCGTCGATGTTACGCGGCCGCTCTTCGGTGCAGGGTCCGAGGCAGAGCAGCAGGCCGCTACACCAACAGGAACGCGGCAGGCGAATCTGGGTCGTGGCTTCGAGGAGACTCGAATCTACAAGGGTGCGGATCTGCGGCCGGGCCATTCCATCGATGGCCCTGGCATCATCGAAGAGACCTTTACGACGATCGTCGTCTATCCGGGTTGGAAGGCGTTGCTCGATGACGCGGGTGACTATGTTCTCAGCCGAAATGGCTGAGTCGAGTCGGCTACAACTGCCGAAGCCAGCGATCTGGCTTCGGAACTGAGGGAGAATCGAAGTGAGCAGCAGTATCGACTACGGGCTGATTTCAAGTGACGACCACATCATCGAACCTCCCGACGTCTGGGAAGGCCGGCTGGAATCAAAATTCCAGGATCGGGCGCCGCACGTCATCGAAGTCGATGACATGGACTACTGGACCTTCGAGGGCACCCAGATTCCCAACATCGGACTCTCCGTCATGGCCGGGCGCCCGTACGAGGAGTACACCCCGAAACCCGTTCGCTTCAGCGACATGCGAAAGGGCTGTTACGATCCCAAGGAACGCCTCCTGGACATGGATCGAGACGGAATCGAGGTCTCCGCCCTCTTTCCCACCGTCACGGGAATGGCCGGCACACTCTTCAGCGAATGCAAGGACAAGGAGCTCGCCCTTCGCTGTCTCGAAACCTACAACGACTGGCTGGCGGATACGTGGTGTGCGGCGGATCCCAGCCGTTTCGTCGGTCAGATGATCGTTCCGCTCTGGGACCTGAACCTCGCAATCAAGGAACTCCAACGCGGTATTGGACTGGGCCACAAGGCCCTTTCCTTCCCCAACGCGCCCGAGAGCCTGGGCCTTCCCGATATCGGTAACGAGCACTGGGATCCGCTCTGGGATGCGGTGGAGGAGGCGGGCATTCCGGTCAGCATGCACATCGCGTCTGGATCCATGCGCAACTCACCCCTGCCGCTGGCGGTTGCTGCGGGGACGCCCGCCGAGGTGTTCGTCACCGTCGCTCCGAGCAGCAATTTCATCAGTGTCGCGACACTGCTCTGGAGCGGCGCACTGCAGAAGCATCCGAAGCTCCGCTTCCTCTCGGTCGAAGGGGGGATCGGATGGATCGGCTACCTGCTTCAGCGTGCGGACGAGGTGTACGTGAAGCATCGCCACTGGACCCACGCTGTGATCAAGGAGAAGCCGAGCTTCTACTTCAAGCGTCAACTATTCGCCAACTTCCTGGATGATGAGGTCGGTCTCGCGCTCCGGCACTACATCGGCGTCGACAACATCATGTTCGAGGTCGACTACCCGCACAGTGACACCACCTTCCCGCACTCGCAGGAGCTGGTGGCTCAGCGCTTCAAGGACATTCCCGCGGACGAGACGCGCAAGATCGTGCGAGACAACGCGATCAAGTTCTTCAACCTGGAGGTTGAATAGCAAAAGCCCCATATGGGATTGATCGTCTCCGATCGCAGACCCACGATTCCGGGCGGGGGCGCGCAGAGCGTGGCGGAGCTGCTCGATGCGACGCTGGCGGAGCACCCCGATCGCCTGGCCCTGGTCGGTCGCCACGGCCGGCTCAGCTACGGGCAGCTCGACCGTGCGGTGAATCGCGCTGCGGGCGCGCTGGCAATGCTGGGCATCGGGGCGACCGACCGCGTCGCCGCGTGTCTCCCCAACGACGTGGACATCGTGATCGCATTCCTCGCAACCCAGCGGCTCGGAGCCATCTGGGTGGGATTGAATCGCCCCCTGGCGGGTCCGGAGAAGGCCCACATTCTGCGCGACTGCGGAGCGCGCGTCTATCTGGCAGCCGACGAGCCGCGGGCCGAGATCGAAGCCGAGCGGGCCGAGCTTCCCGAGCTGGAGCATGTCATCGGCGTCGACCCGGATGACGCCAGCGCCGAGTGGAGCGAGCGACTGCGCGCGGCCGAGGCGGCTTCGCCTCCACAGGTCGAGATCGATCCCTTTGCAGCCTGCGCCATCGCCTACACGAGTGGCACGACGGGCTTTCCCAAGGGAGCCGTCCACAGCCAGCACAATCTCCTGATGCCGGGCGCGGTTTCCCGTCTCACCGGGAATCGGCCGAGACCTCCTCAGCACGGCGTCGTGTTGCCGCTTACGATCTTGAATCTGATGGTCCTGGGTCCGATCTGCATCTTCTACGACGGCCGCTGCTGCGTGTGCATGGATCGCATCGACGCACTCGGTGTCGCGGAGTGGGTTCGCGACGAACGCATCGGTTCGTTCGACGGTGTCCCTACGATCATCCACGATCTTCTCACCCATCCCGACGTCAAGCAGGAGGACCTCGCCTGCTTGACCGAGCCCATCATGGGTGGTGCCGACTCACCGCCGGAGGTGGTGCGACTCTTTCGCGAGCGTTTCGGTGGGGAGGTGATCATCGGCTACGGAATGACGGAAGCCCCGACTGCGGTGAGCTGGAGTGATGGCGAGGTTCCGCCGGGCCCGGGGCTCTGCGGCAAACCCGTCCCCCAGGTCGAGATCGAGATCCACGACGAAGCGGGGAACGTGCTGCCCCCCGGAGAGGTGGGGGAAATCTGCGTACGTCCTGCGCGCCAGGGAGAGCTCGCGGGCGTGTACACGCCCATGCTCGGCTATTGGAACAACCCCAAGGCGACTGCGGAAGCGCTGGCGGCGGGCGTCTTCCATACCGGCGATCTGGGATTCTTCGCGGACGACGGCAATCTCTACATTCGCGGTCGCCGCAATGAGCTGATTCTACGGGGCGGCGCCAACGTCTATCCTGCCGAGGTCGAACGGATCCTCCAGCAGCACCCCGCGGTGTCGGCGGCGGCGGTGTTGGGGGTGTCCGATGAGCGCCTGGGAGAGCGAGTGGTGGCCGTTGTCCAGCTCGAGCCCGGCCATGAGGAGTGCGAAGAGGCGCTGCGGAGCCACGTGCAGGCGCAGCTGGCCCGCTACAAAGTCCCAGACGTGATTCGATTCGCAGATGAGATGCCGCGGAACGCCATGAACAAGATCGTGAAGAAGAAACTCCTCTCTCTCTTCGAGTGATCGGAACCAATTTCCGCGGCCTCCCCGTGCCTGCTCACGTCGGGCCCAAACCTGAGGAGGAGCCGAAGTGAAGCTCGGAGAAGTCGGCAATGCCGACGCCGCGAAGTACGGGAAACCGCTCGACGGGGTCCGCATCCTTGCGGTCGAGCAGATGCAGGCCCTTCCGTTTGCCACGCAGCAGCTGGCCCGCCTGGGGGCGGAAGTCGTCAAGGTCGAGCACCCGATAGACGGCGAGCCCGGCCGAGGGTCGCTGCCGGCCATGCTCGATCCGCAGGGTCGCCCGGTCGGCTGCACTTATCTGCGAAACAACCTCAATAAACGCAGCCTCGGCCTGGACCTGAAGACAGCCCGGGGTCGCGACATCTTCCTCGAGCTGGCGCCCAAGTTCGATGTCGTGGCGGAGAACTTCAAGCCCGGGGCGATGGCCAAGTTTGGACTGAGCTACGGCGACATTGCTGCGGTACACCCAAGTGTGATCTACGCTTCCGTCTCGGGATTCGGAAACAACGTCGAGTCCGAGTACCGCCAGTGGCCCGCATTTGCACCGGTGGCCGAGAGCATGTCGGGCCTCTACACACTCCCCACCGGCCCCGATGATCCACCGATCGTCTCGCCGGCGGGGGCGCTGGGCGACACGGGAGCGGCGGTCTTCGCCGTCATCGGCATTCTGGCGGCGCTGCGGCAGCGCGACCGCACGGGTGAGGGGCAGCATGTCGACATCGCGATGTACGATTGCATGATCGCGTTCGCCGACATGGTGCCGAACTACTGGTCTATGGGGCTGGAAGTGACCGGTGACACCAAGCCCCCGCTCATCAGCCAGGGGTTTCGCGCAAGGGATGGCTGGTTCATCGTACACGTGGGTCGCATGTACCAGTTCGAGCGCCTGGCCAGCCACATCGGTCGCCCGGAATGGCTGGAAGATGATCGGCTCTCGTCGGCTCAGGGCTGGTATGACCAGCTCGAGCAGGTGATCCGGCCGGGGATCGAAACGTGGGCGGCTACGCTGAGCAAGAAAGAGGCCTGTCATCAGCTCGCTGCCGTGGGGGTGGCGGCAGGGCCTGTCTACCGGGCCGCTGACCTGGCGGAGGATCAGCACATCGCCGATCGAAACATGTTGCTGGAGCTCGAGCGCAGCGACGGCATCGACCGGCCCATCCTCATCCCGGGCAACCCGGTGAAGATGGGAAAGCTGACCGACGGCCCGCATACTCGTCCGCCGTGGGTCGGCGAGCAGACCGAAGAGGTGTTGCGTGCCGAATTGGGCCTCGGGCATGACGACCTGGCGGTGCTCCGTTCCGACGGCGTCATCACCTGATGCGAATCCCTCCGGCAACAGACCGTTGGCCGCACCCCGGTGGCGGGATGAATCGGGTTGATCGCGTCCCGCGTGGCTGAGTGAGAATCAAGCAGTTTGATTGACATGAAATGAGGTATGTGTGAAATTCGATACGATCATCTACGAGAAGACGGACCGCGTGGCAACAATCACGTTGAACCGTCCCGACCGGTTGAATGCCGTCAATGGCGTGATGTCCCGCGAGTTGTCCCTGGCCTGGGCCGACGTCATGGACGATCCCGGCGTGTCCGTGGCCATCGTGACTGCGGCGGGTGAGAAGAGCTTCTGCACTGGCTTCGACATGATGGATGCGGCCTCCTCCGAGACGGCAGACGTAGGAGACGAAGAGAGCCGGGGTTCAATCGACTCGATCAAGTTCACCGCCATCCAGAACGATTGCTGGAAACCCGTGATCACGGCAGTAAACGGCATGGTGACGGGCGGTGGCCTCCACTTCGTTGCCGATAGCGATCTCGTGGTGGCGGCGGAGCACGCGACCTTCTTCGACAACCACGTGCGCGTCGGGCTGGTTTCGGGGCTCGAGCCGGTGTCGCTGATCCGCCGGCTCGGTATGGAGGCGGTGTTGCGTATGTCCTTCCTGGGTGGATTGGAACGGATGAGTGCCGAGCGTGCGCATCAGCTTGGCCTGGTGGGCGATGTCGTTTCCGCCGAGGAACTGATGCCGCGTGCTCTCGAGCTGGCGAAAGAAATCGCGCAGCACTCACCCGCCGCGTTGATGGCCAGCAAGAAGGTGATCTGGGACAGCCTCAACCATGGCCTCGACGATTCTCTCGCCCACGCCTGGGACGTCATCAGCGAGCACACTTCTCATCCCGACAGCCGCGAGGGTCCCCTGGCGTTCGCCGAGCGGCGCAAGCCCAGGTGGCAGCAGCCAGAGCGGGGCGACTCCTGAGATCGGGGCAATGCGGGTTGCGATGAGGGGTCGTATTGGGGTAGTTTTCAGTATCTGACGGATCGTCAGATAGCTCTTGGCCAAGCTCCGGGCTCGACGCTCGATAACAGGTTGCACCCCGCGACACACGTCGCGACGCGGAGCCGGGCGGGCGTCGGAGCGACGCGAACCGCCGCTCCAGGGGAGAGATCTCTCCAAACCACCACGGCACAGCACGATTCGGGTCGTCGAATGTCCGGCCCGAAAAGGAGAACGACATGTCTGAACTCCCCAACGAGGTCGGAGAGGAGATCGGAGAGATCCCCGAAGAGGTCAAAGGCTGGCTCGACCAAGTCCGCTACGAGAGCGAGGGTGAGTTCGAGGTCGAGCGCGGCTACTTCCATACCACCTGCGCCGCGGCGGAAAATGGCAACCCTCTCTTCTGGGACGACAAGGTGGCGGAGGAGCTCACGAACGGGCCCATTGCCCCTCCCACGATGCTGTCGGTCTGGTTTCGACCGCACTACTGGGAGCCGGGACGCTCGGAGGCTCCGCTGCCGTGGAAGATCCACTTCGATCTCAAGCGGGACCTCGACCTGCCGGAGGCCGTGGCCACGGACAGCGAAGTCGCCTATGGCGAGCCGGTGCGCCCCGGCGATGTCATTCGAACGCGTGAGATCCTGCGTTCCGTCAGCGAGGTGAAGACCACGAAGCTCGGCAAGGGTCGTTTCTGGGTCATCGACGCCGAGTGCGTGAATCAGCGTGGAGAGTGGGTGGGCACGGAAACCATGACCGGATTCGGTTACAAGACCAGGAAGGAGAGCTGATGTCGCCGAGCTACGAGCGCCTGACCATCGATCAAGTCAAGGAGGGAGACGAGCTCCCGCCCCTCTCCGTCGACGTCACCGCAACG
The DNA here is from genome assembly GCA_019310425.1 of Deltaproteobacteria bacterium. Classification (GTDB taxonomy): domain Bacteria; phylum Myxococcota_A; class UBA9160; order UBA9160; family SMWR01; genus JAFDEI01. The sequence goes on along the minus strand of JAFDEI010000016.1, from coordinate 15,870 downwards.
ACGATCGTTCTCGGTGCCCTGGCGAGCCGCGACTGGCGGCCCATGCACCACGACAAGGACTTTGCCATCAACCGGAATGGAACCCAGGACATCTTCATGAACACGCCGAACCAGGCCAGCTGGTTCGAGCGCTATCTCAGCGACTGGGCGGGCCCGACGGGTCGGCTCGGTCGCATCAAGTTCCGGATGCACAATTCCGTCTTTCCGGGCGACACCATTACCTTCAAGGGCGTGGTGGACAAGGTCGAGACCGACGTCGTCGGCTGCAGCTGGGCCAGTGTCTCCTTGGTTCTCAAGACTGGAGATCAGGTCGATACCACCTTCAGCGCGCGAATCGCGCTGCCGTCGAAGGCCGGGGACAATCCCTGGGCCCGGCGCGGTGACGATTGGAAGCCCTAGAACGGCAAGATCCGATGACGCAGAGTGCGAGGAAGGGCCGCGACCGAAACGAGCCCGCAGATGAATCGCAGAATTGAGAGGGCAGACGAGTTGTCGCAGCAAGCAACGCTAGCGCTGGAGGGGATCAAGATTCTGGACCTTGCGCGACTCGGTCCGGGGCCCCACAGCTCCCAGATCCTGGCCGATTTCGGCGCCGACATCATCAAGCTGGAACCTCCCAGCAAGGGCGGCAACGAACTCACGATGCCGCGCGTGATTCGCCGCAACACGCGCAGCATCGTGCTGAACCTCAAGCGCGAAGAGGGCCGCGAAATCGTCCGCAAACTCGTGTCGCAGGTTGATGTCGTCGTCGAGGGCTTTCGGCCCGGCGTCGCCAAGCGCCTCGGGATGGATTACGAGTCTCTCTGCGAGATCAAGCCCGACATCATCTGTGTCTCGCTCACCGGCTTCGGGCAGAAGGGCCCCTACAGCCAGGTCGTCGGACACGATCTCAACTATCAGAGCCTGGCCGGGATCGTCCATCTGACCGGCCCGAAGGACGGTTCGCCCTATATCCCGGGCAACGCCATCGCGGACGATGCCGGCGGAATCGCCGCGGCGCTGGCCATCACGATGGCGCTGCTCACGAAAGAGCGCACCGGTGTCGGGCAATACGTCGACATGGCGATGACCGACACGCTGCTGACCATGATGCTCTTGAACATCGATGAATGCGTCGAAACCGGCGTATCACCGACGCGCGGCGAGACCATGCTGACCGGCGTCTTTCCCTTCTACAACATCTACGAGTGCAAGGACGGGAAGTATCTCTCGGTGGGCGCCATCGAGCCCTGGTTTTGGGAGAATCTGTGCAAGCTGCTCGGTCGCGAGGACTTCATCGAGCCCCAACGGCCCGAGCCCGAGGTCTGTCAGGAGCGCATCGCGGCATTTCGCGAGATCTTCCTCACGAAGACCCGGGACCAGTGGGTCGACGAGCTGATGCTCGAAGACACTTGCGTCACCCCGATCTACTCGCTGGACGAGGTGGCGGCGGACCCGCACTTCCGGGAGCGAGGCTCGATCGTCGATGCAGAGAATCTCGGCCCGGATGCCAAGACCCAGGTCGGAATGATCTTTCAGATGTCCAAGACCCCGGGCTCGATTCGTAGAGCCTCTCCCGACACCGGAGGGGATACCCACACGATCCTGCGAGAGCTCGGCTACGACGAAGGCGAGATCGTGGCGCTGGCCGAGAAGGCCGGCAGCCAATGACGGCCCCAATCGGCAATCGAAGCGATCGCAGCAAGAACGCATAGAACAGGAGAACAAAGACATGGATTTCGACTGGAGCCCGGAAGAGCTGGCTTTTCGAGATGAAGTTCGCGAGTTCATCGCCGAGAACCTCACCGAAGAAGTGGCCGGCACCATCTTCATCGATACGCCGGCGCGCGTGGCCTTCGTGGACAAGATGGCCGAGCGCGGCTGGCTGGGGATGGGGTTCCCCGAGAAGTACGGCGGCTCCAAGAAGCCGATCCCCCTCGCGCAGTTCATCCTGACCGTCGAGCTGGATCTGGCGGGGGCACCCATCGTCGGGAAGAACGTCGGGGTGGTGGCCAACACGATCCTCAACGAGTGCAGCGAAGAAATGAAGATGGAGTTCCTGCCGAAGATCTTCAAGAACGAAGGGCAGTGGGCGCTGACCTATACCGAGGCATGCGCGGGCACGGACATCGGGGCGATGCAGTGCCCGGCAGTCGACATGGGGGACCACTTCGAGGTCACCGGAAGCAAACTCTTCATTACGTCGGCACACTTCGCCAAGTATCACTGGATCGCGTTGCGAACCGACCCCGACGCCCCGAAGCACAAGGGCATCAGCATCTTCATCATGGACGCCGACTCGCCCGGTATCAGCCTGACGCCCATGCACTGCATCGGTACCACCGGGACCACGCACCGAACCAACGAGGTCTTCCTCGACCACGTCAAGATCCCCAAGTCGCGGCTCGTCGGAGAGCTCAACAAGGGCTTCTACTACATGATGCAGGCGCTGGACTACGAGCGTTTCGCGATTCTCTCCTTTGCCTCGCGGGTGCGCCGCTTCGGCAAGATCGTCGATTGGGTGAAGAACGCGGAATACAATGGAAACGATCGGCCGATCGAAGACCCGGTGATCCGCCGAAAGCTCGCCCGCATGGCGACTCGCGTCGAGGTCGGCACCATGCTCGAACGGCTCTGCATCTGTGCCGCAATGGAGCGGGTTCCCGCCGTCGAAGCTGCGATGAACAAGGCCTACGGGGCCACCGTGGGTGCCGATATGGCTGAGCTCGCTCTCGATATCATGGGGCCCTTCGGATACCTGTGGGCCGGGGCCGAGCACGCACCCCTGAACGGTTACCTCGTCGACGAGCACCTGATGGCCGGCCACGCCCGAGTGGCGGCGGCCGGAGTCGATACGGCGAAGAGCATCGTTGCCCGGCGCCTGCTGGGTCTTCCAAATGCTCTGGGCAAGCCGGTGCTCCCGGCCAAGTAAGTAGAGCGAAACGAGAGCGGAGACGGTCAGCGGAAGCGAAAGGAAAACCAGATGGACATCAAACTGAGTGAAGAACAGGTTCAGCTCAAGGAAGGCGCTCGAAAGTTCATGGAAGACGAGTGCACCGGCGAGTTCGTGCGCGAGATGGAAAAGAGCGAACTCGGGTACACGAAGAAGATGTGGCAGCAGATGGCCGAGATGGGTTGGCTGGGAATGGCGGCGCCGGAAGACTGCGGCGGACTCGAACTCGGCACGGTCGATCTCGTGATCCTGGCCAAGGAGCTGGGCCGCAATATCTGCCCGAGCCCGTTCCTCTCCACGGTCGTGATTGCCGGCGAGGCGATCGCCCGCGCCGGTAGCGACGCGCAGCGACAGGAATTTCTCCCCAAGATCGTCGAAGGTGAGCTCGTACTGGCCTTTGCCTACCAGGAGTACACGCGGAAATTCGAGCCGGGTGTGATCGAGCTCCAGGCGAAGGAAGACGGGGACCATTACGTGCTCGATGGCACGAAGATGTTCGTCGAGTTTGCCGGGGGCGCTGACATTCTACTCGTCGTCGCGCGAACCTCGGGTGAGGCTCCCGCGAGCAGCGGCCTCACCATGTTCCTGGTCGACGCCAAGAGTGAAGGGATCGCCAGCAAGCGCACACCGACGATGGCCCGCGATCACCATTACGAGGTCGGCTTCAGCGGCGTGCGGGTTCCCAAGGACCGCGTGCTCGGAGGTGTGGGCGACGCCTGGTCCAGCCTGGAAGGTGTGATCGAGAAGGCCGCTGTCGTCTTCTCCGGTTACACGGGTGGAGTCTGCGAGATGATGCACGAGAGAGCGACGGAGTACGCGCAGCAGCGCGTTCAGTTCGATCGGCCGATCGGGCAGATGCAGCTGATCCAGAGCTATCTGGCGACGCTCATCATCGACATCTACGGCTCCGACACGCTCACGTTCTTTACCGCCTTCAACATGGACAAGGGCCGAAGAGTGCGCCCCTACGTGGCCAAGACCAAGGCATTCGCGGCCGACACCGTCAACAACACCACGAATGTCGGCGCCCAGATCTTCGGTGGTATCGGCTACATGGAAGAGCAGGACACCACCCTCTATCTGCGCCGCGGCAAGCAATATCAGCTGGCGCTGGGTGGTCTGGATTATTGGGAGGACATCATCGCCGAGGAGCTGATCGACGTGGAGAATCCGACGCTACTCACCTAGCTGCATCTGGCCGCTCTGCGGCCAGAATTTCCGCGTCGTCGCGGTGCACCGCTCCTGGTCCCGAGAACGTCCCCGAACATGCAACCCAGAGGAAGCTCCATGTTGAAGGACGCAACGGCAATCGTAGGCATTGGCGAAACTCCCTTCGCCAAGGGCCTCGAACCTTCCGAGTGCCAGCTCGCCTCCGAGGCGATCGTGGCGGCGCTCGCCGACGCCGGCCTCGAGCCCTCCGACGTGGACGGCATGGCGTCCTACACCATGGAGTCCACTGAAGAGGTCGAGGTCGCCAAGAATATCGGCGCCGGCGATCTGCATTTCTTTGGCAAGGTGGGTTACGGAGGAGGCGGAGGTCCCGGAGTCGTGGGGCTGCTCGCCATGGCCGTGGCAACGGGCCGGTGCAATGTCGGAGTCGCGTGGCGCTCGCGCAAGCGCGGCTCGGGTCAACGCCCCTGGGCGGGTGCCCACGCGCAGGTCACGCCTGCGTCCGCCTGGACGCGGCCTTGGGGCCTGCTGCGTCCCGTCGATGAGATCGGCCTGCTGACCCGGCGCTACATGCACCTGTACGGCGCGACGCGAGATCATCTCGCCAACGTCGCGCTCGCCGTTCGCAAGCACGCCAACAACAACCCCCGGGCGATCATGTACGAACGCACCATGACCCGCGAGGACTACATGAAGGCGCGCTGGATCTCCGAGCCGCTCTGCCTCTTCGACAATTGCCTCGAGACCGACGGCGCCCTGGCCTGCGTCATCGTCAGGGCTGACCGCGCCCGGGATTGCCCCCACCGCCCCGTCTATATTCACTCCGCATCCCAGGGTCTCCCCTCGCAGTCCGAGGTCATGACCAACTACTGGAACGAGGATCCCATGCGCGGGCCGGCTTGGACCTGTGCCGAAGGGCTCTACCGCAGCTCCGACATCAAGCCCGAAGACATCAAGGTCGCCCAGCTCTACGATGCCTTCACGCCGCTCGTCCTCTTGTCGCTGGAGGGTTACGGATTCTGCAAGCGCGGTGAGGGTGCCGAGTTCACCAATGATGGGAACATCTCGATCGGTGGTCGGCTGCCCCTCAACACCTCGGGTGGCGGACTCTCCGAGGCCTACGTACACGGATTCAACTTGATCAACGAGGGGGTGCGACAGATGCGCGGCACCTCGTGTAACCAGGTGAAGGATGCCGACACCTGTCTGGTCACGGCCGGCGAGGGTGTGCCCACCAGCGCCCTGCTGCTGAGGAACTGACGAATATGAGCAGCGAGATGCTACTACCGGCAGTGGGCGAGAACGAGGCACCGTTCTGGGAGGCTGCAGCGAAAGGGGAACTTCGCATCCAGCAATGCGCCGGCTGCGAGCGCCTGCGCTTTCCGCCGCGCCCCATGTGTCCCCGATGTCAGTCTACCGAGTCCACCTGGGCGCTGATGTCGGGCGGGGGAACGATCTACTCCTTCGTGGTGCCGCATCCGCCTCTGCTGCCGCAGTTCAACGACCTGGCACCCTACAACGTGATTCTGGTTACCCTGGACGAGGATCCGACCATCCGCCTGATCGGAAACCTCGTCGACCAGGTCGGCGACAAGATCAACGCCGTTGATCCGAGCAGCATCGAGCTGGACAAGCCGGTCCAGGTGGTGTTCGAGCAGATCAACGACGACATCCACATGCCGCGCTGGCTGCGTGTCTGAGCGCAGCCGGTCCTCCGAATCGCCCCGCGTCGGGGAATTCGGAGGAGATAGGAGACAGATTCATGGGCGTTCTCAGCGGAAAATCAGCTGTCGTCACAGGAGCGGGCCGCGGGATCGGGCGCGGCCACTGCCTGCGGCTTGCGGAATACGGTGCATCGGTGGTGGTGAACGATGTCGACCTCGAGGAGGCGAAGAAGGTCGTCGAGGAGATCGGCAAGAATGGCGGCAGTGCAGTCGCCAACAACGCCGACATCGGGACGCGAGAGGGCGCCAAGGAGTTGATCGCCCAGTGTGTCAGCGAGTATGGAAAGATCGATGCCGTCGTGAACAACGCCGGAATCGTGCGCGACCGCAGCTTCCTCAAGATGTCCGATGACGAATTCGACGCGGTCTTCCGCGTGCACGCCAAGGGCACCTTCATGTGCGCCCAGGAAGGGGCGCTCCGGATGCGTGAACAGGGCGGAGGAGGCTCGATCGTCAGCACTGTGTCGGCGGCCCACTACGGCAACTTCGGTCAGACCAACTACGCCGGCGCCAAGGGTGCGATCGCCTCCATGACGTACACCTGGGCAAACGAGCTGGCCCGCTACGGCATTCGCGTCAATGCCATCAGCCCCTCCGGCAGCACGCGCATGTCCGCCACCTACAAGGGAGCCGACGGAGTGGAGGTGGAAGCTCCCTTCATCGACCCCACGCTGAACGGCCACTTCGTCGCCTATCTGTGTAGTGATTCCGCCAATTGGATCAGCGGACAGATCTTCGGCACCGGCGGCGACCGGGTCATGTTGGTGGAGCATCCCAAGTACGGCAACGGCATGTTCAAGCCGGGCGGCTGGACCCTGCCCGACCTCGAAGAGCACATGCGTCGCACTCTGGGTGACAAGCTCGAGCCCGTCGGCTTGATGAAGAATCCCTACCCCTTCTACGACGGGGTGGTGCCCCCGGCGAAGAAATAGCCGCGCGCCAGCTGGGAGTGAGTGCGCTGTTCGACCGCGGCGCTCGGAAGGGCTACGCGGTCCGGCGATTCCTCAGGAACTGCCCGGCGGGCCGTCATCCTCGTAGCGCCATCCCGATTCCAGCATGTAGAAGCGGCGGCGCGGGCCGGCGCGCTCGTGGTCCCCATCCTCGTAGCCGACATCGCCCGCATAGAGGGAGACCGTTCCACCATCAATGGGCAGACGCCGTGGGGCGTAGCGGATGATCTCCGCGTTCTGCGCACGGCCCAGCGCCGAACGGACGTCGGGCGATGCTCGTATCCATTCCAAGGTCACGAAGGTGGGTGGCGGCAGCTCGATCTCACCACAGGCCCGGGCATCGACCGCTGCGTCTGGCGACATCCAGCGGTGATCCTTCGTTTCACTCCCATCGACACGCACGTCACCCTTCACGGCCCGGGCGAGAAAGAACCAGGTGGCGAAGCGACGTGGAAAACCCGGAGGCGTCAACCAGTGCGCGAAGGGCACCAGGTCCTCCGCCGAGAGGATCAGTCCGGTCTCTTCACTCGTCTCCCGCACGGCGGTGATCCGAGCGGCGGCCAGGAGGTCGCCATCGACGCCGGCGCGATCCGCTTCATCGACTTGCCCTCCGGGGAATGCCCACGCGCCTCCAAAGGCGATTTCACGACTGCGTTGAAGTAGCAGGGTTTCGAATCCATCCGCAGCGTCTCGTAGCAGGACCACCGTCGCGGCGGGACGGACCGGGTTGTCTTCGCTCATATTCGTCGTCCCGGAATCAGCCGCCTGTGTTGTGTTGCGAAGAATGGGCCTGGCGCGAGAATCTCGGAATTCAGCTCTCCTGCTGAGTTCTGAGCGCTTTTCGAGAGCGGCAGCAGGGATTTCTGATTCAGAGAGCCACCGAGCCCAATCTTCGCAACACAACATAGAGGCTGAGGGGCCACGAGGATCACCCAATTAGCCACATTCTGAGATAAATTAGACAAGATAGTCTGATTTGTCTAATCTTATATAAGTTCCACGCTCGATCCCAGGGGCCATGATAAGTACGGAGAAACTGGTCATGGATTCGAAATCACAAGAGCAACCGCTGGCAAGTGAATCGGAATCCCCCACCACACCCTCGGCGGTGGCGGTGGGCGCGACGAAGCGAAGCGGTCGGCCGCGCGGCGAGCAGGCCGCGGTGCGGCAGCGTACCCGGGAGCGCCTTCTCCAGGGTGCGTTGCGTGCCGTGGCATCCCGGGGCCTCGCCAAGTTAGCCATGAGCGACGTGAGCGAGTTCGCGGGCGTGTCCCGGGGGACGGCTTATCGCTATTTCTCGAACACCGAAGAGCTCCTCGCCGAGCTCGGCCGGCGGGAGGGCGAGCGTTTCGAGCAACAGGTCTGGGATTCAATCGAGAAGATGCCTACCACGAGCGCGGGGCGCCTTCGCGTGATTCTCGATGCCATCGATCGGCTCGCACGCGATCATCCGCTGATCCAGCGGCTGCCCGAGACCGATCCCGGTTTCGTCCTCACTGCCGTTCGCGAGCGCTTTCCCGACATTCGCGCAACCTTCCAGCGCCTGCTCGTTCCGCAGCTCGAGGGGAGCGATCTGATGCGGAGAAGCGGAGTGAGCGCGGAGCAGCTTGCGAGCTGGATGGCGCGGATGATGATCTCCATGTTCCTCTTCCCCGAGCCCGATCAGCGCGAGTCGGCGAAATCCATGCGGACCGTCTACGAGATGCTGTTCCGGAGCCTGGGCGAGGCTGAGCCGAAGCCCGCGGAAGGACACCTGCAGGCCGACGGCGAGACGTCGAGTACTGAGACACCCGACGAGGAGTCTCGCACCTCCTGAGACGAAGTGCAGCGCGGCTCTAGGTGGCGTCGTCGGGCTGGAACGAGATCGCGTCCTCGGGGCAGTTCTCGGCGGCCGCGCGCGCCTGGTCTTGCAGCTCGGCGGGGACCGACGCCAGCTTCAAGACGCCGTGTCCCCGTTCATCCTCGTCGAACACGTCGGGGGCCAGGACATAACAGCGCCCGTGCCCCACGCAGGCATCCCTGTCGTGTTCGATCTTCCCCCCCCCGCCCGGCATTACTTCTGCCCTTTTCCGAATTGCAGCGGCAGGTAGGTGACTTCCCGAATCGCATGACTGTACACGGGCGTCTCGCCCGGCTTGATCGTGTACTCCGGAATGCGGCGGTGAAACTCCTCGAGCGCTACTCGGAGCTCCAGCCGTGACAGATGTGATCCGAGGCATCGGTGGGGGCCGCTGCCGAAGGCGATGTGCTTGTTCGGCATTCTCTCGAAGTCCACCTCGTCCGCATTGGGGAACTGCTCGTCGTCGGTATTCGCCGACCCGAGCACGAGGGTCACCGGGTCTCCCTTCTTCAGCTCGACACCGCCGATCGTGTAGTCCTGCACCACCGTCCGGACGACTTGAATCACCGGAGTTTCCCAGCGCAGCATTTCTTCGATGGCTGACGGGATGAGGGCGGGATCGTCCACGAGGGCCTGGCGGCGATCCGGGTGCTGGGCCAGGTACGAGACCATGCAGCCCAGCGTCGACGTGACCGTGTCGAGGCCACCCAGCAGGAAGAGGTAGCAGATGTCGAGGATCTCCTCGCGGTTCATCCTCTCGCCACCCACCTCGGCCGTGACGAAGAGGCTCAGAAGATCGTCACGAGGCGATTTTTCGATCTCATCCAGGTATTTGTTGAAGTAGGCGTAGATCTTCTCGCCGCTCTCGTTGCGGATCTTCGCCTGCTCCTCCGGATCCTCGGCATCGGGACGAATGATCGCGTTCTTGAGGCTCAGGAAGTGATCGAGATCGTCTGCCGGCAAGCCCATGAGTTGCAGGAAGACGGTGCTGGGGTAGGGGATCGCGAACGCGGTATTGAATTCGCAGCCATCATCGTCAGCGAAGCGGTCGACGATGTTGCTGGCGATCTCTCGGACGCCCTTCTCCATTGCGAGCATCTTCTTGTTGGAGAAGAGCGGGTCGAGGAACTTGCGATACTTGGTCTGTTCCGGCGGATCCACGTTCAGGGGGATCAAGGGGCGTACGTTGCCGATGAGACCGGCGGGCATGACGGCCGAGAAGATCTCCGGATGCCTCAGCGCGAAGAGCACGTCTTCATAGCGCGAGAGACAGACGGCCCCTCCCGGAATCGGTTTCCCCACAGGACAGCGGTCGCGCAGGCGACGGAAGACCGGCTGCGGGTGAGCGGCCACGGCCGGATCGTAGAAGTTGATGGAGTCCGAATCGGCTTCGGGCGGGTTGTTCGTGTGGGAACTCATGTGATCTCCGATTTATCGATTGCCATTCTCTCCGAGGCCGAACTGACCTCGTAGCTGCCATGCTCCATGCGGCGGAAACCGCCTTCGAACGCAGAGAGCCGGCATTAAACCACGGATCCTATGACAGGTATCCGATCCGAAAACCCAGGGCGACGAGCGCCGCGCGTGTGTTGACTCCAAACTTGATTCGCATCTTCTCCACGTGAGTGCGCAGAGTGGACTCGCGGATTCCCAATTGCTTGGCGGCCGAGGGGGTCGTCTCGCCGTCAGCGAGAAGCCCCAACACCTCTCGCTCGCGGGCCGTCAGATCTTCGCAGGCCTCGGGGCGCTCGCCGGTACCGTGACTGAGCACGCATACGACGTTGTCGCCCACGGGAATGCACGTGAGATCATGTCTCTGGCCAGTGAGCTCGATTCGGGCGTGCTGTGATTGCTCCACCCCGGATGCCAGCAGCTCACGCACACAGCCCCGGGTGCAGGGAAGCCCCTCGGCCTGCTTCAGCCCGCCCATGACCTCCCAGCAATCTTGGCCCGTCCCCACTCCCATGAGGCGTCGTGCGGGAGTATTCTGGACGATCACGGTGCCGTTTCTCTCTGCGACGACGACGGCGGGAATCTCGGCGGACATCAAGATGTCTTCCGCGCGCCCTGGCGCATGAGGGTGCATAGGTAATTCATCCTTTCCCTCCAGAGGTGTTCCAAACGCTCGTTCCAGTCGGAGCCGCTCGCCTCTGAGAGGACCTCCACGACGGACTCCGTCCACCATCCATACATTTCATCGCAAACTTTGAACTCGGCGTGCTTGGCGCCGAGTAACTGCAGGTTGGACTCGAGCCCGGCCATCCCTTCCAGGCTATCGACCACACCAACCAGCGTCTCGTTGAGCATGTCCTGTTGAACCGCTGCGGCGTGGTCTCCAAAGAGCTCCCGAAGCGGCGGGTGATACTTGAACAGGCGCTCGTAGACCCGCTCGGCGATTCGAGGCTCGCGCTCGCTGACGAGATGCAAGTGCTCCGTGAGAACTTCCAGATCTTCCACCGCGACAGAGTCTCCTCACCGTTCGACAATCGACCTGCCGTGATCCGTTGTCGACCTTGCACTTCCCGGTGGCGTGACTCATGACGCATCAACGACCGCCGGGTTGAATTCCTCAACTCAATTCTTCGCCTCGACTCTCGAGATTGTCGGGTTGTGCGGTGGCATCTCTCTGCCCCGGCAATATTCGTTCCCACCACGATCGGGATGTACCCACTCGAAAATGTGAGGTCTTCTCTGTGAGGATCAGCGGCTTGCGACCGGCGGCGGCCGCTTGCTTCGACGCGCGCTCGAACAAGACCTCTTCCGACTCGACCCTCTCCGGGTCGGGGACACAGCAGTCGTCGATCGGGCACACGAACGAGCACCGCTGCTTGGCGTGAAAACCGACACACTCCGTGCAACGAGCCGGATCGATCACGAAGATCGCGCCGTCCCTGTGGATGCCATCCCCCGGGCATACAAATTCGCATGCACCGCAGTTGCAGCAGAGTTCGTTGATCAGTGTCGCCACGGCAGGATCTCCTCTACGGGAATCTGCAACCTCGGCTCAACAGTAACACGAAACGAGAAAATAAGACAGAATCGTCATAATTCTCCTATTTAATCGATGATTCCCCTGCTGCAGCCACTTTCATGGGATGGGCGATGTGTTCCCCTGGGGAGAGCCGCTAGCAGGCAGTGGATGCAGGGGGCGGTTTCACTCGCGCCGCGCGAGACCGAAGACAGACTCAGAGCTGGCGTGTTCCCGCCAGGATCTCGGCGTGGACGCCTGGATCGAGTGCGATGAAGCATCCCGTCTGGTCGTCGCGCAAGAAGAGGGGGTCGGCGATCCTGCCCGGGTCGAAGCCCTGGGCTTGCAGGTGCAGCTTGCGATTCTTGAAGTTCCCCGTCACGTCCATGGAAGCAGCGACGCGGATGAAGAGAGGCCGTGCGTAGCGCGGTAGCTTCTTGGCGGCATGAGCGAGAAAGGCTTGGGGATCGAAGTGGCCGGCCTCGGCTGGAACCACCAGGGCCATGCCGGCACGTCCCTCCGCTCCGGGGACCCTCACGCCGTAGACGGCTGTCTCGTGCACTCCGGGCGCCGTGTTCAAGAGGTGCTCCACCTCCAGCGTGGCGACATTCTCTCCCTTCCAGCGAAAGGTGTCTCCGAGTCGATCCACGAAGTAGTAGTAGGACGCGCGATCACGCCGTAGCAGATCACCCGTTCGCAAGTAGAGATCGCCCTGCTCGAAGCAGTCGCGGATCATCTTCTGCTCGTTGTCGGCGGCATTCGCGTAGCCGTCGAAGGGCATCGGGCTCGATTCCGAGATCCGACTCAACAACTCACCGGGCTCGCCCACCCGGCATTCGATCAGCATCCCGTCGGATCCTCGCACCAGCTGACCCGTTTCGGTGTCGTGGCGCGCGAGGCGAAGCTGGTCGTGGGTGTCGGGTGCACTGCGCCCGACGGATCCGACCCTTCCGCGGCGGTTCTGAAGGCTCACGTTCCCCTCGGTCTGGCCGTAGGAATCCATGATTTTGGGGATTCCGAAGCGCTTCTGGAAGTCGACCCAGATGTCCGGGCGCAGGCCCGCGCCCGTCGCCAGGCGGAGCTTGTGGTCCCGGTCGGCAGCGCTGGGCGCGGTTCGCATCAGGTAGCGGCACAGCTCGCCTACGAAGGCGAAGATCGTGACCTCGTGGCGTCGCAGGTCAGTGAGAAACTCGCTCGCGCTGAACTGTCGGCGGGATGCGAAACACGCGCCGGTGTGGAAAGCGGGAGAGAATCCGACGAAATTCGCCCAGCCGTGGTAGAGGGGGATCGGCGCGTAGGTGCAGTCATCGGGAGCCACTTCGTACATCATGGCCAGCGACCGACCCCCCGCCGTGAAGCGAAGGTGACGAACGACGGCGGGCTTGGGGAATCCCGTGGTGCCCGATGTGTAGATGTAGAGGAACACATCGCCGAGCGAGATGTCGGCCAGCTCCGGTTCGCTCGTCGACGCATCCTCGAGTTCCTCGCGAAGAGGACGAAAACTTGAATCCCCGCGCGAGTGCTCGTCGAGTTCCCCGTGGATCTCGATCCCGCTCAGTTCTCCGGAGACCGGGCCGAGTGATTGCGAACCCGCACGGTCGACGAGTGCGATCTCGGCTCCCGAACAGCGGTGGACATGAACCAGCGCTTCGGCCTCGAGGTGGTGATTGATGAGGGCGCCGATCGCGCCGAGCTTCGCGCATGCGCCCTGTGCCATCAGGAAGTCGGGCGAATTCTCCATCATGATGTTGACCACCGCGCCCTTTTCGACGCCGCGGCTTCGGAGCAGGTGGGTGTAACGATTGACGCCTTCGTTGTAGGCGGCGAAAGAAACCTTTTCCGCCTCGAATCGAAGCGCCGTCCGGTCCGGGATCCGCTCGGCCTGCTCCCGACACACGAAGCCCATGGGTCGCAGCAGACTCGGGTCGCTGCTCAGGGCTTTTCGGATGGCCAGGAGCCGAGGGCGCTCGATGCGATCCTCGATCCAGGTGAAGAAGCGGCTGAGGGGGTCCATGCCGTGTTGGACTGACCGATCAGCGCTTCAAGTTCTTCATCGCCGCCATCATCTCCTCGGCGGCGCTGCCCGGAATCACGTAGCCCTCGGGATCGCGGATCTGATCGATATGGGCTGCCACATCATCCGCGCTGAGACTCTCGGCCTCGGTATCGGCCCAGCCCTCGCAGAGACCCACGAAGACCCTGGCATAGCGCCCGGCCCCTACCGAGAAGATCTCGTGGCTGAGTTCGCACTGCTCGGAAGCCAGGTAGCAGACCATCGCGGTCACGTACTCGGGGTCGAGCTTCAGGCCCAGGCCGTCCATGATGCCTTCGGTCATTCGGGTGAGGGCAATCGGGGCGATGACATTGCTCGTGATGTTCGCCTTCGCGCCCTCCTGCGCCAGAACGTTCGATAGGCCGACCAGACCCATCTTGGCCGCGCCGTAGTTTGCCTGGCCGAAATTGCCGAAGACTCCGGCGGCGGATGCGGTGAAGATGATGCGACCATAGCTGCCCTGCTTCATCGCTCGGAAGGCCGGCTGCGAGACGAAGAACGCTCCTCGCAGATGGACGTCGAGCACGCCGTCCATTTCTTCCTGGCTCATCTTTGCGAAGCTCCGATCGCGCAGGATGCCGGCATTGTTGACCAGAACGTCCACCCTGCCGAAATTATCGACTGCCGTCGCTACGATGCTCTCGCCGCCTTCGCGAGTCGACACGGAGTCGTAGTTGGCGACCGCCGTTCCGCCGGCCTCTTCGATTTCCTTGACCACGATGTCCGCCGCAGCCGAACCCGAGCCGGTGCCGTCCATGGCACCTCCGAGATCGTTCACCACGACCTTTGCACCGCGCCGGGCGAACTCCAGCGCATGGCATCTTCCCAGTCCGCTGCCCGCACCCGTGATGATGACCACGCGGTCGTCGAATCCGATTTCACTCATGTCGGTCGTCCCTTTCGCCCTTCGTCAGAGCCGTTCGATGATGGTGCCCGTACCCACCGCGGAGCCGCAGCACATCGTGATCAAGGCAGTACTCTTGTCGCTGCGTTCGAGCTCGTTCAGCGCGGTGATGATCAATCGCGAGCCGGTGGCCCCCACCGGATGCCCGAGCGCGATGGCACCCCCGTTGACGTTCACCTTGTCTACATCGGGCTCACACACCTGCAGCCACGAGAGCACCACGGACGCGAAGGCCTCGTTGACCTCGAAGAGGTCGATGTCGCCGAGGTTCATGCCGGACTTCTCGAGCAGCTTCCGGGTGGCGTCGATCGGACCGTCGAGAAGATAGTAGGGGTCGGCACCGACGACGACGTCCGAAAGGATGCGTGCCCGGGGCGTCAGCCCCAGCGCCTTGGCCTTGTCCGCCGACATCCAGAGAATGGCCGCCGCGCCGTCCGAAATCTGCGACGAGTTCCCGGCGGTATGCATCAGGCCGGGAACGGCCTCTCGAAGCCCGGATAGCGCGTCGAGGGTGCTCGGCCGAATGCCCTGGTCGGCTTCGACCAGCCGGCTCTCCCCCGTGGGCTCGCCCTGATCGTCGACCTGGGGGGCTTCGATCGGCAGGATCTCGTTCTTGAAGCGTCCTTCGTCTCGCGCCTGCGCGGCGAGGGTTTGGGAGCGCAGGCCCCATTTGTCGACGTCTTCGCGGACGATCCCGCGGTTCTTGGCGATTCGCTCGGCGGCTTCGAATTGGCTCATCGCCATCTTCCACTCGAAGCCTTCCGACGGGATGAAGAATCCGGGTCCGCCTGCCACGTTGGCGCCGAGACCCACGCGGCTCATCACCTCCACGCCCCCGGCGATGCCGCAGTCGATGCTGCCGGCCGCCACCAGGGCACGGACCAGGTGATTGGCCTGCTGGCCGGAGCCGCACTGAACGTCCACGGTCGTGGCACCGCCGGCCCATTCCTTGTTGCGCGCGAGCCAGGCAATGCGCGTCAGGTTGGCCGCCTGCTCACCCGCCTGCGTGACGCAGCCGCCGATGCACTGCTCGACCTCTCCCGAGTCGATGCCCGCCTTCTCGATGACACCGTCCATGACGCGCGCAAAGAGCTGCGCGGGGTGGAGGCCACTGAGTAGGCCCGCCCCCTTCCTGCCTTTGGCGATCGGGGTGCGTAGTGCTTCGACGATGACGGCTTCGGCCATTGCGAGTCTTCCTTTCCGCTCGGCTAGTCTTTGGGTAGCCCGAGCATTCGCTCGGCGATGATGTTTCGCTGGATGTTGGGTGTGCCGCCGCCGATCACCGTCGTGGGCCAGCCGAGGGCGCCGACCTGCCACTTGCCGCGGTCC
>JAFDEI010000329.1 GCA_019310425.1 Deltaproteobacteria bacterium | reverse complement strand
GGCGAAGGCCAGCTCGTTACGACCTCACTGCTCCGGCAGGGGCTCTACACACTGAGTTTCGATTACGCGTTCATGCTTCGATTCGGCGCGACCATGGGAATCGCGGATCGCAGGGCGATGATGAACCCGTGCATCAACAGCTACCGCGATCGCGACGGGCGTTGGTTCTGGATCGTCGGGCTCGAGGGCGAACGTCACTGGCCGCCGCTCTGTCGCGCGCTGGGGCATCCCGAGTGGCAGCAGGATCCGCGCTTCGTCGACCCGGAGCAACGCGCGGCGAACGCGGCCGAGTTGATCGAGATGCTCGACGCGATTTTCGCGACCCGGCCGCTCGAGGCATGGGGCGAGATCTTCGATGCCGAGGAGGACTTCTTCTGGGCGCCGGTGCAGAGCCTCGAAGAGGTGCTCGCCGACCCCCAGACGACGGCTTCGGGGGGCCTGGTCGAGGTCCTGGACGGCGAGAGTACGCTGATGTTTCCCGCAACACCTGCGGATTTCGGTGGCGCAGCTCCCGCGCCTCGTTCGGCCGCGCCCACGCACGGCGAGCACACCGACTCGGTTCTCGCAGCGCTGGGCCGTTCGGCTGGGGTGATTGGCCAACTGCGTGCCAAGGGTGTCGTGCTCTGATCGATCAAAGGCCTTGGAATGACTGAACTTTCCAGGTTGATGCCAAAAAGCCACAGGCGGTATTTCTCAAGGCCTTCGCGGTCGCTCCCGATCAGGTTTCCAATGGCAATCGCTCGCGAGGAGGGAGGCCATGGTCGAGGGAGAAATCACCATCTGGGAAGGTCGCCCGTCGCCTGCAAAGGACATGGGTTATCACCTGCTCTGCCTGATCTTCTCGCCGCTGATCGTGCCGCTGGGATTCATGCTCAGGCGTTATCTCGACACCCGCTTCCAGGTGTACGGAATCACCAGCGAACGCTTGCGCGTGACCACCGGCATCCTCACCAAGGACATGCGTGAACTCGAGCTCTACCGGGTGCAGGAGACGAGCATCCACCAGCCCTTCTATCTGCGGGTGTTCGGGTTGGCTGACGTCGTCGTGACGATCGCGGATGCGGACAAGACCAGGGTCGTGATCCACGCGATCCCGCGTGCGGCCGAACTTCGCGAGAGCCTGCGTGAGTGCGTCGAGACGATGCGCGATCGCAAGCACGTCAACGAAGCCGCGTAGCATTCGCCGACCCACCGGGCGGGGTCTCGGCTCCTCCATTAGAATCACGGGTCGCCCGCCGGCACGAATGAAGCCGGGCGGGAGAGTGGTGCGTGGAGGGCCTCCGGTGATTCCGCTGGCGAGTCGAGTTTGGCGGGTGTTGGTGACGGGGTTCTCCTTCGCACTGTTCGGCTTCGGCGGGATGCTGTTCGCGCTGATCGTGGTCCCGGTCTTGAGTCATCTGCCCGGTGAGCCGAGGGTGCGTGAATTCCGCTGCCAGTATGCGGTGCACCGAGCCTTCAAGTGGTTCGTGCGTGTGATGGAATTTCTCGGGCTGCTCACGGTCGAGGTCCGGAATGCTGAACGGCTGCGCGAGCCCGGCCAGCTGGTCGTTGCCAATCATCCGACCCTGCTCGACGTGGTATTCCTGGTGTCCGAACTGCCCCAGGCCGATTGCGTCGTGAAGCAGGCGGTGATGGCGAATCCGTTCATGCGGAGCGCGGTGGCCTTCTCGGGCTACTTCGCGAACGACCCCGGCGACGCGCTGGTCGAGGCCTGTGCCGGTCGTCTGGCGGAAAACCGCACGCTGCTGTTGTTTCCGGAGGGGACTCGTACGGACGATGGCCAGCTCGGTGAGTTTCGGCGTGGAGCCGCCCACGTCGCGCTTCGAAGCGGGAGGCCGCTGCGGCCCGTGGTGATCCACTGCCACCCGCCGTCGCTGATGCGGGGCCAGCGCTGGTACCAGGTTGCGGACCGGAAGTTGCGGATCGTGCTCGAATGCTGCGAAACGGTTGCACCTGAAGAAATGCCCGCCGGGAGCGGGCGCGGAGCCGCGGCCCGACGACTTTCGAGCCGCCTACGTGACTTCTACGCCAAAAGACTGCAAAATCTCGACTCCTGAGGTCCGAAATGCTGTCCCGAGACGAAATCATTGCCATGGTGAGCGAGGTGCTCCAGCAGGAGTTCGACTTCACCAGTGAGGAGCTGAAGCTCGACACCCATCTGGTGGACGATCTCGATCTCGACAGCATCGATGCGATCGACATGGCGGTTCGGCTCGAAGAGAGAACCGGTCTCCACTTCGAGGACGACGACCTGAAGTCGCTCCAGACGATCCGCGACATCGTCGACAAGATCGATGGTCGCCTCTAGCAACGCCGCGGGCAGCCACGACCACTCGGGTCGATCCGGCCAGCTGACCTCGCCCGTCGAATCCAGCGGCTCCCGCGATTGGAGTGGTATCGCGGAGCGCGGTTCGTCGTTCGGGATCCGCTTGATGCTCTGGTGGTACCGGGTCTTCGGGCGCTTGTTGACGCTCCCGGTCGTCTTCGTCGTGGCGGCCTACTTCTTCCTCACGGACGTGGCGGGTCGCCGTGCGTCGCTCGCCTACTTGCACCGCGTCTACATGACCGAGGTCGGACGGGAGGCCTTCCTCCGCCCGCCCGGCCTGCGCGAGAGCTTTCGCCACTACTGCACCTTCGCGTTCGCGATCGTCGATCGCTTTTCGGTGTGGTTCGACGGCCCCGATCGATTCGATTTCGACACCCAGGCTGAGCGCGCACCTCGGAAATTTCGATGCCCTGCGGCGCCTGGCCGAGCGGACCGGCGAAGTCGTGAACGTGTTGATGTACACCGACAACGCGAAGCGCATCAACCGCCTCTTCGATGAGATGTCGCCCGAGATTCGCGACCGCATGATCCTCGTCGACCCCGGCTCGGTCCAGTCGGTGTTCGCGATCCGCGAACGGCTGCGCCGTGGCGAGCACGTCGCGATTCTCGCGGATCGAAATGAGCTCGGGAATCGCACGCGCTCGGTCCCGGTGCGGCTGCTCGGCGGCGAGGTACGGCTGCCGCGGGCACCGGTCGAGTTGGCCGGGCTGCTCGGTTGTCCCATCGTGTTGCTGATTGCGCTGCGTGACGGCGCGGGGCGCTATCGCGTGTACATCGAATCGCTGGCCGAACGCGTGGTCCATTCTCGCCGTGGGCGCGACGTAGTGGCGACCGAGCTGATGAGCGCATTCGCGCAGCGGATCGAGCACTACTGCTGTCGTGAGCCGTATCAGTGGTTCAACTTCTACGACTACTGGGGCGACGCCGAGCCTTCCACACGTGCCGCCACATAGGCGAGCGAGCGGCGGCCCGCTTCGGTCTGCTCGGGCGGGAAACACTTCGCAAAGATCCGGTCGGCGAGCCCTTCGCCGTAGTAGCGGAACCACCATTTCCGGAAGCAGAGCTCCGCTGTGAGCAACAGGGCGAGCAACAGGTAGAAGATTGGCCCGGTGTAGAGGGCCCACCATGCGAGTGGTGCGGCAACGGCGAGCACAGTGACCGTCAATGCGTTCGCGGCCAGGAAGACACACCAGAGAAGCGTCACCCGGCGGCAATAGGGTTGTGTAAACGGCGGCAGGTCGTCTTCGATCATTCGCGCGAAGCGTTCGATCATCGGCGGCCCGTGGCGCAGGCTCCAGGCGAAGGTCCCGAACAGGTAGCTGCTCACCAGCACGGGCAATAGCAGCAACAGCCTGCGGTCGTTGGTCGCGATCGCGAGTGCGATCAAGGCCGCGAGCGGCATATGCTGCTTCAACAGCGGCCAGAGTGCGCCCGCGCGACCGCGGCTGCGCAGCAGGAAGGAGATCCCGTACAGCGCGAGTACCAGTGCGCCGACCGCGCGGGTGGCGAGGCGGGTATGGGCGAAGTAGATCAGCAGCGGGTAGGCGACAAAAAACAGCGTCTGGAGCAGCGCTGCGGCGAACTGCTCGGGTGCAACCGGAAGGCGTTTTCGGAGTTCCGTCACTTCGGATTCACGCTAGGCCGCGTTTGAGGGCCGAACAATCGCTTCAGGCCGTTCTCGGCGGCGCGCTCGCGGCTCGTTGCGCGCCTCGGTTCTCGACGCGGTTCCACGACCAGCGGACGCGTCCGGAGCCGAGCTGCAGCTGGGGCTCGTCGGTGATCAGCCAGCGCAGGAACTCGATCGCGTCGGGCCAGGCTTTCGGCTCTGCCGGTGCGTTGGATGCCGAGGACGAGAATGCGATCGCCTGCCCATCGCCGTCGTTGGCGAGCAGCAGGCCCATGCCGTAGGCCGCGGTCGCGTCGAGCGGGATGTCGGCCATCACGAGCAGCACCGCACGTTCGGGCTCGCGTTGCAGGTGTGCCAGTGCTTCTACGAAACCACACGCGAAGGTATCGTCCTGGGCCGCAATCGAGCTCGAGGGGAGGCGGTTCTCGGCCGCGATCGAATACAGGCCTGCCTGGGCGTTGTGAACGGTGTGACTGAAGCGTGCGGGCGATAGCGGCTGGCGTTTCGAGAGGCGTTCGAACAGGGAGATCGACTCATTGATGTTGCCGTGCCGTGACGCGAAGACCGTTCGGACCTCCGCGCGATCGGCCGCCTCGCAACAACCGAATCCCGCCGCGAGCATGATGCGCGTGAGGGTGCTGCAACGCCGGCGCAGCAGCGCGGGAAGGAACGCGACCTCGGGCCGCCCTTCGTGCTCGAGCGCCTCGGGGTGCGCCGCCCAGGCGCGCCAGGCCGCTTCGTCTTCACGGCCCGGCGACCACGCCGCCCAGCTTCGCAGTACGGCCGTGTTCATGCGGGGCCTCGCTCGAGGATCAGGCAACAGTTGTTGCCCCCAAAGCCGAACGAGTTGCTCATCAGCGGGCCGGTCGGCCTGCGCATGCCCTTGGTTGCGAGTGGAATCGCCGCCAGCTCGGGGTCGAAGTCGCCGTCGTACACGTGCGGGATCAGCGCGATCTCGTCGTTCTCCTGCGCGTCCAGCATCAGCCAGCAGAATCCTGCTTCGAGGGCGCCCGCAGCTCCGAGGGTGTGCCCGACCAGCGGCTTCGTGGAGCTGCACGGTGGCGGCGAGGGGAAGGTGCGTGCAATTGCGCTGCACTCCATCGCATCGTTGAGGGCGGTTCCGGTGCCGTGGAGGTTGAGATAGGCGATCGCATCGGGGGTGAGGCTCGCGTCGCGCATCGCGGTCCGCATCGCCGTTTCGGCCCCCAACCCATCGGGGTCCGGCGCCGACATGTGGTGGGCCTCGCTCGATTCGCCCACGCCGCGCAGCTGGATTCCGCCCGTTTCGCGCGTGACCAGGAACAATGCGGTGCCTTCGCCGAGCGTCAGGCCCTTGCGATTGCGGCTGCACGGGTTCGTGATCTCGTCCGAGATCACCTGGAGCGCGCTGAAGCCGTTGGTGGTGAGCCCGCACAGTGTGTCGGTTGCGCCCGCGATCACCGCGTCGGCGAGACCGAGAGACAGCAACGAACGGGCCGACGCGAGCGCGCGCGCGCCCGACGAGCATGCGGTCGACAGCGTATAGGCCGGACCGCGGAGGTCGAGCAATTCCGCGACGAAGCGCGACAGGCCGCCGAACTCGAGTTGCTCGTAGTGGAACGATGGTGCGAGCGAGCCGGTTTCTACGTGGTGTCGTATCGCGCCTTCGGCGTCACTCACGCCCGAGGTGCTCGAACCCATCACCACGGCGACCCGGTCGCGTCCGACAGCGGCGACGACGTCGGTGATGGTGTCGTGAATCTGCTCGAGTGCGGCGAGTGTCAACGCATTGTTGCGGCACGCGAAACGCCGAAACGATTCGGGGATCGCCGGGAGCGGGCCGGGAATCTCGCCGACCCAGACCGAGCGGTCGGGGACGAGTTCGTCGCGGATCGTCAGGTAGCCCTGATCACCGGAGACGAGCCGGGGCCAGATCTCGTCGCAGCTCCGGCCCAGGGCGTTCAGCATGGCGAGCGCCGTCAGCGAGCAGGGCGGGGGCGTAGGCGGATCGCTCATCATCCCCCAGGATACCGGAACGCTGCTGCAGAAGTCAGCGAATACGGAGTGCGGCGGAATCGTTCCCCGCCAACCCGTACCTTATCATGAACTGGATCAACCATTGGCTGTACGGGTGGGTGGCGTTCTCACCTGTGAAGATGCGCGGCATGTGCTTGCGAAAATGGAAATCCATGAGCCGCCCGGGCCAGGTCGAGCGGACGTAGTCGCCGACCTTGAACAGCGTGAGGATCCGTCCGTCGTAGTACCAACCGGTCACGCGCTGCCAGCACGCGAGGTGGTGGGACAGGTGCCGCTCGTAGCGCGTGAGTGCGTCGGGCGTGCCCACGCGCAGCGCTTCCGCCAGCCAGTCGGCGGCTTGGAACGCGATCAACAGGCCGCTCGAAAAGACCGGGTCGACGAATCCGAAGC
>JAFDEI010000158.1 GCA_019310425.1 Deltaproteobacteria bacterium | reverse complement strand
TCGCGCCGGACCCAACGCGTACAAGAACGGCGTTGATCAGGCGATCTCCTCGTTCCGCGACAAGGACGAGATCTGGCTGAAGCTGCGCTGGACGTTCTGACGCGGGCGCGCGGGGCCGCTAGTGGCCGCGTAGCAGGTAGCCCGACGAGATGTACCGTCGGGTGTCGGTGTCCGAGACCGGCACCGAGCGCACATCGTACGACTCGCGCCGCCAGCCCGAGCCGCCGGTCGCCGCGTTGTAGTAGACCGCTGCGACCGGGTCGAACACGGAGGCGAGTTCTTCCGTCGACCAGCGCGGGTAATCGAAGGTATCGCCACTGAAGCGGTGCACCGGGATGCCGATCTCCACCAGCCGGCCGTTGCGGCGACGAGTGATGACGTACAGCGGAATGCCTGTCTGGTAGTCGACGTAGATCGTGATCGCGTCTACAGCCGAGCCGCGGTCCTTCGCGAGTCCTTGGATCACCACTGCAAAGCGCACGTCCCAGCGGTCGGTCGCGACCGAGAGTCCGCTCGGACCGAAATTCTTGTTCTCGTTGATCGGGTATCCCGAGCGGTCGCTGTTGATCGGCGCGAGCACTTCGCGTTCGCCTTCCACGCGCCAGATGTACGCGTTCGGGCGAATCGCGAGGTCGCTGAAGCCCTGCGGGATGTGCTCCGCGGTTGCGACCGATGCACCTGCGGTGGGGCTGATGGTTCCGGAGAAGGAGTACTCTCCGGCGGTGAGCGCCATCGATCCGCCTCCGGTATCGCCTCCGACCCGATAGCGTGGCGTGTACATGCCGTCGACCCACGCAGTCGGCGCGCGTCGCGTCTTCCTCATCGTGGGGATGTAGACGAAGGTGACGTCGCTCCGGCTGTACTTCGCGCGCGCCTTGATGGGCCGCTGTTGCTTCCAGGCGAGGTGGCGCGCCTCCATCGGCTCGGTGAAGCGCCCACCCGCAACGAATTCGCTGTCGTCATCGGCGGGGTGCTGGTAGTCGCTCTTCGCCAGGTCTGCGCGGTGGCCGGTCTCGATGTAGAAGAACGAGCCCTCGAAGGTCTGGACCGTTCCGATGTCTCCCGGCATGTCGACCAGCCGAAAGCGGCCGATCGGGCCCGCGCCGCGATAACGCATCTGGAGATTCCAGGCCCACTTTACTCCGAGATCCTCGTCGTGCGGGTCCATGGCTTCGGGTGGGAACGGCGTTCCCGCCACATAACGGAGAAGGTTGCCGTCGCGGTCGACCTCGACGCGGCCCGCGAACGCCGCGGTGGCGTCGGTGTAGAACGAGGGCACCGGGTAGCGGCGGTGGCACGGGCCGATCGTCATCTGCATGCCCTCGTAGAAGAACTGTTCGCGATGGCGCCAGATCTCGACCGGGAGCAACGACCGCAACGACAGCAGGTCGTCGTAGCGCAGCAGCATGCCCTCGCGGATCGGAGTCGGGACGGCGTCCGCCTTCGCGGTTGCCCCCGGGGTGCCGCTCATCGAGGGGCAGCGGTTCTCCGGAGGACCCGCCGCCCCGGCGGCGCTGCCCGCGGCACAGGCGAGCGCGGCGAGGGAGGCCGCGGCCCGCCGGACGATCGAAACGAGAGTCATGGATTCTCCGTCGGCTCTGGGGAACACTACCGCAGTCTCGAGTTCCGGAGGATGCGTGGCATCCCGTCGTTCCATCGGATTCCCCGTCACGCTCGCGGTGGTTCTCACCGCGATGGCGCTCTCGCTGGCAGTGGGTTGGCAGGTGCTCGTGTTCAGCGAGGCGCGGGCGGTCGCGCGCGAACTTACCCGCATCGATTGGTTGTTATTCGCATTCGGAGTGGTGTTCTTCGCGGGGATCATCATCGGAACGCTCTGGCTGTGTATGTGGCTGGTGCGGGAAATGCGGTTGAACCAGCGTCAGCGGGCCTTTCTCGACGCGGTCACGCACGAGATGAAGACACCGCTCGCGTCACTTCGACTCTACGTCGAGACTCTCGAACGTCACGATCCGGATCGCGAGCATCGCAGGGAATTTCTCGAGCGAATGCAGGGCGACCTGAAGCGGCTCGACGAGACGGTTGATCAGGTGTTGTCGGCGGCGCGGTCGGAGGATTCGGGCCGACATGTCAAGCGCGAGCCGGTGGTGCTGGAGTCGCTGCTGCGCGGCTGCATGGACGAAGTGTGCGAACGCTACGACCTCGGTCCGGAGGCGGTGGTTCTCGACGCCGGGGCTGCGGAGACCGTGTGCGGGAATCCGAACGAGTTGTCGGTGATCTTCCGCAACCTGCTCGAGAACGCCGTCAAGTACTCCGACGACCCGGTGGAGGTTCGGATTCTGGTGCGGAGCAGCAATGGCGATCGCGTAGAAATCGAGCTCTCGGATCGCGGCATCGGCATTCCGCGCGTCGAACTCCGCAAGATCTTCCAGCGGTTCTATCAGGTCGGGCGTGACGTGCAGCGGACGGCTTCGGGGTTGGGACTGGGTCTGTTCATCGTCCGGAATCTGGTGCGCCGGCAGGGGGGGCGTGTGGTGGCGTGCAGCGAAGGATCGGGGCAGGGCAGCCGCTTCGTCGTGACCCTCCGCCGTCCGCCAGTGGCGGCTTGAATCGGCCATGGCGAAAATCCTCGTCGTCGAGGACGAAGAGCATCTGGCCGAGGGCCTGCGCTTCAACCTCGAGGCCGAGGGCTACGATGTCGAGACGGTTGCCGACGGCAGCAGCGCGGTCGGGCGCCTGACGGATCCGGAAGGTGGCTACGAGGCGGTCATCCTCGACCTGATGCTTCCCGAGATGGGCGGCTTCGAAGTGGCGCGTCGAACGCGCGCGGCCGGGAACCTGGTGCCGATCCTGATTCTCACCGCCAAGGATGCAACCCCGGACCTGGTGCGCGGCCTGGAGGAGGGTGCCGACGACTACCTCACGAAGCCGTTTCACCTCGACGAGTTGCTTGCGCGGATCCGCGGGCTGCTACGGCGTCGGCGCTGGGATGGGGCCGAATCCGGCGACTCGAACCCTCAGCCCGCGATCGTGGGCGAAACCACCGTGCACTTCGACCGCTTCGAGCTCGACACGCCCCGTGGCACGGTCCGGCTCACGACACGCGAAATCGGGCTGTTGCGCGCACTGATCGATCGTGAAGGCGAGGCCGTTACGCGCGGAGAGTTGTTGGAAGAGGTCTGGGGCCTTCGTCCAGACACCAAGACGCGCGTGGTAGACAGCTTCATCGTTCGGCTGCGCCGCTACATCGAAGCCGACCCCGCCAACCCCGAGCACATCGTCTCGGTGCGCGGCCACGGATACCGCCTCGTCCGCTGACCCGTGGCCGAGACCGGCCCGAGGTGCTTCAGTCGATCTCGATCGATTCCTCGATCAGCATCACCGGAATCCCGTCGTCGACGGCGTAGAGAATCTTGCCGTCCTCGCGTAGCAGGCCTTCGGTGATGGCTTTCTCGACCTTCTCGCCACCACGGTTTCGCAGCGATCCGGCGGAGATCTTGTCATTTACCCGGGCGAGCACCTCTTCACTCGCGACCGCGACCGGTTGCTTGGTTTCCGGGCACACCAGGATCTCGACTAGTTCAGGACTGACGGGCATGAGGTTCTCCTAACGCAACATGCTGGAAGAATAGTCGAGAACGCGCCGCGCCACGATGAGCTGGTTGATCTGCTGCGTGCCCTCGTAGATATCGTTCACCTTCGCGTCCCGCATCCACTTCTCGGCCAGGAGCTTCTGTGAATAGCCGATGGGCCCGAGCAGCTCGACCACTTTCTGGGTGATTTTGGTGACTGCGAGCCCGGCCTTGGCCTTCGACATCGAGGCTTCGAGGTTGTTCGGCTTGCCGTGGTTCATCATCCAGGCTGCGCGCCAGGTGAGCAGCCGAGCCGCCTGGAGTTCGGCTTCCATGTCGATGAAGTCACGCTCGATCACCGTGAGGTCGCATCGCGGTGCGTCGTAGCGGATGCGGATGCCCTGCTTCTCGAGCTCGTCGCGGCAGAGGTCGAGCGAGGCGCGGCCGATGCCGATGGCCATTGCGGCCACGATTGGTCGACTCGCGTCGAAGGTCGCCATTGCGCCCTTGAAGCCCTTGTCGCCGGTTTTCGACGGATCCTTCTTCCTGACTTTGGCACTGCCGAGCAGGTGGTCCGCCGGCACCCGGCAGTTCTCGAACAGCAGCGTCGCCGTGTCGGATGCGCGGATTCCGAGCTTCTTCTCGAGTCCGACCAGCTTCATGCCGGGTGTCTTGGCGGGCACCACGAACGACTTGATTCCCCCGCGCCCCGCACTCTTGTCGACGGTCGCCCAGACGACGACGAAGCCGCCCTCGAATTGCGACGCCCCTTCGCCGTTGGTGCAGAAGATCTTGGTTCCGTTCAGTACCCACTCGTCGCCATCGAAATCGGCGGTGGTCTGGATCGCCGCGGTGTCGGAACCGGCACCCGGCTCCGTGATCGCCATCGCACCCCAGATCGGCGGACCGTCGCCCTTGAACGTGCCTGCCGACCCGACTGCGGCGCCGCCGAGCGAGGCGGTCGGCATTCGGAGGTAGAGCGCGGCGTCGCCCCAGCAGAGCTCCTCGACCTGGATGCAGACCTGGACCATGCCGTCCGCGGGCGTCGAGAAGTCGGTCGGGGGGCCCTTGCGCCCGTGCTCCCAGTAATAGTCCACCCATTCGGTGGGGAGAGCGTGCTCCTCCACGTCGTAACGGCGAGCGATCGGGCGCATCTGCTCGACCGCCATCTTTCGGTAGAAATCTCTCGCGCATCGAGAGTTGTCCGTGAGTTCGAATGAGATCGCCATGAAGGTCCTCAGATCAGCGTGAGGGTTTCGAAGTTCGTGTAGCCACATGCGTTGCGGTGGAGCATCTCGGGGAGGTAGTCGCGGATGTAGCCGTAACCACCGAGAACCTGGACCGCCCCGTCGGTCACGACGAGCGCGACCTGGGCCGCCTGTCGGGACGCGAGTACGGCTTCGCGCGTGGCTTTCGCGCCGCTGTCGAGCAGCCAAGCGGCTTCCCAGACCAGCAGGCGGGCGGCGTCGATCTCGATCGCCATGTCGGCGATCTTGAACGCGATGGCTTGTTTGGTCGCGATCGGCGCGCCGAAGGCTTCGCGCTCCTTGGCATAGTCGCGCGCGATCTCGAAAGCTGCCCGCGAAACACCGACCGCGGTTGCGGCCAGGGCGATTCGGCCACGGTCGATGATCGAATGCACGTCGCAGCCGGCGTCGCCGCCGAGGCGAGCCGATGCGGGGACGCGAACGTCGTCGAGCTCGATCTCCACCGTCGGCAGGGCATCGAGGCCGAGGTTCCGCTCGGGAGTCGCAGCTAGCCCCTTGGTATTCCGCGGCACCAGAAAGGCCTGCGGGTCGTCGTCTTCCATGGCGATCACGAGCACGTGGTCGCCGCTGTCCAGCCACGGAACGAAGCATTTGTGGCCGCGGAGCGTGTAGTCACCGCCGTCGAGGGCTGCGCGCGTGGTCGGACGGAACGGGTCGAACCGGAAATCGGGCTCGATCAGCGCGAGGGAACCCGCGCAGAAGCTCGGCCCGACCAGTGCGGGCAGGATCTCCGCCTTCTGTGGGTCCGTGCCGAATTCGGTCACGGGCAGCCCGGTCAGCGAAGGGGACAGAATGGCCAGCGCGATCGCGAGGTCGCCGTACGCGAGCTCTTCGGCGATCAGCACGCCGGTGACCGCGCTGCGGTCGCCGCCACCGCCGTGGGCTTCGTCGAGCCCGAGCGCGACCAGCCCGAGTTCGTGGGCCTGCGCGAGCACGTTCTCCGGCAGTTTTCGCGATTCGGCGGCGTCGTGCGCCTGCGGGCGGATTTCGTTCGCGGCGAACTGTCGGACGGTGTCGACGATCAGCTGCTGTTCTTCGGTGGGTTCGAATTCGATCAAGTCGGGCCTCACTGCTCGCGGGTCCGGCGGCGCGCTGTCGCCGGTTTGGGGGGGGCGCCCCGCAAGTTCGAAAGGGTCTGAAATCGCTCAGAAAACGGGGGCGCAGTCTATCAACTCGCAGGGCTCTCCGCATCGACGGACCGCATCTCGGAACGCGCGAGTTTGTGTCGTTATCGACGCCCTGTAGCTGGTTCGCAGGCAGGGCAGTCGCTAGAACGATGGTTGACTCGTTTGAGTTCGAAGCTCTGCTCCACTCTCGTAGATACGATTCTCACGAGTTCGGGGCGATCCCACGCGCTGTCGGCAGCCGGTCTTCGCAGGATTGGCTTGACGTGGCGGGGCTCCCGTTGTATCCCACTGCGCGTCAGCGAAACCGTCGCAGCCGCGATTCTGCGCGGAAAGTGCGATAGACCAGGGCTGCCCCAGCCGTTGTTGCCCCGGATCGGATCCGGTGCGGACGGAAGGAGTGACTTGGGCGGCCGGTTCGTTGAAACTCGATACTCCACCGCTTCGACGCCGCACAGGGACCTGCAGTTTCGCGCATGAGCACGCTTCCCCGGACACGACGCTTTCTCATCATCAGTCCGATCGTCGCCGCCCTTATCGGCGGTACGGTCTTAATGCTAGGAGCCGGGACTCCGTCCGCGAGCGACGATGCGGCCGTTGTAGCGAGCAGCGTCTGCGAGGCCCACGAGTTGCGTGCCCGCGCGGCGGAAGACCCTCACTTCAAGATCGAGATTCCGGACGAATTCGACCAACAATTCCCCTCGCGCGATGCCTGCCTGTCCCACGAAGCAGCCGGCGACGAAGAGGCGCCGGGTCCGTTGCAGCCGATCGAATTCAGCCACAGGCACCACGCCGGCAGCTTCGAGATCGACTGTCAGTACTGCCACTCAAACACCGATGTCTCTCCCTCCGCGGGCGTCCCGTCGGTCGAGGTGTGCATGGGCTGCCACTTGCAGTTCTCGCCCGCCTACGACGAACTCCAGGGGATTCAGACGCTCCGGGAGCACTGGGAGCAGAAGAAGCCCATCGAGTGGGCGCAGATCCATCGGGTCCCCGAGCACGTCCAGTTCCGGCACAACCGCCACGCCCAGGCGGGCGTCGACTGTCAGACCTGCCATGGGCCGGTCGAGGAACTCGACAAGCTCTACATGACCAAAGACACCAAGTGGTGGCCTTGGGGGTTGCCGACGCAGAAGCTCGAAATGGGATGGTGTGTCCAGTGCCATCGCCAAGAGGGCGCGTCGCAGGACTGCAATACCTGCCATTACTAGTCACGCCCCGCGCGCGGGGTCCCAGGGTTGGGGCGGATGTCCGAAATCGATCGAAGAAATTTCTTGAAGCTCATTGGCGTCGGTGCCGGCGCCACCGCCGCAGCGGGCTGTTCTGAACTCCCCGAGAAGCTGATCCCCTACGTGATCCAGCCCGAGGAGATCATCCCGGGCATCGCGGTCTACTATGCCTCCACCTGTCAGGAGTGCAGCGTCGGCTGCGGCCTGCACGTGCGCACGCGCGAAGGCCGACCCGTCAAGCTGGAAGGCAATCCCGACCACCCGATCAACCGCGGCTCGCTGTGCGCGCGTGGTCAGGCGTCGATCGATCGCACTTATCACCCGGGTCGCTACCAGAGCCCGATGCAGCGCGACAGCGACGGCGCCCTCACTCCGGTTACCTGGGACGAGGCGACCCGGACGCTGGCCCAGAAGCTCTCGTCGGCTGGTTCGAAGGCGCGGCTGCTCGGTGGCCCGACGGGCCCGACGCTCGGCGACCTGATCGCCGAGTTCGCGGCCGCGGTTGGCGCGGGTGGGAACGTCCACTGGGAGCCATTCGGGCAGGAATCGCTGCGCGAGGCCACCCGCCTGGTCTTTGGTGTCGCCCAGCGACCCACCTTCCAGCTCGCCGACTCCGACTACATCATCGATTTCGGCTCGGACTTCCTCGAGCAGGGCCCCACGCCGCGCTACGCACGCGAATTCGCCGAGTCCCGCGATATCCTGGCACACCCGGATGGCGGCGCTCACGTCGTGAGCGTCGGTCCGCGCCTGTCGCAGACGATCGGCAACGTCGACGAATGGCTGCCCGCGAACCCCGGCACTGAAGGAATCCTGGCTCTCGGCATCGCGCGCGAGGCGCTATCGCACTCGGGTGGATCTGCGGGCGAGTTCGCCGCGTTGCTCGCCGACTTCGAAGCCGATGTCGTCGCGAGCAAGACCGGCGTCTCCGCCGACGTCATCCGTCGCATCGGTCAGTCTGCGGCTGCTGCCACGTCGCCCGTCGCGCTGCCGCCGGGTGTCGGGCTCACGAGTCGGCGCGCGACCGCGACCAACGCTTCGGTCCTGATCCTGAACCACGTGCTCGGCGCGATCGGCAGGAACGTACAGATTGCTCCGCTCGCGGAAACTCCGGGCGAGTCGAACGAATTCCGCGACGTCGTGAAACTGATCGCCGCGATGAAGGCGGGTGATGTCTCCGTGCTGTTGGTTCACAGCGGCAACCCCCTCTACTCACTGCCTGCCGACTCGGGCTTCAGCGACGCACTCGACAAGGTCGGCTTCGTAGTGTCGTTTGCATCATCGCCGAACGAGACCAGCGAGAAGGCCGACCTGATCCTGCCCGACAACACGCCACTCGAATCGTGGGGTGACTCGGCACCGGTGGCGGGTGTGCGATCGATCGTGCAGCCGACGCTGCGGCCGCTCTACGACACCCAGTCGCTGGGCGATACCCTGCTCCAGACCGCCCGCGCGATGGGGGGGGCAGTCGCGAGCAGGCTCCCCGAAGGCAGCTTCCGGACGATCCTCGAGTCGGCCTGGGCCGGCGTCGACTGGCGCAAGGCACTGGCTCGCGGCGGGGATTTCGCGAACGCGCCGGTGACGAGCGTGCAGCTGTCGCCCCACGCCGCGCAGATCGAGGTCCGCGAGCCGGAACTCGAGGGTACCGGCGAGTACACGCTGTTCGCGCACCCGTCACCGCTGCTCGGAGACGGCTCGGGCGCCGATCTGCCGTGGTTGCAGGAGACCCCCGACCCGGTGAGCAGCCTGTGCTGGCAGTCGTGGGCGGAGATCAGCCGCAACACCGCGGAGAAGCTCGGCGTCGACAGCGGCGATGTGCTCCAGGTGACAACGCCTTATGGCAAGCTCGAGGTTCCCGCCTATCCGCGCGGCGGCATCCGCGACGACGTGATCGCGATCGCGACCGGCCAGGGGCATACGGTCGGCCACTTCGCGTCGCTCGAAAACGACGGTCGCCCGGGCGAGGCGCGTGGCGTGAACGTCCTCAGCATCCTGCCCGCACTCACCGACGAGTCCGGTGGGCTCGCTTACCTCACGACCCGAGCGGAGGTCACGAGCGTGGGGCGCCACCAGCGACTGGCGCTCACGCAGTACACCGACAACAAGCGCGGCCGGCAGCTCGGCGATGCGATTTCGCTCACGGCGCTCGCGAAGGCCGGCGACGGCGCGGTCGCGCACTTCGAGGGCGGCGAAGAGCAGGCCGGCGAGCACGGCGGCGGACAGGGCGAAGCCCACGAGATCCTGCGGCCCTACGACGCCACCGATGATTCGACAGCGGAGAGTCTCTACCGCTGGGGCATGACCATCGACCTCGACCGCTGCGACGGTTGTGCGGCCTGCGTGGTCGCCTGCTCGATCGAGAACAACATCACCGTGGTGGGCGAAGAAGGTCTGATGCGCCGACGCCAGATGACCTGGCTGCGCATCGAGCGCTATGTCGGCGAGGGCTGGCAGGAGCTGCGCACCGGCCGGCCGAGCCGAATCGACCATGAGGAACTCGGCAAGGTCGATGTCCGTCATTCCCCGATGATGTGCCAGCATTGTGGCGCCGCTCCCTGCGAACCGGTCTGCCCGGTGATTGCGACCTATCACGCCGACGACGGCCTGAACGCGATGACGTACAACCGCTGCATCGGCACGCGCTACTGCGCCAACAACTGCCCGTACAAGGTCCGCCGGTACAACTGGTTCGACTATTCGATCGAGAACCTGCCCGATCCGATGCGATTGCGATTGAACCCGGATGTGACGGTGCGTGGCCAGGGCGTGATGGAGAAATGCACGTACTGCGTGCAGCGCGTTGCCGGGGCACGGCAACTCGCGAAGGACGAAGGTCGCCCGATCGCCGACGGCGAAGCGAGGACGGCCTGCCAGCAGACCTGTCCGACCAACGCGATCACCTTCGGCAACCTGAAGGACGAGAAGGCCGAAGTGGTGCAGAAAGCCCGGAACAACGACGCGCGGTCGTATCACGCACTCCATGTGCTCAATACGCGACCTGCGACCACCTATCTGAAGAAGGTCATTCGCGACGGGGAGGGAGCCTAGGATGACACCTCCGCCGCCCGCCGAACCCGTCGCCGCGATGGTCCGCCCGGCTTCCCGGTATCGCGACTCCAAGGTCAACCGCGACCTGCTCGGGGTGATGAAGGGCACCTCGATCGGCTATTGGGCGCTGCTCGGCCTGTGCGTACTGATGGTGCACGTCGCCGGCGGGATCTGGGTCTACCAGGTCTACAAAGGCCTCGGCATCGCGGGATACGCTCACCCGGTCTTCTGGGGCGCCTACATCGTCACCTTCGTCTTCTGGGTCGGTATCGCTCACGCGGGCACGCTGATCTCGGCGATCCTGTTCCTGTTCCGCGCCAAGTGGCGCAACTCGATCAACCGCAGCGCCGAGGCGATGACGGTGTTCGCGGTCCTCACCGCGGCACAGTTCCTCGGCATCCACGTCGGCCGGATGTGGAAGTCGTACTTCATCCTGCCGTATCCGAATCAACGCGGTCTCTGGATCAACTTCAAGAGCCCGCTGATGTGGGACACCTTCGCGATATCGACCTATGCGACGATCTCGATCGTGTTCCTCTTCATCGGCCTGATCCCCGATCTCGCCATCGCGCGCGACCGCGCCAGGGGTTTCCGCAAGGGGCTCTACGCCGCGCTCTCGCTGGGCTGGCAGGGAACGACGAACCAGTGGAAGGCCCACAACCGCACGGTGCTGCACCTTTCGGGCCTCGCGACACCGCTGGTGCTCTCGGTGCACAGTGTCGTTTCCTGGGACTTCGCCGTGGCGATCGTTCCGGGCTGGCACTCAACGATCTTCGCGCCGTACTTCGTCGCCGGCGCGATCTTCTCGGGTTTCGCGATGGTGCTCACGGTGATGATCCCGGTGCGTCGGATCTTCCGGCTCGAGGCGTACATCACCGACTACCACTTCGAGAACATGTCGCGGTTCATTCTGCTCACATCGATCATCGTGGGTTACGCCTATCTGGCCGAGTTTTGGACGGCCTGGTACAGCGGCGTCGAAGCCGAGCAGAGCGCCTTCTGGCTGCGCGCGTTCGGACCGTATTGGATCTCGAGCTGGGTGATGATCATCTTCAACGGCGTGCTGCCGCATATCCTGTGGTTCAAGAAGGTGCGCACCCACGTCCCCACGCTCTTCGTGCTGTCCGTCTGCATCAACATCGGCATGTGGTTCGAGCGTTACGTCATCATCATTTCCGGCCTGTCGCGTGAGTACGTCCCGGCAGTCTGGGGGACTTTCACGATCAGCTGGGCCGAGCTGGGGATCGTCGGCGGGAGCTTTGCGTTCTTCTCGATGTTCTTCCTGATCTTCCTGAAACTCTTCCCGATCATCGCGATCGCGGAGGTGAAGGAGATCGCCATCCACGAGCGGGCCCACGCCGAAGAGGGAGCCCACTGATGCCGCGCATACTCGGCATATACGACCTGCCCGGAAAGACTGCGGCCGCGATCACCCAGATTCGCGCGCGCGGCTACACGGAAATCATCACCTACGCACCGGCGCCCTTCACCGAGGTCGAAGATGCTGTCGATCCCAAACCCAGCGGTGTGCGGTTGTACACCCTGATCGGGGGGCTCGCCGGCGTCGTCACGGGTTTCGCGCTCACCTTGTGGATGGCGAACGACTGGCAGATCGCGATCGGCGGCAAGCCGTTCAGCTCGATACCGCCCTACACGATCATCGCCTTCGAGCTGACGATCCTCTTCGGCGGTCTGATGACCGCTCTCGGTTTCATCATCAAAGGCAAGCTGTTGCAATTCAAGCGGCACGACGTCTACCACCCCCGGTTCTCCGCAGAGGACTTCGGTGTCGTGGTGACGTGCCAGTCGCGCGACGTTCCCGAGCTCGAGTCGCTGCTGCGGGCCCACGGCGCGATGGAGGTCACCCTTGTCGAGTCGTAGGTTCCGATTCGTCCGGACCGTCTTCCTGCTGGTCGCGCTGCTGCTGACCGGCTCGGTCGGTTGTTGGGAGCAGTGGTCGAACGACTGGTTCCCGCAGATGAAGTGGCAGCCGGCCG
This sequence comes from Deltaproteobacteria bacterium, assembly GCA_019310425.1. Lineage (GTDB taxonomy): Bacteria > Myxococcota_A > UBA9160 > UBA9160 > SMWR01 > JAFDEI01. Next base: position 5,309 of record JAFDEI010000158.1, on the reverse strand, counting down.
TTCAGGCATTCGAACGCGTCGAGTGGCAGGGCCGCCTCGAGGGCTTCCTGCCGCCCGAGGGCACCGTGCCGATCACCGGCGGCGAGGCGGACAACTCCAAGATGACCGACGACGAGGCGGCCACGCTCGTCAACCCGCGACGGCGTTCTCTCGCGTCCCTTCAGAACGGCAAGGCGCAGTATGAAATCTACTGCATCACCTGCCACGGCGAGTCGGGCCTGGGCGACGGTCCCGTCAGCATGACGGGCGAAATTGCCGGGCCCTTCATCGGCGTGCTGCCGATCGCGGGGCCGGCTTCGGTCGCCAAGGTCCGCAGCGAGGGACACATCTACAATTCGATCCGCTACGGCCGCCGCCGGATGCCCGCCTATCGGCGCATCTCGAGCGAGGATCGCTGGGATATCGTGAACTACGTCATGTACATCAATCAACCGGGAGTGGATCTGTGGTGAGCGCGGGCGAGATCGAACGAGCGAATCCGCGCGGCATCCCCACGTCGATGCTCGGAACCTGCGGGGCGCTGATCGCCGTCGGGTTGATCGCGTTCATCGGTGGCCTGGTGAGCGATCCCGACACCGCTTGGCGCGCTTTCCATGTGAACCTGATGTACTTCATGACGCTGTCGCTGGGCGGCCTGATGCTGTCGTGCGCGCTCGTGATCGTCGGCGCCAAGTGGGCAGGCCCGGTGCGATATGTTGCTGAAGGCCTGGCCGCGTTCGTGCCCGTCGCCTTCCTGCTGATGCTCGTGCAGTTCCTCGGCAGCGAATCGATCCACACCAATTGGGTTCACGGCGCGCCCCACGGCAAGGAAGGTTGGCTCAACCTCCCACGTGTCTACCTGACCGACCTCGGGATCCTCGGCGTCCTGGCGTTGTTGACGCTGCGCTATCTGAAGCTCTCGTTCCGGCCCGCGCTGGGGGGTGCCGCCGAGCGTGCGACCCAGGCCAAGGGGATGTTTGCGCGCTGGACGAAGAACTGGCGCGGTGATGCCGAGGAGCGGGCTGATTCGAAGCGCAAGCTGGCCGTGCTTGCGCCGATCTGCGCGCTCGTCTATGTCTTCGGTTATTCCTTCATCGCGTTCGACCAGGTCATGTCGCTCTCACCGACGTGGTTCTCGGTCATCTTCGGCTGGTACTTCCTGTGGGCTGGTTTCCTGAACGGCATCGCCGCGACCGCCTTGATCTGCGTACTGCTCTCGCGCAGCCCCGGCTGGGACGCCGAGATCACGCGTCCGCGCATGCACGACCTCGGCAAGATGCTCTTCGCGTTCTCGATCTTCTGGATGTACCTGTTCTTTTCACAGTACATCGTGATCTGGTACGGCAACCTCCCCGAAGAGACGCAATTCTTCGAAGCGCGCCTCGGCTCGCAGTTTCTTCAGGACAGCTGGTACTGGGTCTGGGACAACCTCAACGAGCCCTATGTGAAGCTCTCGCTCACGGCATGGCTCGGCTGCTGGGTGATTCCGTTCTGGGTGCTGCTCGGGGAGGAGCCGAAGAAGACCAAGTCGATTCTCGGCAGTGTCGCGGCGATTTCGCTGCTCGGCTTCTGGCTCGAGCGAAATTGATCTGGCCCTCCCTGGTCCCGGGCGATGGCGCGGCCTGGTTCGGTGCGATCCAGATCGGCGTGGCACTCGGCTTCCTCGGCCTGTTCGCGCTGGTCTACCTGGTGTTCAGCCGGGTCTTCCCGACCCTGCCTCTGCCCGACCGCTCCTAATCGACTCGTGGTCAGCGGCGAGGGTGCCACCGGGGCTGCGCGCCGCTCTGCAGCGCTTATCACATCGTGTCTCGAGGCGATTCTCCGCCGCGGTCGCGGTCGGGTGTGAAATGCAGGCTAGGCTTTTGCTGTGAGTTTCGATCCCTTCGGAAGCGACGGCCAGGTATTCCCTCTCGAGGGGGGGCGCCCACCGATCGTGTTGCGGTCGGACGAAATGGAGCACCCGGTCGCGAGTCGTGGGCGTCGTCGCGTCGTCACGAAGTACTCCGAGATCACCCACCTGACGACCACCACGCAGGCGGTGTGGATCGGAGCGAAGCGTTCGGTCTATATCCTGGGCCGCGGGATGTTCGCCCAGACGGGTGGGCCCGAGAACCTGCTTCGCGCACTCGCGCGGCGGATTGCAGAGAGTCCGGGAGGCGCGCAGCAACTCGATCGGATGGCCGCCATCGAACTCGAGGCTCGCAGTGTCGGCCCGCTGCGGGCGACCTGGGCGATGGCGGGGATCTGCGTCGCGGTATTCGCGCTCCAGCTATTCATCGGCCCGGCGATCGAGGCCGTTGGGAACTTCACTCCCGCGTTCTTCCGCGACGGTGACACCTGGCGGGTGGTGACCGCGAACCTGATCCACGCCGCGCCGCACTTCCCGCTTCATCTCGGCCTCAACATGCTCGCGCTGGTCGTGCTCGGTGCGCTCGTGGAGCGCCCGCTGGGCGCATTTCGCACCGTCACGATCATGGGCGTTTCGGGCGTCTGCGCGATGGCGACGAGCGGGCTGGTCGACTCGGTGCCCGTGGTCGGCGCGTCGGGTGTGGTTTTCGGGCTCGTCGGTGCAGCGGTCTGGCTCGAATTCGCGTGGGCGGACCGGCTGCCGGCCTGGTGGCGCTATCCGCGGCGGTCGCTGTTGCTGTTGCTCGTCATCAATGGCGTGATCGGCTTCCTGGTGCCCGTCATCTCGGGTTCCGCCCATATGGGCGGCTTCTTCGGCGGTTTCGTCGCGGCGGCGGCGTTGACACGCCGTCCTGCGCGCTCGAACCAGCCGTCGGGCTGGATCGTGGCGTCGAGCGTTGCGGTCGTGGCCATCACCGGCCTTGCCATCGCGAGCGCGGGTTGGGAACTCACGCGCCCCGGCCAATACACCGCCCGTCACGCGGCGCGGCTCGCGCGATTGCCCGGCATCTCGGTGCTCGAGCTGAACGACACCGCCTGGCTGATCGCCATCTCGACGGATCCGTCGCGCGAACTCATGGAAGCGGCCTTGTTGCTGGCCGAGCAGGCGGTGGACGAGACCGAACGCCGGGATCCCAACATCCTCGACACCCTCGCCGAGGTCCAGTTCATGCTCGGCTGGCCGGAGCGCGCGGTCGAGACCATCGACGAGGCGATCGCACACGCACCCGATATCAGCTATTTCCAAGAGCAGCGGCGGCGTTTCACGGGTGATCGCGACGCAGACGATCGGCCCGCCGCACCACTCGCGCCGTGGTTCAACTCGCCGTCGGAGCCCGAAACTCCTTCGATCTACGACGAGCCCGGACTCACGGTCTGATCTCGTCGCCGTCATCCGGAATCACAATGGTGCCGTCGAAGCCGTCGATCTCGCTCGTGATCTGGATGTCGTAGACCGGAGGCGGTCGCAGACGCACCAGGGCGAGCTTTCTTACGCCCGCACGTGCCGCGACCCCGCCCACCTCTTCGAGCCGCGTGTGGAGCGCGATCTCGCGGCGCAGGCGCATGGGATCCGTGTCGACGCCGATCATTTCCGCGATCTCCGGGTCGGGAATGAACGCGGCCTCGTGCACCAGTAGGTCGGCACCCTGGGCGAACGCAACCAGTGCATCCTCGGCCCAGCCGGTTCCTGCAATCACCGCGGAGCGGTCGCCCGCCTCGAAGCGATACGCGAAGGCGGGGAGCGGGCCCCCGGGCAGCGCCCCGGCGCGTACCTGCAGGTCGTCGGCTTCAAAGCTCCAGCCGTCTTCGATCTCGACGATCTCGACCTCGATCCCCCCCGCGGGGAGACCGAGTGACTCTCGGCGCGCGGCGATTCCCCGCGCGTGGGCTGCGAGCAGGCCTTCCACGAGGGTGCGCGTGCCCGCCGGGCCCACCACCTGCAGCGGCTCGCTGCGACCTTGGATCCAGCCGGTCAGCAGCAGATCGTCGAGCCCCACGGTATTTTCGGGCAGCAGGTTCGTGAGCAGCAGCATTTCGGGCTGTGAGACCGAAATCGTGGCATTGCGCAGGCCCTCCGCGACCGAGCGGCCCGCGTCGACGAGCAGCACGTGTTTGCCGACCGCGACCGCGGTGGCGGGGCCACCGCGCGCCGGGTTCTCGTACTCGCCGCCGGTGCCGACCGCGATCACGGTCAGCGCGCGAAAGTGGCGGGGCTCGATCGGCACGACCCGCGCCGCGACATTCTGGAACTGCCAGGCCCCGTACGTCATCAGCCAGCTGAAAGTCGCCACGCCGAAGACCAGGAAGAAGCCGATCAGGCGCAGGTTCATCCGGGGAACACGACGGTCTTGTTGCCGTAAACCAGCACTCGGTCCTCGAGATGCCAGCGCACGGCGTGTGAAAGCACGGAGCGCTCGACGTCGCGGCCCTTGCGGGTGAGGTCTGCGACGCTGTCCCGGTGGGACGTCCGAATCACGTCCTGCTCGATGATCGGTCCTTCGTCGAGGTCGAGCGTCGCGTAGTGGGCGGTCGCACCGATCAGCTTCACGCCGCGCTCGCGCGCCTGCTGGTACGGCCGGCCACCGCTGAACGCGGGCAGGAACGAGTGGTGGATGTTGATGATCCGTGCCGGGTAATGCTCCACGAAGTCCCCCGAGAGGACCTGCATGTAGCGCGCGAGCGCAATGACGTCGATCCCGTGCGCTTCGAGCCGCTCGAGTTCGCGTCTTTCCTGAGCCGGCTTGTTGTCGGCCGAGATCGGGAAGACCTCGAAGTCGATTCCGAACTGATCGGCGACCGGCTTCAGATCCGGGTGATTGCTCACGATCAGCGGGATGTCGCAACGGAGTTCTCCGGCCCGCTGGCGCAGCAGCAGGTCGTAGAGGCAGTGGTCGGTTCGCGAGACGAAGATCGCGAGGCGCTTGCGCGTCGACGAGTCACTGAGCTGAAATCGCATCCCCATGCGCTCGGCCACTTCGTCGATCGCCCGTTCGAGTGAGGTGCGGTCGGAGAGCAGTTCGCGGGTATCGAAGCAGATTCGCTGGAAGAAGACGCCCGCCTCGGTATCGGTGTGCTGATCCGAATCGAGGATGTTCGCACCGTGGCCATGGAGCACCTGGGCGAGTGCCGCGACGATCCCGCGCCGATCGGGGCACGACACGAGCAGGGTCGAGGTCTGCGGGAATTCGGTCATGGCGGGATTGTAGTGCGATGACGTCCACTTTTGGTACCCGCTGGTGGCGTCGCGCTGCTTTGCCTAGCCTTTCGAATCAGGGGGCCTCACTCGCTCCCGAGTCCTGCGGCGCACGCCAATGGGGCGGTGTTCGTGGGGCGACCCGGAGGGGCGGTAACGGCGACGGCTCTGCTACCCGGGACATGAAGCGAGGTCTGGGCCTCGTGGGATGTACTCGACGCCGAAACGG
>JAFDEI010000328.1 GCA_019310425.1 Deltaproteobacteria bacterium | reverse complement strand
GCGCGGAACTCATCATTGAGGCTCTCACCCCCATCTTCGAGGCGGCGCACGTAGTTGCGCAGCTGCGCGTAGTTCGACGGCACCGGGTCGCCCGAGCGCACACGCCGAGGCGCGCGGATGAAGAGTTGCTCGATGTCGATGAACAGCGATAGCTCGTGGCGGATCTCGGCAAGTTCTCGGCAGAACGATTCGGAGAGTCCATCGGGGAGTGGCGCTTCGAGAAAGGCCGCGAGTTTCTCGCCGCGCTCGGGGTTCACGTCGTAGCCCATGACGAGCCGACGGACCTCGTCGCGCGCGGCTGCGATCGCGGCCCGGCGCAGCTCGGGTTCTGCCGCATCGGCCGCGAGCAGATCCGGGACCGGGGCGTCGTCGGCCTCAACGGGTCGGAAGAAGAGGTCGAGCGGGTCCGGACCGAGCGGCAGCTGGAGGCGCTCACCCGAGATCTCCGTGGTGTTGCCCTCCTCGGCGATATCGATCACCAGGAGCAGTTCACCCGACGCGACCTGCTGCCCGCTGCGAACCGCGATCTCCTTCACCACGCCCGCTACCTCGGCTTGGAAGCCGATCTCCATCTTCATCGCTTCGAGTAGTCCGAGGCCTTGTCCGAGCTCCACGCGATCGCCAACCTCGACATCGAGCGAGATCACCATCGCGGGCGTGCCGGCGCGAACCTGCCCCGCGAGCTCGCTGCTGAAGCGGTACGGGAGGGCCTCGACTTCGATCCGCACTCCGCGGTCGGAGAGGTCGTGGAGTACCCGCAGTGAGCGCCCGCCGATCTCGAGGCTCGCGGTGTGGGCGCCCTTGCCGCGTAGCTTCACGGTCGTGACGCGCCCATCGAGGTGCACGCGGTAACGCCATGCGCCGACCGCGAAGACTTCGATTCGGTAGCTCTCGCCGCCGCGCGAGAGGTCGATGCGTTGGCCCGTCGAGGCCGGGATCGAAGTCGGGGTCAGGCTCGTGGGGTCGGAAAAAAAGGCGTGGCGCGCGACGTCGCGCACCCGCTGATAGAACAAGATGGCGGCCGCGACCAGCGCTTCGACCGCGTAGGCGTCGGAGCCGGTTCGCAGCTCGGGCGAGCGATCGAGCCATTCCGTGTCGAAGTCGGCCGTGCGGTATCGCTCTGTATCGAGCAGGTGAACCAGGTAGCCCTTGTTGCTCGCGCCACCGACGACGACGAGTTCGAAATCCGTGAGCGCGCACGCGAGTCGCGCGCGTGCCTCTTCGCGGGTGTCGCCGCACGCGATCACCTTCGCGATCAGCGAGTCGAAGTCGGGTGGTACGCTGCAGCCCGCGACAACCCCGGAGTCGACCCGCACGCGCGGTCCGAGCGCGGGGTCGAAGACCTCGATGTCGCCCGGCGCGGGCAGGAAGTCGGCCTCCGGGTCTTCCGCGCAGACTCGGGCTTCGATTGCGACGCCCGGTCGCGGGGTCGGCTGCGGGGGCAGCTTCTCGCCGCGCGCGATACGGATCTGGAGCTGGACCAGATCGATGCCCGTGATCTCCTCGGTGATGCCGTGCTCGACCTGCAGGCGCGGGTTGACCTCGAGGAAGTAGAACGCACCGTCCGCGATCAGAAATTCGACGGTGCCCACACCCACGTAGCCGACCTTTGCGATGAGCTTCACGGCGGCTTGCTCGAGCCCGTCGATCAGCGCTCGGTCGAGGCCCGGCGGCGGCGCCTCTTCGAGCACCTTCTGGTGGCGCCGCTGCACCGAACAATCGCGGCAGCCGTATGAAACCGCGTTGCCGTGCGCATCGGCTGCAACCTGTACCTCGATGTGACGGCCGGCCCGCAGCCGTCGCTCGAGGAAGACGGTCGGGTCGCCGAATGCAGAGAGCCCCTCAGCGGTTGCGCTCTCGAACGCGACAGCGATATCGAGAGCATGGTCGACCGCGCGGATGCCGCGCCCACCGCCGCCGGCCGAGGCCTTGATCATCAGCGGGTAGCCGATCTGTTGCGCGCAGGCTTCGGCAGCGGCGAGGTCCGCGACGGCCCCGCCGCTCCACGGGATCACCGGCACGCCGGCTCCTTCGGCGACTTCCTTCGCGGCGATCTTGTCGCCGAGCCGGCGCATCACCTCGGCGGATGGTCCGAGGAACGTGATCCCGGCCGCTTCGACCTTCGCGACGAACTCCGGGTCCTCGGCGACGAAGCCCCAGCCCGGCCAGACCGCGTCCGCGCGGGCTGCGGTGAGCGTCGCGATCAGGGCGTCGTGGTCCAGGTAGGCCGCGACCGCGCTGCCCCCTCCCGTCGTCGTGAGCCGAAGCGAGTGGTCGGCGTGGCGTACGAACGGTGCGTCGCGATCGACGCCGGTGTAGAGCGCAATCGATTCGAGGTCGGAGCCTTCGAGTGCGCTGAGCGTCTTGACGGCGCGGATACAGCGCATCGCGGCCTCGCCACGATTGACGATCGCGAGGCGCCGGATGTGTGACTGCCGGCTCATCGTGCGACTCCCGCAGCGTCGTGGTCCAGCCGGCACGCGTAGGCGACGAATCGCCCGTGGTGCGACAACGACAACGTCGCGACATCGTGCCCGTCTCGGTGCTGCAGCCTCGGGATCCGTTCGCTGCTGCGCACCACGAGGTTGCTCGCATCGGTCGCGAGCCGAGGGGCGAGGTCGCGGATCGCGAGCCGCCGCACCGCCCGGCTCGGTGAGTCGGCGTTTGCATTGTCGGGATACGGACCGACCCCGGCGAGCATCGCCGTGGGCCGGCCGCCCGGGGCGACGGCTACGGCGTGGATGCAATCGCCGCCGGCCGGCGTCGAATGCGCCGTCGAATATGACTGCGAACTTCACGGGCGAGAAGACCGTGGTGGGATCGGTGCGCTTCGCGACCTTGTACGCGCTTTCCTTCGCGGCCCAATGAGCCCAGCGCCTCGCCTCACCGTCGTCGTCGCCCGCGATTGCACGGCGCTCGAAGTCGCTGAAGACGCGAGCGTCGAAGCGCGCATGCCGCGCACGCCGGCGTGTGTCGGCAATGTCGACTACGTCATTCCCGACCATCGAAGTACTCCGTCTCCATTTCAGAAAGTCTTCGAACCACTTGCCGCACCAGCTCGCGGGAACCCCGCAAGCCGGTGGCGTCGGTCTTGGGCTCGATCTCGCTCACCGCTGCGTAGAAGCGGTCGCCCCGTTCCGGAACGAAGGAAAAAGCACTCTGCCGCTCCCCGCGCAGGTAGACGCACAGTACGCGGCAGTCGGGGACCGATCGGATCACTCGCCCAACCCCGGTGGCCGCGCTCTCGGCCTCGACACGGCCACTGCGGCTGCGTCCGCCTTCCGGGAAGATCAGGACCGACTCGTTGTTGCGCAGCAAATGGGCCACCCGAGAAAGCACATCGGCGACCTCGCTGCGCCGCCCGCCGCGGTGGATCGGGACGCACTTCAGCAGGTAGATGGCGGCCTTCTGCCACGGTTTCGAGGCGAAGTTCAGCCGTTCCGGGACGTTCCAGGGCAGTGCCGAGAAGTGCAAGGTGAACCACAGGGGATTCCCGAGTGCCCACGTAATCAGGAACGAATCGATCATCGTCAGATGGTTTGCGCAGACGAGAAGCGGCGCACTGCCACGTGCACGGATCTCGCGGGATGCCCGGCGGACCTCCGCCAGGTGTTCGATGCGATAGCCGCGAACGAATCGCAATGCGATCCAGATCAGCATGAGCGAGAGAGGTGAGAGCAGGCGGGAAATTTCCCGCTGGACCAGCAGGTACATGCGCGCCGGTAGCTCCAGATCGGCAGACGCGCGGCGCGGCGCGGCGCGGCGCGGTCCCGCTGCGCGGGACCTTTGCTCGCTTCGCTCGTCCCGCTCTGCGGGACCTGTGCTCGCTTCGCTCGACGTGCGCTTCACTACCCGAGCTTCGACTCGATCAACTCGATCGCGTTTCCGACCGTCTCGACGCTGTCGACATCGTCGTCGGCGATCTCGATGTCGAATACATCCTCGAATTCGAGCACTACGTCGACCAGCCGGGCCGAGTTGACCTTGAGATCGTCGAGAATGTGGGTGCTGGCGCTCACGCTGTCGAGCGCCGCCTGGTTCTTGACGTACGGTGTCAGGATCTTCACGACCTTCTCGAAAACTTCAGTTCCCATGATGTCTTTCTCCTTGATTGGATAGGGGTGTTCAGTCTTTCCACTTGCGGAATACGAGGCAGCAGTTGACGTCTCCAAACCCGAAGCCGGCCTTGATGACGACGTCGAGCTCGGGGATTTCGAGCAGCGTGTGGGGAATCGAAGCCGCGTAGGGCTCGATCTCGGGGTGCACGTCCTCGCAGTTGATCGACGGGTGCACGAAGCCACCGGAAAGCATCAGCACCGAGGTGACCGACTCGATCGCGCCCGCTGCGCCGAGGCCGTGACCGATCATCGACTTGGTCGACGTGATCGGCGGCAGGGTCTCCGGGCTGCAACCGAGCGCTTTCGCCCAAGAACCCACCTCCTTGGGGTCCGCGCCGGTGGCGGTCAGGTGACCGTTGATCGCACCGACGGCCGAGCCCTCGATGCCTGCGTCGGCGAGTGCGCCGCGGATGCAGCGCACTACGCTTTCGGGATTCGGTGCGGTCATGCTGCCGCCACCGCGGTGGCCGCCGCAATTGACGAAGCTGCCCAGTAGCTCGGCGTGGATCCGAGCGCCGCGCTCCTGTGCGCTGTCGAGGCTCTCGAGCATCAGCGCGCCGGCTCCCGCGGCGGGCACGAAGCCCGCCGCCGAGGCGCTCATCGGTCGCGAGGCGCGCTCGGGTGCTTCGTTGAACTTGCGGCACAGCACCCGCATCGCGTCGAAGCCGGCCCAGATGTAGTGGCTCGCGCCTTCGGCGCCGCCGCACAGCATCCTGCTGGCGAGCCCGTTGCGAATCCGC
>JAFDEI010000327.1 GCA_019310425.1 Deltaproteobacteria bacterium | reverse complement strand
CAGCGTGACGGTCAGCCGCGGGTCCCAGGACCACCAATGCCCCCAGGTCCCCTTGGCCCAGATGGGGCCAGTGACGATCACGAGCGTACAGAAGAGGACACCGACCTCGGCCGAAGCGAGCGCGACCCGGTCGTAGCGTTCGTCGTGCTTCCACAGGTAGATCGCGCTGAACACACCCGTCACCGCAAAGCCCACGTAGGACGCGAAGGCGCACGGCACATGGACGTAGAGGATCTTCTGGATCACGCCCTGGACGCTGTCGATCGGTGCGGTCAGCACCAGCCCGGCCCAGACCGCGCCGGCGGCGGCGAGGAGTGCGCCGCTGATCCAGAGCGGGGCGGGGGAACGCTGCATCGGGGGAGCGGCCATGTTCCTCACTCGTCGAGTACGAAGTCGGCCGAGAAGTCGAGCTCGCCGGTGGCGAGCAAGCTCGAAGTGGCGCGCACCGCACCGAGCAACACCGGGATCAGCAGCGGCAGCATCAGCAACGGCAGCATGACCTCGCGGAAACGTGTCCTTACCGCCACGGCGGCGAACAGGGTTCCGACCGAGCACAGGCCGAGCGAACCGAGCAACACCACGAGTGCGAATGGGGCCGCGACCTCGAGCAGCGCGAGCTCGAAGACGAGCCCGAAGACCGCCGCGATGATGGCCTGGACGAACCCGAGGATCACGAGATTGGCCGTTGCCTTGCCGAGAAACACCCAGCCGCGGTCCGTGGGCAGCAGCGCGATGCCGGACAGCGCGTCGTTCTCGAGTTCCATCGAGAACGCGCGGTTGAAACCGAGGATCGACGCGAACACGTACGCGATCCAGAGCAGCCCCGGCGCCGTCGCCTCCATCTTCGAAGTGGCGCCGCCGGGCAACGAGAAGTGGAATACCACGACCACCAGCAGCGAGAACAGTAACATCGCGACCGCACGATCGCGGCTACGCCACTCGGTCAAGAGATCCTTCCAGAGCACGGCGAGGAAGACGTTCACTGCCGCGCCTCGCCTGCGGCCAGGTAGGCGTGCTCCAGCTCGGCGGCGTCGGGGGGTGCGTCAAAGAAAGCCTGCGCGATTCGCCCGTCGCTGAGCACGATCGCCGCATCGGCGACCTGCGCAGCGAAGCGCACATCGTGGGAGACGAGCACCAGCGTTCGCCCGTCGCGTCGCATGCCGTCGATGCGGCTGGCGAAACGTTCGGCCGCGCTTCGGTCGAGACCCGTAAACGGCTCGTCGAGCAGGACCACTTTCGGATCGTGGACGAGTCCGCGCGCAATTGCGAGCCGCTGCGCCATACCGCGTGAGAATCCGCCGGCCGCACGGTCCGCGACCGGCGCGAGCCCTTCGTCGGCGAGCAGCGCGTCGGCACGGCCGGCGGGGTCGGGCAGTCCGTAGCAGCGGGCGGCGAAGATCAGGTTCTCGCGTGCGGTGAGGGCCGGGTACAGCAGCGTCGCGTGGCCGATGTAGCCCAGGCGCCCACGGGTCGCGCGTCGGTGGCTGTCGTCGCCGCCGATCTGCAGCGTCCCCGCCGTCGGGCGCGCGAGGCCCGCGATCAGCCGTAGCAGCGTCGATTTGCCCGCACCATTCGGTCCGACCACCGCGAGGCTGGTGCCATCGGGGATGCTGAAATCGATGCCGCGCAACGCCACTGCACGGCCAAAGCGCTTTTCGAGGTTCGACGCGGCAATGGCCGGAGTTTTCACCCCGCGCGCTCTCCGTCGCCCACCGGGTCGCCGATCTTCGCGCCGCACTGCGAGCAGAAGCGCGCATCGGGCGGGGTGTGCGCGCCGCAATCGCTGCACACCTTCACCTGCGAGGTGGTGGCGGCAGGGGTCGCGGCTGCGGCTCGCTCGAGGCGCAGCAGCTCGCCGGCCCGCCGGCGCAGTTCGCTTCGCATCGTGCTGTGGTCCTCGGCCGAGATCTTGCCGGTTTCATAGTCGTCTTCGAGATCGCGAATTGCCGCATAGACCAAAGCCAGCTCCGCGGCTGTCGTCGTGGTCGGCGCGATGGCCGTTTCGTCCGGTTCGCGCGGTGAGCGGAGCGGCGCAGTCAAGAAGAGGCCGGCGACCAGTGCGGTGATCACCACGAACCCGGCCGACGCCAGGCGCGGCAGCGGCTGTGCGACCGGAAGACTCTCGATGTCGACCGCAACCGTCTCGCCGGGGTCGACCTGGTACGCCTCGAGGTGGATGTAGCTGCGATCGGCGGTGCGGAGCGGCCGACGGCGGTGCAGCCGGTCGGTTTCGGTCAGCACTCCGGTGTCCGCGATGTAGATCGAGAGCAGCGACAGACCGGTCGGGAATTCACGTGCGAAGCGGACACGGCCGCTGCCGCTTCGCAGCAGGTAGCTCAGCGCAAAGCTCGAACTCCCGGCTGGAATTGGGCCGCGCAGCGCGATGCCGCCGGTCGGGTCGGGCTGGATTCCCATCGAGAACGCATCGCCGGAGAAGCGCACTCCCTCGGCGCCCTGCGGTAGCGGCAGGCAGAGCAGTGGTGCGTCGGAATTCGAGCGCAACGGTTCGTCGCCCGTCACGACGAGTTCGAACTGTTCGCGGACGTCGAGCGCCGCGTCGTCGAGTTCGAGCCACATGGTCGCGGAGCGCAGCTCGAAGCGCGACGCATTGTTCGCGAAGCTCGCGAGTTCGAGCGAGAACGCGATCTCGCCGCCGGGCGCGACGGGCCCGCTCGTAACCGCTGCGTACGACAGTCCAGCGACCGCGACCGGGTCGCTCGGGCGCAGCCCGTCGCCCTGCGGTGCGGCACCGTCGCCGAACGTCAGCACCCTCACGTCCTGCGCGCCGCTGGGAAACGCGTGGATCACTTCTACGCGATGATCTCGGGCCGGCAGAGAGTAGGTGAATCGCAGCTGCTGCGTGCCGGGGTGCAGCGGGCCCCAGAAGAGCACCTCGCCGTCGCGCAGGTCGATGCCCTCGTCGAGCGTAGTGCCGGTCGAGCTGAACAAGCTTGCGCCCGCCGGCAGTGGCACACGCGCGATCGGGGGACGCTCGTCGCGTTCCTGCGCGGGAACGAAGAAGACGAATTCGCTCGGGTTGCGGAGCGAGTGGGCCTCACTGATGCGTGCGCCGCTGCAACCACGGTCGATGCGCATCTCCACCGCGCCGAACTCGAGCCCGTCGATCTCGAGCACAATGGTGCGTTCGATCTCGCCCGCTTCGAACGTGGTGCGCAGGCTGAAGGGGATTTCTCCATAACGCACGCCGAGCAAGTAGACGGTCTCGGGATCGTTCGAGATCCGGTCGAACTCGAATTCACCGGTCGACCCGCTCTGCACCCGACGGACGCCCGGCCGGCCGTCGGCGGCGAGTGCGAACAGCGCGACCGTCAGATCGGCGCCTGCACCTTCGCGGCTGGTATGGACCACCCGCCCGCGTAGCGTGGCGGGTCCGGCCGGAACATCCGCGATCCCGTCCGCGCTCTCGGAGGGGCCGTGCGGCGAGGCGGTGATGCCCGGTTGGGCGCGCGCGGGCTGCACGGCCCCTGCCGCGAGCAACAGCAGGACGATCGAAACGCCCAGGATGATCGAAACGCCCGGAACGATCGAAACGCCCGGAACGGCGAGCCGGCAGCTGCGGTGGGTCATCCGGCGCCCGGTGACGGGTTGCGTCGGGGGTGCGGCCACATCACTGTGATCGAGCCGAGTACGAACACGTAACCGCCGATCCAGATCCAGTTCACGAGCGGGTTGCGATAGACCTTGAAGGTCGCGGATCCGTCGGCCTCGATGTTCGTGAGGATCACGTAGATGTCTTCGCGCAGGGTCGAATACACCGACGGGACCGACGCGGGCTGCTGCTCGAGCCAGTACAAGCGTTTCTGCGGTGTCATGACGCCCAGCGGCTCGTCGCCGCGGTAGAGAGCGAGCCGCGCGGTGGCGCCGCCGTAGTGCTGCTCCGGGATCGGTGTCGCGGTCAGGTATTCGAGCCGGTAGTCACGGAGATCGATCTGCTCGCCGGGTTTCAGGTTCTCGAGCCGCTCCTGATTCAGCACCGAGCCCGCGGTGCCGACCATCACGAGCACGACCCCGAGGTGGACGATGTAGCCACCGTAGCGGGCCTGGTTCCTGCGCAGCAGCGTGGCGAAGGCCTGGAAGGCATTCTCATCGCCCTTGGCGACCCGCGCGCGGATCGCCCGCACATACTCCTGCACGATCGTCGCGAATACGAATGCGCACAGGCTCCACATCGTGCCTGCGTAGAGGGTGAGCCCGGGGCCGACCGTCAACCAGACGGCGACCGCGGTTGCGACGCCGGTGATGACCGGCACGGTGAACTGGTTGCGCAGGTTGCTCACCGAGGCTTTGCGCCAGGCGATCAACGGCCCGACGCCGGTGAGTAGCAGCAGCGGAATCGCGAGCATCGAGCCGAGCAGGTTGAAGTATTTCGGGCCGACCGCGATGCGGCTGCCCATGAACAGCTCGGAGAAGACCGGGAACATGGTTCCGGTGAAGATCATCACGAGCAGCGCGATGAAGACCCAGTTGTTGAGCAGGAAGCTCGCTTCGCGCGACACCATCGATTCGATCTGGTTCGGGCTGCGAATGCCATCGCGCCGAACCCAGACCATCACGAAGAACAGCGCCGCCGAGGCCACCACATAGCCGAGGAAGACCGACTGGAACAGCGGCGTCTGTGCGAAGGCGTGCACGGACTGCACGATTCCACTGCGCGTGAGGAATGTGCCGAACAGGCACAGCGTGTAGGTCAGCCCGATCAGGACCAGGTTCCAGGCCTTCAGCATGTTGCGCTTTTCCTGGATCATCACCGAGTGCAGG
>JAFDEI010000157.1 GCA_019310425.1 Deltaproteobacteria bacterium | reverse complement strand
CCGGCGACTCGTTCTACGGAACCGACATCACCACTGATGAGAGCTTCGAAATCGACGATGGGATCTGTTTCGAAGCGCGGCTGCGACTCGTCGACTCCGTGAATTCCCCCCTGCGGCGCGGCTACATCGGCGCGGGGTTCTTGTTCGAGGATGCGGCAGACGCCACCTGGGACGAGATCGACGCCCCGGAGATCCTGAGCAACGACGCGGACGACGTCAGAAACGGATACGACACGAGCCGCGGCGTCATTACGAATGTCTTCGATGATTTTCTGACGAACCCGGACGCACCCGAGTTCGTCCTACTGCCGGCCGGCGCCAGCCTCACCGAGTTCACGACCTACCGCACCTGTGCATTCCCCGACAGCGTCGAGTGGTACATCTTCGACGAGTACGATGACCCCGTGCTGGTTCGGACGGAGACCGGGGTCGTTCCGGACGCGGCGATGAACGTGCACCTCAATATCCACGTTCCGAGTGCAGCCTTCGCCGACGCCTACGACCCCAATCTGCAGCCGGTCCCCACCCCCGAAGAGAACGAGACGTTCTATCTCGAAGTCGACTACGCGAAGGTCGTTCCCGAGCCCTCCGGCGAGCTGATGCTGCGGGCCGGAATCGTCGCGCTTGGCGTTCTATCCAGGCGAAGAAAGAAGCCTGCTAACAGTCTTCTTCGACGATTCTCTTGATCGGTGCGCTGTACCGGTGAACTCCGCTTACAGCACCGGCGGCGCTCACGACTCCTACCTTGGCCGCAAACCCGGCCAGGCGCCTGGGAGTCTTGAGGCGGCGCTGTAGGGCCTCCGTGCTCAACTCGCCCCGCCGCGCGGAATGCAGAAACTTGGCGAGCGGCGTAACTCCGATCCTCTCGGCGTAGAGGCTGCCCTGCTCCGCCGGCGAGAAATCATCGAAGGCGCACTCAGCGCGGAGCCCCGCCATAATTCTCACATTCTCCTGCATCACATAGCGCTGAAGAGCCGCGAGGGTCCGGTCGCCCTCGTCGCGAATCGTTTGCAGCCGAGCGAGGAGATCGCCCTGCTCCGTGGTCCGCTCGGGGCGGGCCTCGAGCCAACCGATCAGATCCTCCAACCGTTTCCAGGGCAGCGCATCGCCCCCTGCCGTCTCGACCGTGACGTGAGCATGACTCCTTCGGGTCCTCGCCCAATGATTCGCCCGGCTGGGCACGGACACAACGCGGAAGTCCGGAAGCAGGAGCCCGGTCAGCGCCCGCCCGTGGCAGCACCCGGTATCGATGCCGAAGACCCGATCCTTCCAGATCAACGGCTCTCCCGTGCGATGGTATTCCCGGTGCCCGACGACGATGGGCTTCGCGCCGTCGTAGAGCTCGTACCACTCCCGGTCGGAGCGGTTCCTCAGGTGACGCTCACCGGACATCGTCCCCGTGATCACCATCTCATGCTGGTCGGCCAGAGCGACACCGGACTCGAAGGCCCCGTGCACGAGGATCGCCTCGGGAAGCTCGATGAAGCGCTCGAAGCCGTCCATGAAGGCACAGGCATCGGCGTAGCCCGCCTCTCCGATCTGCCAGCGCGAGATGCGCTGGGACAGCGCAGGGCGGATCGCGCCCGCAAAGGAGCGGACGTGCTTCCGCTCGTGATTCCCGAGCAGCGTGCGGGCATTGGGCTGCTCGCGGAAGAACTCGAGGACGCGCGGAGAATCCGGCCCCCGGTCGACCACGTCGCCGAGCGCGATGATCTCGTCGGTCGTGGACAAGCCCGCTTTCGCGAGCAGCTCCTGCAGCTCTGCGTAGCACCCGTGGATGTCACCGATGATCAGTCTCTTCATGGCCCAGCTCCAGGCCCAGTATCGGGCTTTTCGGATGTGTCCGTGAAATCAGGGGAGAACCCGGCAGAGGCGAATCGCAATCGACAGAGTGCGATGCGCCCGGCCGATGTCTACCTCTCGTGTCTGCTCTTCCGCCAGGGCCAGAGCACGATCAACTCGTGCAACGTCACGCAACCGGAGAGTCCGGTCCGTTCAGCTGCGCTAAAGCGAAGCCACTACAGCACCGATCTACTCGCCATGCTTCGGTTCACGAAATCTCATGAAAGATGGTGGCAGAAACCCCTCGCGCAATTGGACGACCGGCCACTACCCGCCGAATTAGCCGTATTGTTCGCAGAACTCCGCACGGGCGAGTCCGGAGCTTGGCTCAACTCGCGAGGAACAAAGTCGGGGGCCGTCGATCTCGCAAGGTCTCCCGACGGCAAGCTCGAGACCGTCCGTACCAATCTTCCGCCATTCGTTTCAGATCTCCTTCGTTCACTCTACGAAGCCACGGGTCTAGCCAAAGGCGCCCCGGATCTCGTCATCTGGAACTCGAGTTCAAGCAGCGTCCGCTTCGTCGAAGTGAAGTGCCCCCACTGGGACCGGCCCTCCGAAGAACAACTCAAGTTTCTCGCTGCTGCCAAAGAACACGGCGTCGAGGCCTCAATCGCCGAGTGGGAGTTCATCTAGAGCTCCGTCCGAAGATGCACGGAAATAGACCAGAGAGTTGTGTTCCCATTAACGAAGGAGGCCTGACGGGGCTCGAGCCACGGGCTACCTCCTCTTGCGCCCTGAATCACCCCGGGATTGCAGGAGGCTTTGACGTGTCCTGACTTTGACGGAGGGAGGAAACTGGATTTCGCTGCCATCATCGTGAGAGGAGGAAGAGATGGCACGAAGGGGCTACCCGCCGGAGTTTCGGCGACGCGTAGTGGAGCTGGTTGAAGGCGGCCGGAAGGTCTCCGAGGTCGCTGCAGAACTCGGGGGGAGCGAGCAGACGATCTACACCTGGCGACGGCAGGCACGAATCGATGCAGGCCTCGAGGCCGGCAACTCGGGTCCGACGGCCGATGGTTTGTCCTTGCAACTTGCCGGGAACGATGAACGTGCCCAGGGAATGGGGTGGTGAGCGCGGAAGGAATCGAACCTTCAACGTTCCGAAGCCGCCGCCGCCGGGTGTTTCGATCCGCAAACGCTGTCCCGTTTCCAGCTGCAGCGTCGCGCGGCCTGCGATCGGGCGGAGTGAACCGTCGGTGTTCTCGACGGCATTGCGGCCTGTGGCGCCCGGTTTGCCGCCCGCGGCGCCGTAGGGCGCGGTGATGCGGCGTTCGCACATCAGCGAGACGGTGACGGGTGCGAGGAACTCGTAGCGGCGCAGCAGGCCGTCGCCGCCGGGGTGGCGGCCGGCGCCGCCCGAGCCGTGGCGGCGTGAGAATTCGAGCAGGCGCACCGGGTGGCGGGCTTCGAGCACCTCGGGGTCGGTGATCCGAGTGTTGGTCATGTGACTGTGGACCGCGGAGGCGCCGTCCCAATCCGCGCCCGCGCCCGCGCCGCCGCCGATGGTTTCGTAGTAGCCGTAGCTCGCGTCGCCGAAGGCGACGTTGTTCATGGTGCCCTGGCTGGCCGCGACCCCGCCGATCGCGCCGAGCAGTACGTCGACTACGCGCTGCGAGGTTTCGACGTTGCCTCCCACCACGGCGGCGCCCGGCGGCGGGTCGAGCAGCGAGCCTTCGGGAATTCGGATTTCGACCGGGTCGAGGCAGCCGCCGTTGAGCGGGATTCGCTCGGCCACGAGTGAACGCAGCACGTAGATCACCGCGGCCTGCACCACGGCGCGCGGCGCGTTGAGGTTGCCCGGCACCGCGGCGTCGGTGCCCGCGAAGTCGATCGTCATGCGGTCGCCCGCAATTGCGAGCGCGACGCAGATCCTGGTGCCGTCGTCGAGGCGATCCTCGAAGCGGTGCACGCCGTCGGCGAGCTTGGCGATTTCACGCGCGACTTTGGCCGCGGCGGCCTGTTGCAATTGCTGCATGGTCGTCGCGAGCAGGTCGGCGCCGTGCTCCGCCACCAGGGCCGTGAGCAGCACCGCGCCGCTCTGGTTCGCGGCCACCATCGCCTCGAGTTCGGCGACGTTGTCGTCCGGGTTGCGCGCCGGGTAGCGCGCAGCCGTGAGTGCCTCGCGCAGCCGGGCTTCGTCGAAGCGCCCACCGCGCACCAGCTCGAACGGGTGCAGCAACACGCCCTCTTCTTCGAGGGTGGTGGAATCGGCCGGCATCGAGCCGGGGGTGATGCCGCCGATGTCGGCGTGGTGGCCGCGGCTGGCGACGAAGAAGGCGGGCGCGTCGGCGCCTGCGAATACGGGCGTCACTGCGGTCACGTCGGGCAGGTGCGATCCGCCAGCGCTGGGGTCGTTGGTGGCGATGACGTCGCCGTCGGCGAGACCGGGGAAGCGTTCCCGCACCGCGCGCACCGTCTCCGCCATGGCACCGAGGTGCACCGGAATATGCGGTGCGTTGGCGACCAGCCCACCGCGGGCGTCGAAGACCGCGCAGGAGTAGTCGAGCCGCTCTTTGATGTTGGTCGAGACCGAGGTGTTGCGCAGCACCGCGCCCATCTGCTCGGCGATCCCCATGAAGCGGTTGCCGAAGACTTCGAGGCGAATCGGGTCCGCGGTTGCGAGGTCGACGGCCTCGGCGCGGCGCGGCCCAGCGGTGTCGCTGAGGAACAGGATGCCGTCCACGCCCACGCGCGCGCGGAAACCCGGGTCGAGCACCACACTGCCGGTGGCTTCGAGGATCAGGGCGGGGCCTTCGAGCTGCGCACCCGCGCCGAGCGCGTCGCGTTCGTAGACGGGCGCCGAAACGCGACCCATTTCCGGGAACCAGACGCTTTCGCGGCGCAGCACGGGCGCGGCCTCAGCCTCGGCCGCGGGCGCAGGCGCGGCGCCGGCCACATCCGCAGTCCACCCATCCGCGGCGGCGGCCTCGGACGCGTCGCCCCAGGCCCGCACCCGCGCCGTCACGATTTCGATCGCACGGCCGTCACGCAGATAGCCGAAGCGCGCGAGGTGCTCGGCCGCAAACGCAGCGGCGAAGTCGCCGGCCGCGGGCTCCGGAATCGCGAGCGCGGTCTCGCTGCCGACATAGCGCAGGTCGAGCCGACGCTCGCGCCGCACCTGCTCGGGTGCCAGGCCTTCGTGCGCGAGGGCGGCGTCACCCGCGCGCTCGAGTTCCGCGAGCGCTTCGAGAACGGACGCGGGCAAGGGCTCGCCCGCGAGCGGCAGCCGCAATCGGCCCGCGTCGCGCTGTCCATCCCAACTCACCGCCGCGGCCCCGATCCCGTAGGCCGAGAGGATGCCCGCGAGCGGGTGCAGCAGCACGGTCGCGATACCGAGTTCGCGCGCGATGGCGCAGACGTGCTGGCCGGCCGCGCCGCCGAAGCCCACCAGCGCGCAGTCGCGCGGGTCGACGCCGCGCGCGACCGAGACCTCCGCGATCGCCTTGGCCATGCTCGCGTTCGCGACTTCGACGAAGCCCGCCGCGATGCGGTCGCGGTCGTAATCGTGACTGGCCGCGCGCAGCTCCGCCTGCACGGCGTCGAGTGCGCCTTCGACCGGCGCGCGCTCGAGCGCGAACGGGAAGTGGTCGGGCTGGATGCGGCCGAGCGCGAAGTTCACGTCGGTGACGGCCAGCTCGCGCGCAGCCGCACGCCCGTAGCAGAGCGGCCCCGGCTCGGAGCCCGCGCTCTCGGGGCCGACCACGAAGCGGAAGCCGTCGAAGCGGCACAGCGAGCCGCCACCCGCGGCCACCGTGTGGATCCGCATCATCGGCGCCTTCACCCGCACACCGCCGATCGTGGTCTCGAAGCTGCGGTCGACGTCGCCGCCCTCGATGAAGCAGACGTCGGTCGAGGTGCCGCCCATGTCGAAGCCGAGCGCGCGTGCGAAGCCCGCGCTGGCGGCGACCCGCGCCGCGCCCACCACCCCGCCCGCCGGGCCCGAGAGCAACGCGTTCGGCCCGCGGAAACGCGCGGCCTCGGTCAAGCCGCCGCTGCTCTGCATGAAGCGCAGCTGCGAGCCCGGCAGCGCTTCGGCGAGCGCCTCGACATGGGCCTGGAGCATCGGCGTGAGGTAGGCGTCGACCACGGTGGTCTCACCGCGCGCGAGTAGACCCAGCTCACCCGAGACCTCGTGCGAGACGCTGACGTGGGCGAAGCCGAGCTCGGCCGCGATGTCGCGCAGGCGGCGCTCGAAGTCGGGATGCGCGTAGGCGTGGATCAGGTTGATCGCGACCGAGTCGATGCCCGCTGCTCGCGCGTCCGCGAGCGCGCGGCGGACCGCCTCCGTGTCGAAGTCCTCGACGACCGTTCCATCGACCGCGACGCGGCCCGGCACCTCGACCACGCAGCGCGGCAGCGGTTCGGGCTTGCGCACCGCCAAGTCGAACAGCTCGGGCCGCTGCTGGGTGCCGATCTCGAGCACGTCGCCGAGGCCGCGGTTCGCGACCAGCACCACGTCGGCGCCGCGGCGCTCGAGCAGCGCGTTGGTGGCCACGGTGGTGCCGATCCGCACCCGGCACGCGGGCAACGGCGCAGCCGCCGCGATCGCGCCCGCGCGCTCGAGAATCGCGCGCATGCCGGTGGTCGCCGCCGTGTCGGAAGAGAGCGGCTTGGCGACGTGACGCGACCCGTCCGGCGCGATGCCGATGCAGTCGGTGAAGGTGCCCCCGCGGTCGATCGCGAATTCCCAGGTCACGCGGCGCTCCAGTCTGGCAAGCTGCAGCAGAGCCCCGGGCCGAGCCGCGCGCGGGCTTTCGCTGCACTCTGCTGGGGTCGCGGCCGACGTCCGGCGCGACCCGCGAAAGATATCACCCGCGCGAGCGACTCCGCGTGAGGAGCCGCGTGATCCGCCCGACCGCCGCACGCATTTCCGCGTCGCCGAACAACGGCAGGCAGACGGCGACCAGCACGAAGAACGCGGTCCCGCCAAGCGCGAGCTGCAGCATGGGCCCCTGCTCGGCGGCCATCAAGAGTGCCGCCGCACGGGCCGCGACGCCGGCCAGCGCTGCGATGGCGCCGCCGCGCAGCGCCGAAGCGCCGAGCGCGCCGAGCACCGGCGCCCCGTGGAGCCAGCGCGCGAACGCGAGCGTCACCAGCGCGTTCGTCGTCATTCCGATCACGCCGGCTGCCGCGATCCCGGGCGCGCCGTGCTGCTTTCCGAGCGCGAGATAGAGCGGGATCGCGGCGAGTGCTACCGCGCTGCCAATCAACATCGGCCGCCAGGTGTCGTTGCGCGCGAAGAACGGCCGCACCGCGATTTGCTGCACGATCCACGCGGGCACCGCGAGCGAGAAGATCTGGAGCAGCCTCGCCACCTGGACCGTGTCTTCCGCGCTGAAGGCCCCGCGCTGGTAGACCAGCGTGACGAGTGGCTCGGCCAGCGCCCAGGAGCCCGCGGCCGCGAGCAGCGCCAGCCCGAGGCTCGCCTGCAAGGTGGTCTGCACCATGCGGTCGAGCTCCTGCTTGCGGCCGTCGGCCCAGAGCTTCGACAGCGTGGGCAGCGCCGCGGTCGCGATGGCCTGGCCCACGACCGCGACCGGCAGCTGCATCAGCCGCCGCGCGAGCCCGAGCTGCGCCACCACGCCCGCGGAAATCAGCGCACCGAACCATTTGTCGTACCACTCGTCGACGGTGAGCAGGCTGACGCCGAGCATCAGCGGCGCGGCGATCACGAGGTAACTCAGGAATTCGCGCTCCCAAGGTGCGAAGCGCACGCCGAGCGCGAGGTCACGCCGCCGCCAGGCGTCCCAGAGCGGCACCAGGAACGGGCCGATGGCGGCGCCCACGAGCGCCCCCCAGGCAAAACCCTCGGGCCCGAGCGTCGCGCCGAACGCGCCGCCGCCCGCGATGATTCCCGCGTTGTAGATCAGGGGTGCGAGTGCCTGCGTGCCGAAGGAGCCGCGTGCCATCAGGGCCGCTCGCACGATGCCGCCCGCGACGAAGAAGACCTGCGCGGGCAACAGGATCCGCGTGAGCCGAACCGTGAGTGTCTGGATCTCGGGCGCGAAGCGCGGGAACTGCAACGCGACCAGGGCCTCGGCCTGCCACCACATCGCGAGCGTGGCGAGGAGCGCGAGCCCCGTCATGCTGCCGAGCACGTTCGCGAGCAGCCGTCCCGCGGCGGCTTCGCCCTGCTGCGAGCGCGCGCGGGTGTAGAACGGCACGAACGCGATCGACAGCGCGCCGCCCGCGAGGAAGTAATTGAGCATGTCGGGGATCTGGAAAGCCGCGTAGTAGGCGTCGAGCTCGGGCGAGGTACCGAGCTGATACGCAAGTACCATTTCGCGCACGAAGCCGAGCGCGCGAGAGAGCAGCACGCTCACAGCCAGCAGCAGTGCCGCCCCGGCGAAGCGCGTCGCCGCGGGACCACCCGCGCCTCCCTGCCCGGCTTGCTCGCTCACCCCTCCCCCCTACCCGGAGCTTACTTCGGATTGCGCTCGCGCCAGATGCGACCGTCGTAGCTCTCCACGATCACGTCGTCGCCGTCGCGTCCGTGGAGGTACGGGTGCGCGAGTGGAATCTTGCCGTAGGGGGTGTCGAGCACGTACTGCGGAATCGCGAAGCCACTCGTGCGGCCGCGCAGCGCGTGGAAGATCTCGACGCCGCGCTCGATCGGCACCCGGAAGTGCGCGGTGCCCTCGAGCAGCTGCGCCTGGTAGCAGTAGTACGGCCGCACCCGCATTCGCACCAGCCCCTCGCAGAGCTGCTTCATCACGGAGACGGAGTCGTTCACGCCGCGCAGCAGCACGCTCTGGTTGCCGACCGGGATGCCCGCGCGCGTCAGCCGATCGCAGGCTTCCTCAGCATCGGCGGTGAGTTCCCGTGGATGGTTGAAGTGGGTGTTGAGCCAGATCGGGTGGTACTTCGCGAGCATCTCGCAAAGTGCGTCGGTCACTCGGAACGGCAGCGTCACGGGCAGGCGGCTGCCGATCCGCACGATCTCGACGTGCGGGATCGCGCGCAGCTCGGCCAGCAGCCACTCGAGCCGGTCGTCGGAATACACCAGCGGGTCGCCGCCCGTGAGCAGTACATCGCGGATCTCGGGCGTGCGGCGGATCCAGTCGATGGCCTCGCCGAGCTCGCGCTGCTTCATC
The DNA here is from genome assembly GCA_019310425.1 of Deltaproteobacteria bacterium. Classification (GTDB taxonomy): domain Bacteria; phylum Myxococcota_A; class UBA9160; order UBA9160; family SMWR01; genus JAFDEI01. The sequence continues at coordinate 5,103 of JAFDEI010000157.1, read as the reverse complement.
GCCCAACCCTTCTCGCCCACCATGCGCTTTCGCAGGCAGTAGCGGCAGTAGAGCGCGCACTCGTTATTGACGCAGAACGCGATGCGGTCGGGGTAGACGCGGATCACGTTCTTGACGGGTGAGTGCGCCACTTCGTCGAGCGGGTCGCGCAGCCCGTCCGGGTCGTCGAGTTCCGCGGTCGCGGGCACGACCTGTCGGCGAATCGGGCAGAGCGGGTCGGCGGGGTCCATCAGCGAGGCGTAGTACGGCGTGATGACGAAGTGGAAGCGGTCGGCCAGCGCCGCGATGGCACTCGCCTCGTCCGCGGTGGGGGAGAGCCAGGCGGCCAGGTCGTCCGCGTTGCGGATGCGGTTGCGCATCTGCCAGGTCCAATCGCGCCAGCCTTCCGGCAGCGCCCGCGAGGCTCCGCTCGCCATCAGGCGAGGCCCAGCCGCGCGAGGCCGCCCGCGAGCACCTCGGCGAGCAGGTCTTCGAGGTCGCGGCCTGCGAGTTCCGCGAGGATGCCGAACGAACCCTCCGGCGCGAAGGTCGGCAGCGGGTTGATCTCGAGGAAGTGCGGCACGCCCGCGTCGTCGAGTCGGAAGTCGCTGCGCGAGAAGTCGCGGCACTCGAGTGCGCGGTGGACGCGAACGGCGAGGTCGGCGAGATCGGCTTCGAGGGCATCGTCGAGTGTGCCGGGCAGGCACGGCTCGGTCGCATCGCCCGGTGCCGCGTGCGGCTCGAGTGCGTGCAACCCGATCCGTGTGGCGGGATCGAGCGCGCGTTGCAGCACCGGCAGCACACACGGCGGGTCGTCGCCGATCACCGTGACGGTGTACTCGGCCCCCGCGAAGAAGGTCTCGATCAGGGCGGGCTGGTCGTAGTCGCGCTGGATGCGATCGACCTCGCGCGCGAGCGCGGCGCGATCTTCGACCCGCGAGCTCGCCCGGATGCCCTTCGCCGTACCTTCCCAGCGAGGTTTCACGAAGAGCGGAAACTGCCCGGGGAGCAACAGCTTTTCGATGTCCTGACCGAAGTACGCCGAGGCCTGCTCGGGAACCGCCACGCCCGCGGCCGCGACCAGCTTCACCGCCCAGGCCTTGTCGAGTGTGAGCGAACACGTGAGCGCGTCCGAGCCGAGTGCGGGCACGCCCGCCATCTCGAGCAGCACCGGCGCCCAGGCTTCGCGGTTCCGGCCGCCGTAGCCCTCGGCGATGTTCCAGGCGACGTCGAGTGCTATGCCCTCGCCCTTGCCCAGCAGCGCGAGCAGGTCGTGCGGGCTGCCGACTCGCACCGCCCGATGGCCGAGCCGCTCGATGGCGGCCGTGAGCGCAGCCACCGTCGCTTCGGGCTCGTACTCGACGTCGGCGTCGACCGGCGCGCCGGGCTTCGCCGGGTAGCTGCCGAGCAGGTCGTACACGATGCCGATTCGCAGCGGGGACATGGCCGCGAAGGATAACGCCCCGCGACCGCCCCAGCCGTGCGCTCGCGGCGCTGCACCCCTGACGCGGGCGCGCCCGGCCGATAGCATCGGCGCGCCCCCGCAGGCCCGCTACGGAAACCGCATGACGACGACCGCTTCGCCGAAGATCACCCCCACCGCCGCAGCCATCTGGCTGCTGGTGGTGCTGTGGACCGGGCTGATCATCTGGGCCGGGAGCGACAGCTACTCCCTGGCCAAGACCTCGCGCGTCCTGTTGCCGCTGCTTCGATGGCTGCTGCCGGACGCGAACCCGCGGACCCACTGGGAGGTGATCTTCGCGCTTCGCAAAGCCGCCCACCTGATCGAGTACGCGATCCTCGCCTGGCTCACCTGGCTCGCGCTGTTCTCGACCTACCGCCGAGCCCTACTTCGCTTCGCGGGCTACGCACTCGTCTGGGTGGTGGTGGTCGCGGCCTTCGACGAGATTCGCCAGGGCCTGGTCGAATCGCGCACCGGCTCGATCGTCGACGTCGGGATCGACCTCTCGGGCGGCATTCTGGCACTCGCGCTCGCCTTCGCGTACACCCGCTTCATGCAACGCAAGCGCGGGTCGGTGGAAGCCGAATGAGCGGTCCGGCCGGCGGCGCCAGACGCAGCACACGCCTGCTCGATGCGATCGAGCGCATCGGCAACCGCCTGCCCGCCCCCGCCACCCTGTTCCTGATCGGCGCCGTACTCGTGATGATCCTTTCACAAGTCGCCGCAAGTCTGGACTGGACGGTCGAAAAAACCATCTCGCGCGAGGTGACGCAGCCCGTAGTCGACGCGGCCGGCCAACCCCTACTGGACGCCTCGGGCGCGCAGATCACCCGCGCGGTCGTCGACCCCGCAACCGGCGCGCCGAAGCGCGAACTCGCCGTGGTACGGGTTCGCGCAGTCAGTCTGCTCACGTCCGAGGGCATCTACTGGGCACTCCGCAGCATGGTGACGAACTTCACCGCCTTCCCGCCGCTCGGCGTGGTGCTGGTCGCAATGCTCGGGATCGGGCTGGCCGAGAAGAGCGGCTTCATCGGCGCGCTCCTCAAGGCCACGCTGCTGTCGGTCCCCCCGGCCCTGCTCACTCCGACCGTGATCTTCGTGGGCGTGATGTCCTCGATGGGCCTCGACGCGGGCTACGTGGTGCTGCCACCGGTCGCGGCCGCGCTCTACCAGTCGGTCGGCCGCTCGCCCGTGGTCGGCATCGCGGCGGTGTTCGCGGGCGTCTCGGCGGGCTTCGGCGCGAATCTGCTGCCCACCAGCCTCGACCCGCTGCTCGCGAACTTCACCACCGCGAGCGCGCAGCTCATCGACCCCGGCTACACGGTCGCCGCAACCGCGAATTGGTGGTTCATGATCGCCTCGACGGTGCTGCTCACCTTCGTGGGCTGGGGCGTGACCGCGCTCTTCGTCGAGCCGCGCTTCAGCGGCAAAGGAGTCGAAGACGGCGGCGCCGGCCCGGGCGCAGGCGCCGCGGCCGATCGGCGCCTCACGCGGGTCGAGAAGCGCGGACTGCTGCTCGCGATCCTGGTCGCGGTCGCGGTCTGTGCACTCTGCGCGGCGGGTGCGCTGATCCCGGGCGCCCCGCTGTACGGCGTAGACGGTCCCTTCCCGCGCTGGGTGAAGGTGATCGTGCCGCTGATCTTCTTCGCCTTCCTGCTGCCGGGTCTCGTCTACGGCCTCGCCACCGGCAGCCTGCGCAGCGACAAGGACGTCGCCGCAACCTTCGGCGAGACCATGGCGGGCATGGGCTCCTACATCGTGTTGGCGTTCTTCGCGGCACAGTTCATCGCCTATTTCGCGCACTCCGGGCTCGGCGAGATGCTCGCGATCAGCGGCGGCCGCGTGCTCGCGCGCGCCGCGCTGCCCGATGCGCTGCTGATGATCGGCTTCATCGGCGTGGTGACCTCTTCATCGGCTCGATGTCGGCCAAGTACGCCTTCTTCGCTCCGGTCTTCGTGCCGATGTTCATGCAGGTCGGCATCAGCCCCGAGCTGACGCAGGTCGCCTACCGGGTCGGTGACTCGGTGAGCAACGTCATCACGCCCCTCAACCCCTACGTGGTGATCCTGCTGGTCTTCCTGCAGCGCTACATGTCACGCGCCGGGATCGGCACGTTGGTCGCGCTGATGCTGCCGTACGCGGTCGCCTTCGCGATCGCCTGGACTGCCATGCTGGTCGGGATCGCTGGCAGGGTTCGCAGCGCCGTGAACGCCGCCGTCCTCGCCGCCCTCGTCTTCGTCTTCTTCGCACTCGGCTATCGCTACTACTCGCGCTTCCTCGCGCGGCGGATCTTCCAGCTCGCCGAGGACGAGCCGGTGCCCTCGAAGCAACTCGAGGACGGCGTCGACTACGTCCCGACGCCGAAGCACATCCTCTGGGGCCACCACTACACCTCGATCGCGGGCGCGGCCCCGATCGTCGGCCCCGCCATCGCGGTGATCTGGGGCTGGCTGCCCGCGCTGGTGTGGGTCGCGGTCGGCACGGTCTTCATGGGCGCCGTGCACGACTTCTCGGCCCTGGTGATCAGCCTGCGCCACCGCGGGCACTCGATCGGCGACATCGCGGGCGACGTGATCAACCCGCGCGTGCGCAGGCTGTTCCTGATCATCATCTCGTTCCTGATCTGGATCGTGCTGGCGGTCTTCGCCTTCATCATCGGTGTCCTCTTCGTCGGCAATCCCGGCGCGATCTTCCCGATCAACGTCCAGATCATCATCGCGCTGGCGCTCGGCGGGCTGGTCTTCCGACCCGGGCGCGCCACGCTGCTGCCGTCGATCGTCGGCTATTTGGTGCTGATCGCGGCGATCTTCTACGGCAACGCCTTCGCCGAAGCCTTCCCGCAGATTCGGGAACTTTCGGTCTCCGACTGGGTATGGATCCTCCTCGTCTACTCCTTCGTGGCATCGGTGCTGCCCGTCTGGGCGCTGCTTCAGCCGCGCGACTACCTGAACTCCCACCAGCTCATCACCGGGCTGGTGCTGCTCTCGCTCGGACTGCTCGTGCTGCAGCCGACCATCCAGGCGCCGATGGTGCAGGCCTCGCCACCCGGGGCGCCGCCGATGATCCCCTTCCTGTTCATCACCATCGCCTGTGGTGCGATCTCGGGCTTTCACGGGCTGGTCTCTTCCGGCACCACCTCGAAGCAGATCGCCTGCATGACTGACGCGCGACCGATCGGCTACGGCGGCATGCTGGGCGAGGGCGCGCTCGGGCTGCTCGCCGTGATCGCCGCAACCGCGGGCTTCGCGACCGAGGCCGACTGGTTCAGCCACTACTCGAGCTGGGGCGAGGCCTCCGGCCTGGACGTGAAGCTCGACGCGTTCGTGGGCGGCGGCGCGCGCTTCGTCGCAGCGCTCGGCATCCCGATCGAAACCGGCCGCACCTTCATCGCGGTGATGGTGATCGCCTTCGCCGCCACCTCACTCGACACCGGCGCGCGCATCCAGCGCCTGGTCATCGCCGAACTGGCTGAGGGCACGAAGCTCCACGTGCTCACGAACCGCTTCGCGGCGGGTGCCGTCGGGATCGGCGCCGCGCTGCTGCTCGCGATCACCCAGGCGGGCGGCAAGGGCGGGCTGATCCTGTGGCCGCTGTTCGGCACCACCAACCAGCTGGTCGCGGGCGTCACGCTGCTGGTGGTGTCGGTCTGGCTGCGCCGCCTG
>JAFDEI010000015.1 GCA_019310425.1 Deltaproteobacteria bacterium | reverse complement strand
GGCGCCGTCGAGGACCAGGCGCTGGGTGCCCCGGCCGACCGCACGGCCGGCCACCTCCCATGCATAGATGAGCTTCACCGGGTCGCCGTCCGGATCCGAGGCTTTCACGACCGCCCGCACGGCCTCGTCGGCCATGGGCTCCGCTGGTTCGAACCGGACGCTGGTTATCTGGGCCGGACGGTTGCCGGCATTGCCGGGGTTGCCGGATACCTGGGCCGCAGCCGGGCCGGTGGCGGAGGGCGGCGGCTCTTCGGCGCAGGCGGGTAACATCAAGGCGAGAGTGATCGCCCCGATTCCGATCCAAGGATGCACGAAATCCAGCTGCATCCAGTCGATATCGTCCCCGCCGGCTACGGCCTTGAAGCTGCCGTTTGCTTGCCGATTCGGGGTCGTACAGCCAATTCAGTTACAGGGCTCGGGCTTGTCGGACTGAGATGCGAGCGCAGGAAGCGGAAGCCCGCCGTTCCGCCGACGAAATCCGAAACATTGCTGCGTATGAGTTGCCGATGTCATCCGTCCCCACCAACGGTCCACTCCAAGTGGTTGGATCTCGAGCGGCTGCCGGCGCGGGGTAGATTCGTTCCCGGTGGTCCGATTTCGCTCGGATCTGCCGGCGGTCGGCGGCCCGAAACCTCTCCCGCCTGCGACCCGGATATGCGATGTTGCGGCGGGACTTCGATTCGGAGCGACTCGCATGTCGGACATCTTTCGCGGCTATGCCGCAGACCACGGTGACGAAGTCGCGCTCTGCGACGAATTCGGAGAAACCACCTGGGCGCAATTCGACGATCGGACCAACCGTCTCGTAAACGCGTTGCGCGCTGCGGGCCTCGAGGCAGGGGATACCTTCTCCCTCGTTGCGGGCAACCGCCGCGAGGCCTTCGAGGCGATGGCGGCTGCGAGCCACGGCGGCTGGAAATTCGTTCCGGTCAACTGGCACTGGGTGGCCGAGGAGCTCGCCTACGTACTCGCCAACTCGGACTCGCGCGCGTTGCTCGTCGATGCTCGTTTCGACGACCTCGCAGCGGAAACCATGGCTCGAGCCGATGCACCCGAGCTTGCGCTGCGGGTGGTCTTCGGCGGGCCCGCTCCGGACGGATTCGCCGACTACGAGGCGGTGCTCGCGGCAGCCTCCCCGGACGAGCCGGCCGACCAGAAGCTGGGCGGTCCCATGTTCTACACCTCCGGCACCACGGGCCGACCGAAGGGCGTCGTGAGTTCGCTGTTGCCGCCCGATGCTCCCGTGGCCGCGATGAAGCTCGTCGGAGCCGCGATCATCGGCATGCTCGGAATTCCCGAAGGTGGCACGACACTTCTCGAGGGCCCGGTCTACCACTCCGCGCAGTGGGCGTTCTCGTACCTGCCGATGCTCAGTGGCAACTCGGTGGTGATGCGCCACAAGTTCGACGCCGCGGAAACGCTCGAGCTGATCGACCGTCATCGGATCACGAACGTGCACCTGGTTCCGACCCAGTTCATCCGGTTGCTCGACGTCGACCCGAGCGTGCGTGCCGAATTCGATGGTTCGAGCCTGGTTCTGGTGCTCCACGGTGCAGCACCATGCCCGCCTCAGGTGAAGCGGCAGATGATCGACTGGTTCGGTCCGATCGTGATGGAGTACTACGGTGCAACCGAGGGTGCGATCATCAGCGCGATCGGGGCCGAGGATTGGCTCGCGAAGCCGGGTAGCCTGGGAAAGCCACTCGATCACATCGAGGCGATCGTGGTACGCGAAGACGGCTCGCGCGCGGGGGTGGGCGAGGAGGGTCAGCTCTATTTCCGCAACAAGCGCGGCAGCGACTTCGAGTACCACAAGGACCCGGAGAAGACGGCCGCTGCTCACCTCGAGCCGGGCATCTTCACTTTCGGCGATATCGGTTACCTCGACGAAGACGACCATCTATTCATGAGCGACCGCAAGATCGACATGGTGATCTCGGGTGGTGTGAACATCTACCCGGCCGAAATCGAGGGTGTGCTGGTCAGCCATCCGGCGGTTGCGGACGCGGCGGTTTTCGGGGTCCCGCACAGCGAAATGGGCGAAGAGGTGAAGGCTGCGGTCGAGCTCGTCCAGGGGTGCGAGCCCGGAAATGAACTCGCCGCAGAATTGATCGCTCATTGTCGCGAGCACCTCGCCGGCTACAAGGCTCCGCGCTCGATCGACTTCGAGGCCAAGCTGCCGCGCCACCCGACCGGTAAGCTCTATAAGCGGCTGCTGCGTGACCCGTACTGGGCGGCGAGCGGCCGTCGAATCTAACAGCCGGAAACACCAGGTGTTTCCCGTGACGACGCGAAAGCTCTGGTCGCACGACGGCCGAAGCGCAACCAGGAGGATCCGACAGAATGGAATTTACCCTACACCCCGCATTCAACGTCTTCGCAATCTGTGCCGCTCTGCTCGTGTTGAAGATGCTCATTGTCGGTCACATCACCGGCTTCATCCGAATCAAACGCGAAGCGGTCCTCAACCCGGAGGACGTCAAGACATTCCGCTCGAGCAAGGCGGAATCGATGCAGGAGGATCCCGTGGTTGCGCGCGGTTTGCGCGCCCACCGCAATGATCTGGAAAGCACGCTGCCCTTCCTGGCGATCGGGCTCCCCTACCTGCTTACGGATCCGTCGGCTTCGACTGCGAGTGGGCTCTTCATCGGGTTCACGGTGTTCCGTACGCTGTTCTCGGTCTGTTACTTTCTCGCTGCGCAGCCCTGGCGGTCGTTGAGTTTCCTACTGGGCGAGCTGTGCGTGCTCGTCATGTTGGGGCAGATGCTGCTCTGGGGATTCAGCCATTGAGGCTGCGCTCGGCGAGACATTCTGCATTCTGGCCGCTATGCGGCCGGTTTCCGCGTCGCCGTGCAGAACAGCATCCGCTGCGGCTTCGGCAGCGGCTCGGTTCGAGGGAGCACCCGGGTGTTGACGGTTGTCGAGGGGCGTTGGGGCCGGCTCGATGGTGTCGATTGGGCAGCGGGCTCCAGAAACAGGAAGAGCCCGAGTCAGCTGTTGCTTTCTCGGGCCTCCCTGGGAAGGGGATATTTGGTTCTCAAAAGGGATGTGGAGGTGAAGCTCGGCTGGGTGTCACGGTTTCTCGAAAATGATGGGAATACTTTCCGGGTGATCGCCAGAGGGGGTTCCGATGCCGAAAGTCCCCTGGGGAACCGCTTTTCGAGTCCGAAAAAGCGCCGAGATTCACCGGGGACCCGTTAACGGCGTCGCGTCGATTCGGTAACAATCTCGCAAAGCATTTGTCACCGTGGTGGGGGGTGTGCCACTTGGAAGCAACACTGCTGGGGATTTCCCCCATCATATGGATTGCGGGCGCGCTCGCCTTCTACATGGCCTGGGGAATCGGGGCCAATGACGTCGCGAATGCGATGGGGACGAGCGTCGGTTCGGGATCCCTGACGATCCGCCGGGCGATCATCATCGCGGGTGTATTCGAGTTCACGGGCGCATTCCTGGCCGGTGGGCACGTGACCGATACGGTCCGCAAGGGCATCCTTGATACCACCGAGTTCGCGGCGAACCCCGAGCTGCTGACCTACGGGATGTTGGCCGCGCTCGCATCCGCTGCGACGTTGCTACTCGGGGCGACTCGGCTCGGCCTGCCGGTCTCGACCACGCACTCGATCGTCGGCGCGATCGTGGGTTTCGGCGCGGTTTCGCTCGGAGCGGACGCAGTCAATTGGGGCAAGGTGGCGCAGATCGTCGCCTCGTGGCTGACTTCACCGCTCATGGGCGGCACGCTCGCGTTCGGGATCTTCCACCTCGTGCAATACACGGTGCTGGGCCGCGACGACCCGATGGACGCCGCCAAGAAGGCCGGCCCATTCTTTGTATTTGCGGTGGTCTTCATGATTGGCCTCGTGACGATGTTCAAGGGCCTGAAGCACGTCGCGCTCGACCTCGATTTTGTCGAAGCGCTTGGCTGGGCGGCGGCCCTGGGTGCCGTGGCTGCGCTGATCGCGCGTTTCGCCCTGGTCCGGATCGAGCCGCAACCGTTCGAGGAGGGGCAGAGTCGCTTCCGCGACGTGGAGCGTGTGTTCGCGGTGCTGGTCATCATGACCGCGAGCTCGGTTGCGTTCGCGCACGGCTCCAACGACGTCGCCAATGCGATCGGCCCGCTGGCCACGGTCGTGAACAACGTGCAGGGGGTCGACCTCGCAGGCAAGGCCCCTGTCGCACCATGGATGTTGATGGTCGGCGGCATCGGCATCGTGATCGGTCTCGGGACGATGGGCTACCGTGTGATCGAGACGATCGGCAAACGCATCACCGAGCTGACGCCGAGCCGGGCCTTTGCTGCGGAACTCGCCGCAGCGACGACGATCGTGCTCGCGTCGCGACTTGGCATTCCCGTGTCGACGACGCACATCTTGGTCGGCTCCGTGCTGGGCGTCGGGCTCGCGCGCGGTATCGGCGCGCTGGATGGGCGCGTCTTCGGGAAGATCCTGTTGTCCTGGATCGCGACACTGCCGATCTCAGCGGGCTTGTCGATCTTCTTCTATTTCTTCTTCAAGGGCCTGCTCTCGCCCTAGGAGGTCTGCGCCATGTCACTGATCGGTAATCTTTTCGGTGCTTCTCCGATCCGCCCGATGCAACGCCATATGCAGGCGGCGGTCGCCTGCGCGCGCGAGGTCCTGCCGTTGTTCGAGGACATGGTGGCCGGCCGGACGGAGACTTATCCGGACCGTCGCAAGCGGGTCGACGAACTCGAACACCAGGCCGACGACATCAAACACGAGATTCGCAGTAAACTCCCGAACCGCTTGTTCATGGCATTCGAGCGGCGCGACATTCTCGAGATTCTCGATCAGCAGGATTCGATCGCCGATCGCGCCCAGGACATCGCCGAGCTGGTCGATCAGCGCAAGATGGTGGTTCCCGAGCTGCTCGCCGAGGCGATGCTCGATCTCGTGCGGAAGGTGATCGCGACCTGCGAGCATGCGGGCCAGGTGATTCAAGAACTCGACGAACTCGTCGAAACCGGTTTCTCCGGGCGCGAGGTCGAACGCGTCAGAGGGTTGATCACGGTGCTGAACGGCCTCGAGACCGAAACCGACGAGCTCGCGGAGCGAGTTAAACGCAAGCTCTTCGAAATCGAGGATTCACTCGGTGTGAGTACGGTCTTCTGGTACGAGTTGATCGGCTGGGTGGCACGGATGGCGGACCACGCCGAAAAAGTCGGCAATCGCATGCGCGTCCTGATCGCGAACTAGCTTTCCGGTGGGAGCATGGCGGCGTCCTCGGCGCCCGGGAGCAGGTGCTTCTGGACCTTGCCCGAGACGGTCCGGGGGAGTGCGGGCACGCTGACGAACTCGCTCGGTAGTTTGAAGACGGCAAGGCGCTCGCGCCCCCAGGCGAGCAGGGCGTCGGCGTCGAGTGCCTGGCCGGTTTCACAGACCACGTAGGCCCGGCCCGACTCCCCCCAGCGTTCGTCCGGAATTCCGATCACGGCGATCTCGCGAACTGCCGAGTGCTCACCGAAGACCGCTTCGACTTCCGCGGGGTAGACGTTCTCTCCGCCCGAGATGTACAGGTCACGTGCACGGCCCACCAGTGTGACGAATCCCTCGTCGTCTACGCTGGCGAGGTCGTGGGTGCGTAGCCACTCGCCGCGCAGCGTCTCCGCGGTCTCCTCGGGCCGCTGCCAGTAGCCCAACATCGTGATCGGGCCCTTGACGACGACTTCCCCCGTGTCACCGGTCGCGGCGTCGGTCCAGTTCTCGACGGGTTCGTCGAGGCTCCGGACCGTGACGACACGAATTTCGGCGTGTTCAACGGGGCGACCCACGCTGCCCGCCTTCCGCAGCGCGTCCTGCGCTTCGAGGCAGCACAGCGTGGAGGTCTCCGTCTGTCCATAGCCTTGCTTGAGTACCAGCCCATGGCGCTCGAAGTCGCGCACGCGTTCGATCGGAATCGCCGCACCCGACGTGAACAGGAATCGAAGCGTCGAGAGGTCGTAGCGCCGAGTCTCGCTTGCATCGAGCGTGTCGAGTAGACGTTGGAACATCGTCGGTACGCCGCCAAAAAAGGTGATGCACTCGCGCTCGACCGTCTCCCAGACCTCGCTCGGATCGAAGCGCGGCTGCAGTGTCACCGAGGCCGCTGCCTGGAGGGCCGGGAGCGTGAGGATCGAGAGACCGAAGGAGTGGAAGAGCGGCAGCATCACGAGCACGTGGTCGTCGGGCACGAGCCGGAAGAACCGCTCGGCGTTGAGTCCGTTGTAGAGCGTCTTGCGGTGCGGGAGCAGTGCACCCTTCGGAATCCCGGTCGTACCCGAGGTGTAGAGGATCATCATGGGATGGTCCCCGTGCACGCGTTCGATGGCGATGCGGGGCTGCACCGATGCGAGCGCGGCCTCGTAGGCATCCGGTTCATCGCCGCAGCGTAGGAGCGAACCCGGCGGCGACTGAGCGGCATCGCAAGCGCCTTCGGCAACGTCGGCGTGCTCGCGATCGTATACCAGCAGCTTCGGTGTGCAGTCGTCGAGCTGTCGGTGGATCTCCCAGGCGGTGAGGCGGGCGTTCAGCGGGACCGTGATTGCGCCAAGCTGTGCAGCTGCGATGACGACTTCGACGAAGGCGGTTCGATTGCCGAGCAGTAGGGCGACCCGATCGCGGCTCCCGATGCCGCGGGCTTCGAGCACAGCAGCACAGCGCGAGATGCGGCCGTCTAGCGCGGCATAGTCTAGAGTCCGGTCGGCATCGGCGAGAGCGCGGCGGCTGCCGCAAGTGGCTGCGTGCTTCCGGATCCAGCTCGCGATATTGACATCCGGGGATTCCACGCGCGGTTGGATACCCGAGGGCTCCCCGGACCGCCAGCATCGCCGCGTTGAACGTGGTACATCGGAAGAGAATTGCTGCGGGGAGAACGGCGTGAATCTGATGGGACAGCCTGCGCACGTGGGGCGACATTGCGGCTCGAACAGCTACGAGGTCACCCGCGAAGCCGTTGAATTCTACGCAGACGCGCTCGACGACCACAGCCCGCTCTACAGTGAGTTTGCGCCGTCGCTTCTCCACCACTCCGAGTGCTACAAGTTCGTCGGCGAGTGGTACCTCGCGAACCTGTTCGGGAATCTTCACGCACAGCAGGATTGGGAGCTTTTCGGCCCGATCCGGATCGGAACGACGGTTCGTTCTCGCTCGACCATTATCGAACGATTCTCGAAGCGCGGTCGAGATTACGTCGTGAATGAAACCGATCTATGCGATGCCGCGGATGGTCGTCTGCTCGTGCGCGGACGTACCTTCCAATCCTTCCTGCCCCCGAAACCGAAGGGCGGTGAGGACGAGTTCGTGGTGGACGAACGCAGCGCCGGCCAGAAGCAGCCACGCCCGCCGTTTCCAACCGCGACCGGGGCGGATCTCACGCCGACGCAGAAGCTCGTAGACCAACGCCGCTGTTGGATGTTCTCGGGGCCGGGTCGGAACTATCACACCGACAAGGAGCAGGCCGAGAAACTCGGTTTTCCCAACATCGTGGTGCAGGGGATGATGTCGACCTGCTTCATCGCGCAAGTGATGCAAGATGCTTTCGGAATGGGGTGGCTCGAGGGCGGAAAGGCTTCGCTCAAGCTCACCAACGTGCTCTGGGTCGACGAGACAGTGACCGCTCGGGCCAAGGTTCGCGAGGAGGTTCCGGAGGGAACGCGAACCCGTGTTCACTGCGACGTGTGGGCCGAGAAGGACGACGGCACGCGCGTATGCCTTGGGAGTGCCAGCGCGTTGCGGGATTGAGACCTGGCGCTGGTCAGGCGCAGCGGCTGATCAGTGCCGCTCGCTCGTCGAGTTGCGCGAGTGTGGCATCGGGGGCGAGGGGGTCGAGCAGAAAGATCACGCGATGGATGCCCGCATCGCGGAGCTTCAGCACGACATCCTCGTCGAGCGGGCAGATGTAGGCGCTGACTTCGACCGAATCGGGGCGGCGGCCGGCTGCGCTGAGGGCTTCGTGGAGTGCGGGCAGCTGCTCGATCACTGAATCCGGGTTGCCGTCCTGGAGCAGCGGGAACCAGCCGTCGCCCTGACGCACGACGCGCTTGATTCCCTGGGGCAGATTGACTGCGACGTGGATCGGCGGATGTGGTTTCTGGGCGGGCTTGGGCCACGCGTACAGCGGCCCGAAGTCGACGTGTTTGCCGTGGTATTCGGCCTGGTCGTCGGCCCAGATGCACTTCATCGCCTCGATTCGCTCGTCCATGATTGCGAGGCGCTCGTTGTAGTCGGTGCCGTGGTTCGCCATTTCGAGCGGGTTCCAGCCCCCGCCGACGCCGAATTGAAAGCGTCCGCCGGAGAACGCGTCGAGTGTCGCGACCTGCTTCGCGAGCTGGATGGGGTCGCGTTGTACGACGAGGCAGATGCTGGTGCCGAGTAGAAGGTCGGTCGTGGCTTGCGCGGCCATGCCGAGTGAGACGAACGGGTCGCCGACGTCGTAGTACATGTTGGGCAGGCCGCCCTCGTCGTGACCCGGGGTGAGGGGCGAGACCGGGAAGTGGGAATGCTCGGGAACCCAGAACGAATCGAAACCGCGCTGTTCGGCTGCGGCGGCGAGGTCGCCGGGGCCGATGGTGTAGTCGGTGGGAAAGATCGAAATTCCGAAGTTCATGGGCGGGTCTCCCGTGCGAGAGCCCGACGTTCCCGGATCGATGCGGGACTGTCAAACGGCTGCGCTGCCGCGGGGCAGGGCGCGCTACCAGCCCCCGCCGCCGCCCCCACCTCCACCACCGCCCGATGATCCCCCGCCCCCCCCCGCCGCTGCTCGAGCCCGGGGCGGCCGAATTGCTCGCGACTGCGCCGCTCAGTGACGAACCGAGCGACGACACCAATCCGTGGGATCCGATCAGACGGAGGTCACGTCCCGAGTACCAGTTCGGCGAATAGCCGTGTTCGTCCACCTGGCCGGCCTGTTCGAGAACGTCGCTGAATCGCTCGGCCCATTCGTTCTCGACTCCGAGTGCGAGCGCGTAGGGGAGCAATCGCTCGAACAGCTCGGGCGTCGGTTTCGGCCCCTCGAGCCTGCGGATGTGATCGCCTTCCGCGGTCCGGAGGTACATCTCGAAGCCTTCGATCTCGTCCATCAGCCGTCGGCCCGCGCGCGTGGGCTGCTTCAGCAGCTGGTAGAAGACGAGGTTGGAGAGCACCAACACCAACAGTGTCGGGATCATCGCGATCGAGGTCGTCTTCGCGAGGATCCCGAGCACGACGAACTCGGCGATCACGAACGGAGTCGCGAAGCAGGTGAGGAAGGCCGCGCCGAGCGAGCCGGTTACGCGTTCCGCACCGGGCTGCGATCCGAGCGCCGTCTTCCAGGCATTCACGACCTTCACCAGCAACGAGTAGACCGCACACGACCAGATCGTGAGCCAGATGATCAGCATGAAGACCGGCATTCCATCGACTCCCGTGACCACCTCATCCTTCATCGCGTTCGCTGTCGCGATGATCGCGAGTAGCGAGATCACGACGCCGGGGATGACCACGCCCCGGTTCGCGCGGAAGAGACCCCCCTCGTTCTCGAGCTTCAGCCATTTCCTGAACACCGCGATGGCCGAGCGGATCTTGGCGTGGTCGCTCTGGCGGATCACGAAGCGCCCTTTTGGGATCAGACGGTCCGCGATCCGCCGCTCGCCCGAAGACAGGACCTTCCGGTCCGCCTCGGCCCGGACGAGGGTGTACTCGCCGTCCTCCTCCTCGATCCGCAGATAGTCCTTTACCGCCATGCTCACGAGCGCGGCCGAGAAGCACTCGTTGTCGTAGCCCATGCGCGTCAGGTGGCGCATCGCCGCCGGACTCTGGCCGCGCGGCGGCTCGAAGCGTGGGATGATCGTTCCGGACGCGGGGTCGCGCCCGACCGCCAGCCACGCGATCCCGTAGTAGGCGAGGACCACCGCGATGCCGATCAGGCCGATGAGCAACGACGCGTTCGCCTCCCGGAATGCCTGGCGCCGCTCGGCTTCCGAGGGGGGTGTCACGATGCCCTTGGGGAACTGCACGACGATGCTGAGCCCGTGGTGTCGTGGCAGCGCTTTCGTAGTCTCGAAGCGGAGTTCACCGGAATCGGGGTCGACGTAGCTGGTCCAGTCGTGCCCCTTCGCGCCGGCCGGGCCCGTGTAGCCCTCGGGGACAATGGCCGTCGGGTCGACGGTCTCGGGCAGTCGGACGGTTGCGGCGGCTTGCAGGATCTGGAAATCCCAGAAGTTGCCGGTCACGTTCCAGTAGAGCTCGTCGTGCTGCTCGAAGAAGCCGAGTTGTCGGCGTGTTCTGTAGCTGAGCTCGTAACGGTGCACCCCGTGCGATACCGGCTGGTTGCGCTTGCCGATGTAGACGCGGACACCGCCTTCGACATTCTTGGTGTGGAATTCCTCGTGGCTCCCGTCGCGCATCACGCGCACGACTTCGAACGGAACTTCGACACGTGTTCCATACCGGCCCGTGTATCGGGTCGGAAAGTCGCGATAGATCCCGCGTTTGATCTTCTTGCCTTCGGCCGACACGGTGATTGTCTCGGTGACGTTCAGCGTACCGTCGCGAGCGATGTCGATCCGAGCGTCGTAATCGAGAATCTCTTCAGCCGCCGAGGCGCCGGATGCGATGCCGGCGGCCACGAGTGCGATGAGGAGAGAACGGAGCAGGCGAAGGATCATGACGTGATCTCCACTTTCGGTGCCTCGCGTTCGGTGGCCGAGGCGAGTTCGAAGAAGCTGCGGATCTCGAAGCCGAGTACGCGCGCGACGAGGTTCGACGGGAACGATTCGACGCAGATGTTGTAGTCGCGGACGGAGCCATTGAAATACCGGCGCGCCATCTGGATTCGATCCTCGATCTCCACCAGCTGGTCGTGGAGGTCCGCAAAACTCCGGTTGGCGAGCAGTTCGGGGTAATTCTCCGTCAGCGCGAGCAGCGACCGCAGGCTCCCGGTCAGCTGGTTTTCGCGGCGCTGCAGTTCCGGCGCGGGCTCGTCGTCTACGGCGCGCTGTCGGGCCCGGGTCACGCTCTCGAGGACCTCGTGCTCGTGCTTCGCGTAAGCCTCGACCACGGCCACGAGATTGGGGACGAGATCGTGACGCCGCTCGAGCTGAACGTCGATCCCGCTCCACGCCTCGCGCGCGAGGTTCGCGTGCTTCACGAGGCGGTTGTGGGCGGACACGCCCCACAGCGCCGACAACACCAGAAACAGAGCCGTCATCACCATTCCGCAACCATCGGCAAACCTGTCACTGGGCTTGCGGATAGCCGGGGCGCCAGGTCGTACAACGTGGTTGTAACAGCAGCATGGGGAATGATGCCCCACAGGCTGCAGCCGACGTCAGCCGCCATCGTTCCTTCCTTGACGAAGGTGCTGAATCTGGGCTAAACGGGATGCAACGTATGATCTAGGACATACTGGAATCTGCGTTTACGTGCATAGGCGGTGGGCACCGATTCTCCGCCGAGCGAGACCTCGGCACGATTCTTGAGGGGGGCATCTGAACCGTGACGAGAGCGCGAATCGCCGTGGCGTGCCTGCTGGCCGCTGTGACCGGAGCACTCGCGGGATCGGCCGCTGCGGAAGACCTCGCCCGCGGCGAAGCCTTGTATGGATTGTGTGCGCAGTGCCACGGCTCGGAGGCCACGGGCAGCAAACTCGCCGAAGCGCCTTCCCTTGCGGGGCTCCCGCAGTGGTACATGGAGAACCAGCTCCACAAGTTCCAGGATCGCACGCGCGGGGAGCACCCGGGCGACATCACGGGCCTGCGCATGGCGCCGATGTCACGTGCACTCCGCAGCGACGAGGATTTGAGCGCAGTCGCGGCCTATATCGCGAGCTTGCCCGCCCACACGCCCGAGCCGCTGCTCGTCGGGGGCGACGCCGCGCGCGGCAAGGAACTCTTCTCGCTGACCTGTGTGGCTTGCCACGGCGCGGACGCGATGGGGAACCAGCAGATGTCCTCGCCGCCGCTCCGATACGCGAGCGATTGGTATCTCTACCGATCGCTCGAGAAGTTCCGTGCAGGTATTCGCGGCGCAAACCCGGCGGACACCGTGGGTGCGACGATGCGACCGATGGCGATGACCTTGCCCGACGAGCAGGCCATGAAGGACGTCATCGCCTACATCCATTCACTGTCCGAATAGCCTGGGCGCACCCGGAGGAACCGAAATGGGAAAAGTCTACTCCCCCGAAGATCTGGCCAAGCGTACCTTCCTAATCACCACGATCGGCGTCGGCATATTCATTGCCGTGGTCTTTCTCTTCATCCTTTAGGGGCGCGGCGGAATGATCGAACATTTCCTACCGGCGGCATCCAGCTACGCGCAGGACATCGACAATCTCTTCACGTTGATCTTCACGCTGGTCGGATTCTGGTTGGTCCTCACCGAGGCCGTATTCATCTACCTCATCGTCAAGTTCAGAAAGAAGGACGGTCAGAAGGCGGAGTACTACACCGGTGAGGAGAAGCACCTGAAGCGTTGGATCACGGTCCCGCACTTCCTGGTGCTGATCTGCGACATCTTCATCCTCGTGGGTGCCGTGAACGTCTGGTACAACGTCAAGCAGCAGCTACCTGAAGCGGATGAAATCGTGCGCGTCATCGGCCAGCAGTGGGCGTGGACCTTCGTTCATGCCGGGCCCGATGGCACGATCGACACGGATGACGACATCGCGATCGTCGACGAATTGCACGTGAAGGTCGGCACCACCTACCACTTCAAGCTCGAAGCGCGCGATGTGCTGCACAGTTTTTCGGTGCCGGTGTTCCGGCTCAAGCAGGACGCAGTGCCGGGCCGGGTGATCACCGGCTGGTTCAAACCCACGAAGGTGGGTGAGCACGACGTTCAATGCGCCGAAATCTGCGGCATCGGCCACGGGCTGATGGCCGCTCGGATCTTCATCGAGACGCCTGAAGAGCACGCAGCGTGGCTGGCCGGCCAACGGCCGATCGCGCTGGCGTCCGCAAACACTCCGCAGCGGGTCGAGGATTAGCAATGGCTGAGTCGGTCGAAACCCAAGCAGCCCATCACGAGGATGCTCACGGGCATCACGGCGAGATGAGCTTCGTCAGCAAGTACGTTTTCTCGACGGACCACAAGGTCATCGCGATGCAGTACCTGTTCACCGGCATGGCGATGGCGCTGATCGGCGGCTTCATGGCCTACGCGTTCCGCATGCAACTCGCCTTCCCGGGCGAGGCCGTGCCGGGTTATGGGATCGTGAGCGCGGCCAATTACAACGCGCTCGTCACCAATCACGGCACCATCATGATCTTCTGGGTCGCGATGCCGGTATTGATCGCAGCCTTCGGAAACTTCCTGATCCCGTTGATGTGCGGCTGCGACGACATGGTCTTCCCGAAGATCAATCGGCTCTCCTATCAGATCTTCCTGTTGAGCGCGGTCGTGCTGATTTCGTCTTTCTTCGTGGAAGGCGGCGGATTTGGCGGCGCTTGGACCGCGTACCCGCCACTCTCGGCGAAAGCCGAGTACAGCCTGACCAAGCTCGGATCCTCGATCTGGTTGGTTGCCGTCGCACTCGAATTCATCGCCTTTCTGTTGGGGGGCATCAACTTCGTCACGACTGCAATGAACTCGCGCGCGCCCGGGATGAAGCTCTACGACATTCCGATCGTGGTCTGGATGATCGTCGTGGCCAGCATCCTGTTCATGGTGTCGGTCGGACCGCTCATTGCCGGCGCGTTCATGCTGCTGTTCGACCAGACCCTGGGAACCCAGTTCTATGATCCCGATGGCGCCGGTGACCCGTTGCTCTGGCAGCACCTGTTCTGGTTCTTCGGCCATCCCGAAGTCTACGTGGTGCTCCTGCCCGCACTGGGAATCGTCGCCGAGGTCATCACGACGTTCTCGCGCAAGAAACTCTTCGCGTATCGAACCGTCCTCTATACGACCTTCGGAACCGGTGTTCTCAGCTTCACGGTCTGGGCGCATCATCAGTTCGTCGCCGGCATCGATCCCCGCATGGCGAATATCTTCACGCTGACCACACTGCTGATTTCGGTTCCGATCGCGGAGCTCTGTTTCGTCTATATCGCGACCCTGTTCGGCGGATCGATTCGGCTGACGACGCCGATGTTGTGGGCCCTGGCGTTCATTGCCGAGTTCCTGATCGGCGGCGTGACGGGCATCTTCCTCGGGGCGAGCGGTTCGGACATCTACCTGCACGATACCTACTTCGTGCTCGCCCATTTCCACTACACCTTCTACCCCATCGCGATCATCGGCACCTTCGCGGGGATCACCTATTGGTACCCGAAGATGTTCGGCCGGATGCTGAACGAGACCCTCGGCAAGATCCATTTCTGGGGCTCCGTCATTTCGTTCAACGTGATCTTCATCCCGTTGTTCGTGCTCGGCATCGCCGGGCAGCACCGCCGCATCTTCGACTATCGGAACTTCCCGGAACTCGCGTTGCCGCAGTACCAGGATCTTCGCATCCTCGCGACCTTCGCCCTGCTCGTGATGCTCGCGTTCCAGGTGGTGTTCCTCTACAACTTCTTCATGAGCCTGTTCAAGGGCGAGAAGGCCGGCAACAACCCCTGGAAGGCGAATACGCTGGAATGGACGGTGCCGTCACCTCCGCCGCACGGGAATTTCGCCGAGATGCCCACGGTGTACCGGGGCCCGTACGAGTACAGCACGCCGGGTCGAGACGAAGATTACTGGCCGCAGAACGTTCCCAACTGATTCAGCCAATTCGGACGAAGAATGAGACCGATCGCAAACACGCGCAGCGTTACAGGAATCCCGACGGGGCGGCTCGCCGTCTGGTGGATCATCGTGTCGGAGATCGTGATCTTCGGCGGGCTCCTCGGCTCGTACGTCATGTACCGCCTGGCGCACGACTCCTGGGCGAACCAAGCGGCGCACACCAATACGATGGCCGGCGCGTTCAATACGCTGGTGCTGCTCACATCGAGCCTCTCGGCGGTGCTGGCCCACAAAGCCGCATCGGAGGGCGACGGCAAGAAAGCCGCGAAGCTCCTCGGAGCGACGATCTGCGGTGGTGCGGTCTTCCTGACTGTGAAGGCGTTCGAGTGGACCCACGAAATTTCGATTGGGTACACCATCACCTCCAACACGTTTTGGTCGTTCTACTACACCGCAGCCGGGCTGCACGGGTTGCACGTGATCGCGGGCATGATCATCATGGGCATCGTTGCAAAGGACGCCGCCAAGGGTCGGGAGCTGCATCGTGTCGAGCTGATCGGGCTCTACTGGCACTTCGTCGACCTGGTCTGGATCTTCTTGTTCCCGCTGCTGTACATCGCGAAGTAGACAGGCGAGGGAGAGGGCATGTCTGAATCAGAGCACCACCATCCGAACTACGTGAAGATCTGGGCAATCCTGGTGGTGCTGCTCGTGGTCAGCGTACTCGGCCCCGAACTCGGGATCCGATCGGTGACGCTGTTCACCGCATTCGGGATTGCGATCATCAAGGCCTATATGGTCGCGAAGAACTTCATGCATGTGAGCGTCGAGCCGCGTTTCGTCACGTACTTGCTGATGACCGCAGTGCTCTTCGTGGTGCTCTTCTTTGCCGGAACCGCACCTGATGTGATGAATGCCGAGGGCACGAACTGGGAGAAGTCGTCCTGGCTGGCCGCCGAAGCAAGTGCGCCCGCTGAAGCGGAGAACCATCATTAGTCGGGGGATCTGCTCGTGAACGAGGAGAAGCTGCGTCTCGCGGGCATGGAGAACGTGCCGCACCGTTCGCAGATCATGGACAGCCGCGCGTTGGGGATGCTGATCTTCGTCTTCACCGAGATCATGCTCTTCGCCGGATTCATCAGCGCGTTCACCATTGTTCGCTCAGCCGCGATGGCGTGGCCGCCGCCTGGTCAGCCGCGGCTGCCGATGGAGGAGACTGCGATCAACACCGCTGCGTTGCTGGCGAGCGGCGTCGCCCTTGCGATCGCGCACCAGGTCTACAAGCGGAACCGCAGTCAGGCTCGCTGGCCGCTGCTGGCAGCCATTTCGCTGGGTGCCATCTTCGTGGTCTTTCAAGGCGTCGAGTGGGTCGGGATGCTTCGCGCGGGGCTCACGCTCACCTCGAGTGTTCTCGGCAGCTTCTTCTATATGATCATCGGCCTGCACGCGCTGCACGCAGTGGTTGCGCTGACTATGCTCGTGCGCGCATGCTTGCTTTTGAATCAGGGCCGGTTGCAGCCGGGGTTGTTCCTCGCGACGCAGATCTTCTGGTATTTCGTCGTGGGGGTGTGGCCGTTCATCTACCTACGGGTCTACCCGTGATGTCGAGCATGCATCTTCGAGCCTTTGGGGTTCTCACGTTCCCGATCCTGCTGTCGCCGTCGCTTGCGCGGGCCTGCGCGGTGTGTTTTTCGGGGCGCTCCGACGAGCAGCGCGAAGCCTTCATCATCACCACCGGCTTCCTCACCTTCCTGCCGCTGCTTCTGCTCGGATTCGCGGTGTGGGCGTTCGTCCGCCGTGTGCGACGGATCGAGGCCGAGAACGACGCGGTCGCGGAGCGAGGGCACTCCTAGCTGCGCGTGGGTTGCTTTGCGACCGATGCTTTCGCGTCGTCACGGGAAACACTTCGTGTTTCCGGGCTCCTTGCCTAGAAAGGCACTTCGATCAGGCTCGGCCCGGGTTCGGTCATCGCCGCTGCGAAGCGGGCGTTGAACTCGTCCGCAGTCGTGACGCGCGCGGCCGGGACGCCGAGGCCGCGCGCGAGTGCGACGAAATCGAGGTCGGGATCGCCGATCGAATAATTCCGCTGTGCCTGCGGCCCGGGCTGCGCGCCGACCCGCGCGAGTTCGACTTCGAGAATCGCATAGCGCCGGTTCGCGAATACGATGTTCGTGACGTCCATGCCTTCGCGCGCCTGGGTCCATAACGATTGGATGGTGTACATCGCGCTGCCGTCGCCTTCGAGGCAGATGACCTTGCGATCCGGGCAGGCCGTCGCGGCGCCGGTCGCGAGCGGCAACCCCTGGCCGATCGAGCCGCCCGTCAGTTGAAGCCAGTCGTGCGGCGGTGCGCCGCGCGTGTGGTGCAGCATCCCGAAGCCGCCGGTGATCGCCTCGTCCGATACGATGGCGTGTTCGGGCATTTGTGCCGCGATCGATCGGTGGACCGCCTCGGGTGTGAGCGCGCCGGTCGGAAGTTCGGGCGCCAAGGCCGGCTGGACATCCATCGGCACGCTACCCGCGCCAAGTTCGTCGACGAGCGCCGTGAGCGCCGCCTGGGCGTCGTCTTCGGGCGCGGCCAGTGTGTGGATCGCGCAGCCGTCGGGGGTGAGCCAGCTCGGCGTGTCGGGATAGGCGAAGAACGACACCGGCGGTTGCGCACCTGCGAGGATCAGGTGGCGTGTCCCGGCGAGATTCGCGATCGCGGATTCTGCGAAATAGGGCAGGGGCTCGACGGCGATGCGACCTGCACCGCGCTGATGGCGCGGGTTGAAGGTCTGGCAGAGCAACCGTGCGCCAGTCGCGGCGGCGACGCGCCCCGCGAGTGCCAGCTCGTGCTCGAGTAGCGCCTGGCCGCTGAGGAAGATCACCGCGGATTCCCCGGTGCGAAGCGCCCGCGCGACCTCGGCGATCACGTTCGGCTTTGGTTGAGCGCGGCGGGGTGGTGGTGGCGGCGGTGGTGTCGCAGTACCCGCGGTTTCGTTCCAGGCGCAGTCGGCCGGTAGGATCAGCGTGGCGACCTGTCCGGGTGGTTGCGCCGCCGCCGCCAGCGCCGCCACCGCATCGCCCGCCACCGCATTCGCGTCCACGCTCGATCGAACCCACCCCGATACCGGCGCGGCGAAGCCCGCGACGTCGGAACTCAGCGGTGCGTCGTAGCGTTGATGGCTCGTGGCGTGGTCACCGACGATGTTCACGATCGGTGTGCGGGCCTTCCGCGCGTTGTGGAAGTTCGCGAGTGCATTCGCGAGCCCCGGGCCGGTGTGGAGCAGGGTCGCGGCCGGTTTGCCGGCCATCCGCCCGTAGCCGTCTGCGGCACCCGAGGCAACGCCCTCGAACAGGGTCAGGATCGAACGCAGGCCGGGCTGCCGGTCGAGCGCGGCAACGAAGTGCATCTCCGATGTTCCGGGGTTCGTGAAGCAGATGTCGACCCCACCTGCGATGAGGGTCCGAATCAGGCTGTCTGCGCCATTCATCGATTGTGATCCCCTAGAGCGGCTCGGGTGAACGCCGGACGGTCCCGGGTTCGCCTCGGCGCCATGGCAGACGAGCATATAAGATCCACACATGGTGTTGCAGGAGCTCGAACGCGCGATTCGCCGCCTGGATCTCGCCGGGCGCCGTGTGCTGGTTGCGGTATCCGGTGGAGTGGACTCGACGGTGCTCGTCGTGGGGCTGGCTGAGCTCGCTCGCTTGCACCGGCTCGAGCTCACCATCGGACACGTGAACCACGGCCTGCGCGGCGCCGAGTCCACGGCGGACGAGCACGCCGTGCGCACGCTCGCCGGGAAACTCGGCGTACCGGTGGCGGTCGAGACGATCGATCCGCACGCGCTGCGTAGCGAGGGTCCGAGCCGCGATCGGCCGACGCTTCAGGAAGCTGCTCGCACACTGCGCTATCGCGCGCTGCGGGCACTTTGCGCGCGTTTCGAGGCCGCGCCGATTGCGACGGCGCACAACGCCGATGACCAGGCCGAGACGGTTCTGCTGCGGTTGCTGCGGGGTACGGGGCCCGACGGCCTCGGTGGTATTCCGGAGCAATCTCCGGATGCTGCGGTAGTGCGGCCGTTGCTGAGGGTCGCGCGTCGCGACATCGAGGCATTCGCTCGTGAGCGGGACCTCGAGTGGCGCGAGGATACGTCGAACCGGAATTCCGACTACGCGCGAAACCGCCTGCGGCATCACTGGTTGCCGGGCCTGACCCGCGAATTCAACCCGCAGTTGCTCAGGGTTGTGGCCGATCTTGCCGAAGCGCAGCGCAGGGACTCGGAATGGATCGAAGCACAGGTTCAGCGCGAGGCGCAGCTCCGGTTCGAGAGTGATGGGAAATGGCTACGCATCGACATCAAGGACTGGTCGCGTCTTCCAGAAGCACTCGCGCGCCGGTTGGCCCGCCTCGCTTTACAGCGCTGCGGCGCAGGGCGGAACGTGACGCGCGTTCACCTGCAACGCATGTGCGCTTTTCTCGCGGACGCGCGCGTGGGTACGGTGATCGAACTCCCCGGCGATCTGCGCCTCGAGCGGGATTCCGCGGCTTGCCGGCTGGGTCCGGTAGCGCCGGGCGGGGATTCGCGGTGAAGCGTGGGAGGGGCGTGCTAGGCTCCGATACTACTGAGGTTTTCTGCCGCAGGGTGGGGAATCTCGGCACCCACAGGAGCTGGCTGCAGGCACATTTCCCGGAGCGACCGGGTGGTGGCAGCCGTTATTTCTCCCAGGAGCAAGTGTGAACCAGCAGTTTTACCGGAATATGGCGCTATGGGTCGTCATCCTCGTGATGATCCTGCTGCTCGTCACGATGCTCCGTCAGAACGAGACGGAGCCGCCCCAGCTCGCCTACAGCGACTTCCTCGAGAAGATCGAGACCGAGTCGATCGAGTCCGTCGAGATCGAAGAGGGCAACATTTCGGGCAAGCTCACGGACGGCAGCACCTTCCGCACTTTCGCGCCGGTGATCAGTGAAGATCTGCTGGCCGAGCTGCACGCGAAGAACATCGAAATCGTCGCCCGGCCCAAGCCGGAGGGCAGCTTCTGGCGCCAGGCGCTCGTGATGTGGTTCCCGCTGCTGCTGATCATCGGACTGTGGATCTTCTTCATTCGGCAGATGCAGTCCGGCGGCGGCAAGGCGATGAGTTTCGGCAAATCGCGGGCACGGTTGCTTACCGAGAATCAACAAAGGATCACTTTCGATGACGTCGCGGGCGTCGAGGAGTCGAAGGCCGAGCTCGAGGAGATCATTGAATTCCTGCGTGAGCCCAAGAAATTCACGCGGCTCGGCGGTCGGATCCCGAAGGGGGTCCTGCTGGTCGGAACGCCCGGCACCGGCAAGACGCTGCTCGCGCGCGCCGTGGCAGGCGAGGCAGGAGTCCCGTTCTACTCGATCTCGGGCTCCGACTTCGTCGAGATGTTCGTTGGCGTGGGTGCGTCGCGCGTACGCGACCTCTTCATGCAGGGCAAGAAGAACGCACCCTGCATCATCTTCATCGACGAGATCGACGCCGTCGGTCGACATCGCGGCGCCGGCATGGGTGGTGGTCACGACGAGCGCGAGCAGACGCTGAACCAGCTGCTGGTCGAGATGGACGGCTTCGAGAGCAACGAGGGCGTGATCCTGATCGCTGCGACGAACCGCCCCGACGTGCTGGACCCTGCGCTGCTTCGCCCGGGTCGTTTCGACCGCCGAGTGGTGGTGCCGCGTCCGGATCTGCGCGGACGGCTGGCCATACTGAAGGTTCATACGCGGCGTGTTCCGCTCGAAGAGCACGTCGACCTCGAGGTGATCGCGCGCGGGACTCCGGGCATGGTGGGCGCCGATCTCCAGAACCTCGTGAACGAGGCCGCGCTCCTCGCGGCCCGGCGCGACGCGCAGTCGGTCGGGACGGTCGACTTCGAGGACGCGAAGGACAAGGTCGTCCTCGGCGCCGCGCGCAAGAGCATGATCATGAGCGACGAGGACAAACGCGCGACGGCGTACCACGAAGCGGGCCACGCCCTCATCGCGATGCTGCTGCCCGAGTCCGACCCGGTGCACAAGGTCACGATCATTCCGCGTGGCATGGCGTTGGGCGTGACCTGGACGATGCCCGCAGAAGACCGCTACACCCTCACCAAGGGGCAGATCCTCGCGCAGATCGCGCACGCGATGGGGGGGCGCGCCGCGGAGAAGGTGGTTCTCGACTACTACTCAACCGGTGCGGCAAACGATCTCAAGCAGGCGACGGGACTCGCCCGTCAGATGATCTGCAGCTATGGCATGAGCGAGAAGATCGGGCCGGTCTCGTACAGCGACGACGATCACGACGTCTTCCTCGGCCGCGACTTCGTGCAGCGCCGCGAATACAGCGAGCATAAGGCGCAGGAGATCGACGTAGAAATCGCGAGGCTTCTCGCGGAACGCTACGAGAAGGCGGTCGAGCTGCTGACGGAGCATCGGGCAGTCCTCGATCGCATCAGCGAGTCGTTGCTCGAACGCGAGACGCTCGACCACGCGGAGTTGAAGTTGTTGATGGAAGGGAAGCCACTGCCTCCTCTTCCGGTACCCGTTACACCGAAGAAGTCCCCCCCGCCTGAGCGGGCTGAAGAGCAGCCCGAGGAACCCTTTCCCGGAGACAAGCTTCCCGAACCGGAGCCCGTACCCGGATAGGAGTCCAGCGTGAACGCCAGGGCGATCTTCCCGCTGAAGCGTGTGACGATCGTCGGTGCACTGAATCTGACCCCCGATTCGTTTTCAGACGGAGGTCGTTTCGTGCGTACGGGGTCGACGGTGAACATCGAAGCGGCGGTCGAAGCAGCACTATCGCTCGTGTGCGATGGCGCGCACGTGATCGACATCGGGGGTGAGTCGACGCGGCCCGGAGCCGTGGCGGTCGATGTCGAGGTCGAGATCGATCGCACCGCACCGGTGATCGAGGCGATTGCGAAGCGGGTGGACGCGCCGATTTCGATCGATACGCGCAAGGCTGCGGTTGCCGAGGCCGCGTTCGATGCGGGCGCACAGATCGTGAACGATGTGTCGGGACTGGCCTTCGATCCGGACCTCGCAGGGGTCGTGGCTGCGGCGCAGGCGGTATTGATCCTCGGGCACGCGCGCGGCACCCCTGAGACGATGCAGCGAGAGCCGTTCTACCACGACGCGGTGGCGGAGGTCGGGGCCGAACTCGCGGCGGCGGTGTCTGAAGCGCGTTCGGCGGGTGTCGCGACGGACTGTATCGCGGTCGATCCCGGGATCGGCTTTGGCAAGCGCGTCGAGGATAATCTGCGACTGATTTCGAACATCGGCGCATTGGCCCGGCGCCTTTCCTGCCCGGTGCTGGTCGGCCCGTCGCGCAAGGCGTTCCTGGGTGCCATTACGGGTGATCCGGTCGAGCGGCGTGATCCGGCGACTTGGGCTGCGTGTGCGATCGCGGCATTCGCCGGCGCCGATGCTGTGCGCGTTCACGATGCGGCCGGGGCGGCGAAGGCGGTGGCGGTCGGCCGCGCGATGCGCGACGCGAGCCAGGAGGCCGCCGCATGATCGAACGGATCTGGGAGCTGCTCCAGGAGTTCTGGGAATACCTCGGGGTGAACTTCGACCCCATCCGCGACACCATCGACATCCTGATCGTTACCTTTGCGGTCTACTGGCTGCTGATGCTGATCCGCGGCACCCGGGCGGTCCAGATCCTCGTCGGCCTGACGGTGCTGATCGGTGCGAGCCTCGCGTCCGAAGTCTTCCAGCTACTGACGCTGCGGCTCATCCTCGAGAACTTCCTGTCGTCCGCAGTCCTGATCTTCATCGTGATCTTCCAGAATGACATCCGCCGTGCGCTTGCGCAGGTGGGACGCGGCTTCTTCCGGTCGACGACGACCCGGGTCGAGCTGCAGAGCATCGAGGAAGTGGTTCAGGGTGCGCAGGCGCTCACGAAAAAACGGATCGGCGCGATTTTCGTGATCGAACGTGAGACGCTGCTCGATGATCAGATCGAGGCCGGCACGCGGGTCGACGCGGAGGTGAGCAAGGACCTGCTGATGTCGATCTTTCAGACGTCGTCGCCGATGCACGATGGCGCTGTGTTGATCCAGCAGGGCCGTATCGCCGCCGCGGGCTGTATTCTTCCGCTTACCCTACGCGACGACCTGCCGGAAGGCGTTGGGACCCGCCATCGTGCGGCGGTCGGCATCACCGAGGAGACCGATGCACTCGTAATCGTGATCTCCGAGGAGACCGGTGCGATTTCGGTGGTGCTGAGCGGAGACCTGCTGACTGACCTCACCGGTCCGCAGCTTCGCAACGTGCTCCACTCGGTACTGAGTGGGGAACAGCGTGAACTGCCGCAGGCCGCTGAGAGCATTGCGGAAACCGGGCCCGACGGCGAGGCATCCGGCGAGCCGTCGAGCCCGAGCGACCGTGCGAAAATGCGTTGGGGGCGTTAGCGGTCGATGGCGCGTCGGAGGCAGCGACCGGGGAATCTGCGTTACATCTTCATGGCCATCGCAATTTCGATGGTGCTGTGGGTGATCGCGCACGGCGAGCGCGACAGCGAGCAGAATTTCGACATCTCCGTGGCGCTTCACGGCCTGCCTGACGACATGGTCGTCACCGAGCAGAGTAACAACGAAATCAACATCCGAGTGCAGGGCAGCCGGGCGTCGCTGCGAAACGTGACGTCGACCAGTATGGAGTATCCGGTCAATCTCGAAGGCGTGAAAGCCGGTCCGGCGGTCTACGATGTCGAGGCCTCCCACATCGAAGCCCCGCGTGGCATCAAGGTGGTCAGTCGCTCGCCCGCTCGCATCGAACTCACAATCGAACCGCGCGGGAGGAAGAATGTCCGGATCCGCCCGGATGTCGAAGGGGATCCCGCCGACGGGTTCGTGGCCGGTGACGTCGTGGTCGATCCCGAGCGGGTGTGGCTCACCGGCGCGCGTAGTGATGTGCTCCGGTTGAGCGAAGTTGTGACCGAAACAGTGGAGTTGACCGGGCTGGCGGAATCGCTCGAGAAGCAGGTGCGTCTGTCGCTCGGCGGCGGGCACGTCTGGCTCGAAAAGGATCAGCCCGTGACGATCCGCGTGCAGATCGATTCGATGCCGGAGCCGGAGCCGGGGCCGGATGAGGTAGACGAAAATTCGGCTGGGGGGCTGCAGCAGGGATGAGCGTGAAAGCGAAATTGTTCGGGACCGATGGGGTCCGTGGGAAGTCCAACGTGCACCCGATGACCGCCGAGACGGCGCTGTCGCTGGGTCAGGCGATCGCGCACATCTTCAACCGCCGCGATTCCGGCCGGCACCGAATCATCATTGGCAAGGATACGCGCCTTTCAGGCTACCTGTTCGAAGATGCGCTCGCGGCGGGAATCTGCTCGATGGGCGTAGACGTGATCCAGGTCGGGCCAATGCCTACACCGGGCATGGCATTTCTCACTGCCGATATGCGCTGCAACGCGGGCGTGATGATTTCGGCCAGCCACAATTCCTACCAGGACAACGGGATCAAGTTCTTTTCGAGTGACGGATTCAAGCTCCCCGATGAACTCGAAACGCGTATCGAGGACCTGATCGACTCGGGTGAACTCGCCGAACACCGCGCCGATGCCACGATGATCGGACGCGCAAAACGCATCGATGACGTCGAGGGGCGATACGTCGTCTTCTTGAAGAAGACTTTTCCGGCGGACCTCGCACTCGATGGCCTTCGTGTCGTGCTCGACTGTGCCAACGGCGCGGCCTACAAGGTCGGCCCGACCGTGCTCGAGGAACTCGGTGCAGAGGTTGTTACCCAGGGCGTCGAGCCCAACGGCCTGAACATCAACGAGGGTTGTGGATCGCTGTATCCCGAAAAGCTCGTCGAGCGGGTTCGGGAGGTGCGTGCCGACATTGGTATTGCACTCGACGGAGACGCCGACCGTTGCGTGCTCGTCACTCACGACGGAACGGTTCTGGATGGCGACATGGTGCTCGCCTACTGCGCCCGCGACCAGCAAGAGCGCGGTCTGCTGCGCGGCGGCGCGATCGTCGCCACCGTGATGAGTAATATGGGCCTCGAGAAGGCGCTGGACGGTCTGGGGGTCGGGCTGATCCGCACACAGGTGGGGGACCGCTACGTCGTCGAAGCGATGCGCGCCGGCGGTTACAACCTCGGCGGAGAGCAGTCGGGGCACGTCATCTTCCTCGATCACAACACCAGCGGTGACGGTCTGATCACCGCCCTACAGACACTCGCGATCATGCGACGCTCCGAACGAACGTTGGCTGAGCTCACTGCTGATTTCGTGCGTTTCCCGCAGGTGATCGTGAACGTGCCGGTCAAGGAAAAGAAGCCGATCGAGGGCTTGTCTACGTTCACGAAGGCACTCGAACGTGTCGAAGCCGATCTGGATGGCAGTGGTCGCGTGTTGATCCGCTACAGCGGCACGGAGCCCAAGGCGCGCATCATGGTGGAGGGAGAGGACGAGGATCGTGTTGGCGGCTACGCGCAGGACCTCGCCGATGAACTCCAGCGCGCGCTGGGAGGTGCGTGAGTTGCGGCGTCTCACATTGAGCCTCGATGCGTTGGCGATCCTTCGCTCGGAAGCGAAGGCGCGGGATGTCGATGTTGCGGTTGCCGCGACCCTCGCCGAGCTTGCGGCGGTCGATGCAGTTCGGCTGGGTGTCAACGAGGATCTCGCGCCGATCAGCGCGCAGGATGTGAGCGACGTGCGCCGGGTGGTGCGAACACTCGAACTCGCGCTGCCGGTCGATCCGTCGCTTGTGAAGATCGCGCTCGAGGCCCAACCGGAGCGCGTGCTGCTGGCTGACGAGGGGCGCGACGGTGGGCTGCCGTGCGAACCGCTCGACCTGCGCGGTCGCGGTGTGTCGCTGGCGCCCATGGTGCGGCCACTCGCCGATGGCGGCATTCCGGTCTCGGCGCTGATCAAGCCCGAGCTCGAGGCGGTCAAGACGGCACATGCTGAAGGAGTCGAGGGCGTCGAATTCTATACTGGAGCGATCATCGACCTGCCGCCGGTCGAGCGGGTTCGCGAGCTCGAGAAACTCGGTGATGCGGCCCGTCTGGCCTCCAAACTACGGATGCACATCGCGGCAGGTGGCGGGCTCGGCTATCGCAGCGTTACGGAAGTGATCGAGAATGCACCGGCACTGGCGGCGGTCACGGTCGGCCGCGCGGCAATTGCGCGCGCGGTGTTGATCGGCCTCGACCGGGCACTGCGCGACTTGCGGGCGTTGGTGGAATGACTGGGGGAAGACCGCGAGGTTTGCACGCGTGAGTCCGCAGGTGTGGCGGCTCTATGGTGCGGCGGCGAGCAGGCGTCTCGACCAACACGCAATCGAGGCGCTGGGGATCTCCGGCGACGTATTGATGGAGAGTGCGGGCCGCGCCGTCTGCGAGGCCGTGCTTGCGGAGCTTCGTCCGGGCGGCCGGGTCGTTGTCGTCTGCGGCGCGGGCAACAACGGCGGCGATGGATTCGTGATCGCGCGCCACCTGCAACTACTCGGGGTGCCCGTGCGCATCGCGTTGGTTGGCGACGAAAAGCGGCTTGCCGCAGACGCTGCCGTCAACCTGAAACGCGCTCGTGCAGTCGAGGTCGTGTTCGAGAGCGCACGCTGGCGCACGCCGGCAGCCGGTGTCATCGTCGACGCGGTTTTCGGAACCGGGCTTTCGCGTGACGTCGAGGGTGCGGAGGCTGCGGCCGTCCGGCGGATCAACGCGGGTCGTGACGCTCACCGCGATTCACTGCGCGTGGTGGCAGTGGATCTGCCCTCCGGGCTGTGCGCGGATACCGGGCAGGTACTTGGCGTCGCGGTACGCGCCGACGTGACCGTGACCATACAGGCTCCGAAGCCCGCGCTGGTGCTGGAGCCCGGGCGTGCGCATGCGGGCCGCGTGGTCGTGGCGCGAATCGGGATCGCGGAGGGCAACGCCGATCTGCCGGCTGATGCGGAGGTCTGGACGCGTCGCGAGGTTGGTCAGCGGCTGCCGGAGCGGCCGGCGACGGGTCACAAGGGGACTTTCGGTCACGTGTTGTTGATCGCGGGCTCGGAGGGAAAGACCGGAGCGGCTGCGCTGGCGGCAGAGGGCGCGCTGCGGATGGGTTCAGGGCTCGTCACGATCGCGTGTCCAGCCGGCTTGAACGACATTCTTGAAATCAAGTGCACCGAGGCAATGACGGTGCCGATACCGGATACCAGTGAGCGTGCGTTTGCAGCGGGTGCGGCGGTGCCGTTGCTCGAGCTCGTGGCGGAGCTGGTGCCAAAGCTGCGCAAGCCACTGGTAGTCGACGCGGACGGCCTGTTCGCGTTCGCAGGCAATCCGGAGCGCTTGGCGGCGCGTCGTGGTCCGACCGTGCTGACTCCGCATCCGGGCGAGGCCGCGTACCTGCTCGGCTCGTCGCCCGCCGAAGTAAACCGCGACCGTCCGGCCGCGGCGCGATTGCTGGCAGCGCGGTCGGAGTGCATCGTGGTTCTGAAGGGAGCGGCGACCGTGATCGCGGCACCCGATGGGAGGGTCTGCCTGAACCCGACCGGCAGCCCCGCACTGGGGTCCGGGGGAACCGGGGACGTACTCACCGGGCTCGTTGCCGCGTTGCTCGGCCAGGGCTTGGGCGGTTTCGAGGCGGCTGCGATTGCGACGTTCGTGCATGGAGCCGCCGCCGACCGGCTTGCCGCTGTGATGGGCGTTTCGGGGCTGATTGCAGGGGACCTCGCTCGGGCGGTTCCGGAAGAATGCGCTCGTCTGCGCGAAGCGGCGGAGGCATCGCCGGACCCGGGGACGCGTCTTGCGATTTCATTCCCCGAGCGTTCGGTGTCGGCAAGACCGTCTTCGTAAAGGGGCTCGCCGAGGGCCTTGGCATCGATCCGGCCGGCGTGGCGAGCCCGACTTTCGTGATCTGCAGCGAGTATCCGACCCCGGCGGGGCACGCCTTGGCCCACGTCGACCTGTACCGAGTCGAGCACGCCGGCGAGCTCGAGGCCGTGGGCTTCGATGATCTGCTCGAGCCGGGAGCCCTGGTTGCGGTGGAGTGGGGTGACCGCTTCCCCGAAGTGCTGCCGCCGGACCACCTGAAAATCGAGATTCTTCGTCCTGATCCGATCACCAACCCGGACAGACGCGACCTACACGCGCTAAGCTGCGGCCCCGTTTCGAGTGTGGCCCTTGCGCGCTGGACCGATGCGCTCGACCAAGGCGAACCCGGGGGTCGACGACCGGAATTGAGCAGATGGCCCTGATCGTCCAAAAATACGGCGGCACCAGCGTCGGCGACCCTGACCGGATCCGAAATGTCGCGAAGCGTGTGCTCGCGACCCAGGCCGAAGGCCACCGCGTGGCGGTGGTGGTCTCGGCGATGTCAGGTGAGACCAACACGCTGGTCGCATTGGCCGAGGATCTCGGCGGTTCGGTCCCCGACCCGCGTGAATTCGACGTGCTGGTGTCGACCGGCGAGCAGAAGACGATTGCGTTGCTCGCGATGGCGATTCACGGCTTGGGCAAGTCCGCGCGCTCATTCACGGGCGCGCAGATGGGCATGCGGACAGACACCGCGCACACGCGCGCGCGGATTGCGAGCATTGATGCCAGTCGGATTCTCTCCGTGCTCGACGAGGGTTCGGTGGCGGTGATCGCGGGCTTCCAGGGCGTGGACGACGGCGGCAACATCACCACGCTCGGGCGCGGTGGATCCGATACTTCCGCGGTCGCGATCGCGGCCGCGATTGGAGCAGATGTCTGCGAGATTTTCACTGATGTGGACGGCGTACTCACGTCCGATCCGCGCATGGTTCCGGCAGCGCGTAAGCTCGAGCGTATCTCGTACAACGAGATGATCGAAATGGCGAGTCTCGGCGCGAAAGTGCTCCAGACCCGATCGGTGCGATTCGCTGCGCGTTATGGCGTTCCGCTCCACGTACGTTCCTCGTTCAAACCCGACGAGGGAACCTGGGTCGTACCCGAGGAAGAGATCATGGAAGGCCTGTTTGTTTCCGGTGTCACCTACAATCGCGATGAAGCCAAGATCCGGGTGCGGGGCGTGAAGGATGTACCGGGTGTTGCCGCGCGGATCTTCGGCCCATTGTCCGAAGCGGGTATCATCGTCGATGTGATCATCCAGAACCTGGCGCAGGACGGCACGACCGACGTCACTTTCACCGTGCAGAAGGGTGACTACCGCCGCGCCATCGACATCGCGAACGAAGTCGGCGGCCTGATTGGGGCCGTGGCGATCGATGCCGACGAGAACATCGCCAAGGTCTCCATCGTTGGCCTCGGCATGAAGGACCACGCCGGTGTGGCATCTCGCATGTTCGAGGTGCTGGCCGAAAAGGGCATCAACATCCAGTTGATTTCGACCAGCGAAATCAAAGTCTCGGTGGTGATCGCAGAATCCGAAACCGAGGCTGCCGTCACGGCGCTGCACGCAGCGTTCATCGAAGTCGGCGCGGCGGAACCCGTCGTCGAGAACTGATCTCCCGGTCCCGATTCGGGGGCTCCGATGCGAAACAGCGTGCCCGGCGAGCGGGCGGGCTTTGCGTTGTCGCTGTTGTTGCTCGCGTTGGCCTTGCCGGACCGCGAGCGGCGGCCTGAGGCATGCGCCAACCCCATGCTTCGCGCTCCGGGGGAGGTGGTCTGTGTGATGCACCCCGAGGCGGCGCCGCGCCTGGAGGGTCCGCTGCGGCGGCTGTTCGGGCAGCCGCTCGATCCGAACCGCGCAGATGCGATCACGCTCGAGACGCTTCCAGGCATCGGGCCGGCACGCGCGTCCGCGATCATTCGGGAGCGTTGCGGGCGACCATTCGCGTCGGTTGCGGACCTGCAGCGAGTTCCGGGGATTGGCCCGCAGCGGATTCGCAGACTCGAGCCGTTCCTCGAACTTGGGCAGGGATTGGCACCCGTAGGTCGGGATTCAGTAAAATCAGGCACTTGCCGTACAACTTGCGAGGGCGTCGCGAAGGCGGCGCACGCGGGCCCCGACTGTTCGAGGCGACGATCCGGAGAGGCGATGAAGTGATGGTCGAGTTCGAGAGCCGCATGGAGCGCACATTGCGTTTCGTGCGAGAAGAGATGTGGGATGTCCAGCTCGACCCGCGCAGCTGGGCGGGCCGTGCGGTCTCCTTCCTCCAGTTCTCGGTCATGATCGGACAGGGCTTCGTCCGCGACATGCTGCTGCTGCGCGCGAGCGCGCTCACCTATTTCACGGTGCTGTCACTCGTTCCCATGATCGCGGTGATGGTGTCGATCGCAAACGCGGTCGGGGTGACGGGTAACTTTGCGGAGGCCGTCGTCGACTACCTCGCGGCCGGCAGCCCGGATGCGAGTGCGAAGATTCTCGAGACCATCGAGAATGTGAACTTCGGCGCGCTCGGAACCCTGGGTGCTGCGATGCTGTTTCTCACGACCGTGCTCGCGATCGGAAACATCGAGCATTCTTTCAATCAGATCTGGGGAGTCAAGAAGGGGCGTACCTGGGCGCGCCGTTTGCCCGATTACCTCGCGGTCCTCGTGATCGCGCCGATTCTTACGGGTGCAGCGCTGTCGGCCCGGACGACGCTCGAGAGCCAGACCGCGGTGCAGTACCTCCTCGCGACGCCGGTTCTATCGAGCCTGTATGGGTACGGTCTCGGCTATCTGCCGACGGTGATGCTCGGTCTTTCCTTTTCGTTCCTGATCTGGTTCCTGCCGAACACCAAGGTGAACCCTGCTTCAGCGATCCTCGGCGGCGTGATCGCCGCCGTGTTGGTCGCGGGCGCACAGAACGCGTATCTCGGGCTGCAAATCGGAGTCGCGCGTGCGAATACCGTGTTCGGCACCTTTTACGCGATTCCCCTGCTGTTCGTCTGGTTGTATTGCTTCTGGGCCATCGTACTGTTCGGCGCAGAAGTCGCGTTCGCCCATCAGAACTTGAAGCTCTATCGCGACGAGGTGCGGGGCCACAAGACGGGGGCGGCCAACCGCGAGGCGATCGCGATGTCGATTGCGCTCGAGATCGCCCGGACCTTCCGCGACGGCCGCGAGTGCTGGACCGCCGACACCCTGGCCGACGTACTCAACGTGCCGGTTCGGATCGTGCGTGATCTGCTTGGGCACCTCGAGAACTCGGGCATCGTGTCGCGACGATTCGACGGAACCGGCGAGGGGGGTGTGCAGCTCGGAAGCCCGGCGGATCAGATCCAGCTAACGGATGTGATCGCCAGTGTCCGCGGCGCACGCGAACGGCTGCGCGGAGATGCCGACGTGGCGCGGCCTGTCGAGAAGCTGCTGACGACGCTGGACCAGGGCGAGTTCGAACACGCCGGCGGCCGGACGCTGGGCGATCTGCTCGCTGAGGTCCCGCCGCGCCCATCCGGGGAGGCCGCGGGTCGCGCGGTCGCGGCATTGGTTGACCCTTCCGCAGGCCGGGGGTAGGGTCGGTCTTCGCCTTCTGCGGCGGGTTCCCAATGCGGATATATCTCGACCACAATGCCACTACACCGGTTCGGCCCGAAGTTGCCGATGCCATGGATGTTGTGCAGCGGTCCCTCTTCGGAAACGCCTCCAGCGTGCACGAAGAGGGTGCGGCAGCCAAGGCGGAGTGCGATCGCGCTCGCGCACGCGTGGCCAGCCTTCTCCGGGTCGAACCCGCCGACGTGCTTTTCACGGGGGGTGCGACCGAGGCCAACAACACAGCCCTGCTCGGGTTGCTCGCGCAGCGCACGGAAGGGCCTGGACACCTCGTGACCACGAATGTCGAGCACCCGTCGGTCGACGCTCCGCTCGAGTGGCTCGAACGTGCGGGCTGGTGCGTGACGCGGGTGCCCGTTGACGCGGAAGGCCGCGTCGAAGAAGACGCCGTGGTGGCGGCGATCACCCCCGAGACGGCGTTGGTCTCGGTGATCTGGGCCAACAACGAGACGGGAGTGCTGCAGCCGGTCGAAGCCATCGCGGCTGCCGTGCGCGATCATGGAGTGCCGTTTCACTCGGACGCAACCCAGGCAGTCGGCAAGGTGTCGGTCGATCTCTCGAGTGTTCCGGTTGATTTACTGTCATTGTCCGCACACAAGCTCAACGGTCCGAAGGGAGTCGGCTGTCTGATTGCGCGCGGTGGGATCGCCTTCGAGCCGATCCTCCTCGGTGGACCGCAGGAGCGTCGCCGCCGCGGCGGTACCGAGAACGTTGCGGGCATCGCTGGGCTGGGCGTCGCCTGCGAGCTCGCCGAGCACGAGCTGCCGGAACGTTCCTCACGGTATCGCGCGCTCCGTGATCGTCTCTGGGAAGGCCTGCAGGCGAAAGTCCCGGGGATTCGCCGCAACGGCTCGGCCGTCTTCGTGCTGCCGAATAGCCTGAATGTCGAATTCGAAGGCGCGGCAGGCGAGATCTTGCTGCAGGCGCTCGACCTCGAAGGGATCGCCGTGTCGTCGGGCGCGGCGTGTGCCTCGGGGACGATCGAGCCGTCGCAGGTGCTGCTTGCGATGGGGCGCTCGCCGGAAGCTGCTCGCGGGTCGCTGCGGATGAGCGTCGGCTACGGAGTCGACGAGGTGCAGATCGATCAGCTGCTGGCCGTGTTGCCCGACCTCGTTGAACGCGCGCGCCGTGCGAGCACTGTATGAGTGAACGCACGGTGGTAGCCATGTCGGGCGGGGTCGATTCGTCGGTTGCGGCCGCATTACTGGTCGAGCAGGGCCACGAGGCGATCGGCATCACGATGTCGCTCGCGGGCGACGGCTCGCGCTGTTGCTCGATCGCAGATGCGGACGACGCACGCCGCGTGGCGAGCGGCCTCGGGATGCGTCACTTCATCGCAAACTACGGTGATTCGTTCCGGCGCGTGGTGCAGGAGGTGTTCGCCGACGAATATCTCGCTGGCCGAACTCCGATTCCGTGCGTCACTTGCAACACCAAGTTCAAATTCGAATATCTGATCGAGCGCGCACGGGTCTTCGGTGCCTCTTGCGTCGCATCGGGTCACTACGCGCGGATCGACGACGACCCCGAGACCGGTTTGAAGCGGTTGCGTACCGCCGCCGACGTGTCGAAGGACCAGACTTACTTCTTGTTCGAGTTGAAGCAGGAGCAGCTGTCCGCCGTACTGTTTCCGCTCGGGAGCATGGTGAAGTCCGAGGTGCGTGCGCACGCGCGGCGGTTCGGGCTCGAAACCGCAGACAAGGCCGAGAGTCAGGAGATCTGCTTCGTCCCCGACGGCGACTACGCGGCTGTTGTCGAAAGAATCCGCCCGGATGCCTTGCCGGGCGAGGGCGACGTCGTTGATGCGAATGGAACCGTGCTGGGCCGCCACGCGGGGATTCATCATTTCACGGTTGGGCAGCGCCGCGGGCTCGGGCTGAGTACATCGAAACCAGTCTATGTTTCATCGATCGATGCTGAGAACAACCGCGTCGTAGTAGGTGAGAGCAGGGATCTCGATGCGACCGTCGCCTGCGTCCAACGCGTGTCGTGGGTTGCCGGCGGCTCGCCGGACCGATCGATCCGTGCGCGTGTGAAGATCCGCCACGGTGATCCGGGAGTCGCTGCCGCGCTCTATGTCTGCGAGGACGACTCGGTTCGGGTCGAGTTCGACGAGCCCGTGCGTGCTGTCACGCCGGGCCAGGCGGCGGTTTTCTACGACGGAGACATCGTGCTCGGAGGTGGCTGGATCGCGGGGCGGATCGCTTGAGCCCGCATTCCGAACGCGATTCGATCGAGGGTCTCACGGAAGCCATCGGTTACGAGTTCGAGGATCCGGCGCTCGCGGAGCTGGCGCTGTCACATCCCTCATACGCGCACGAACTCGATGGTAGTCGGGGCAACGAGCGGCTGGAGTTCCTCGGCGACGCGGTACTCGACCTGGTGGTGAGCGAGCTGCAATTTCGGTTGCATCCGGATTGGAGCGAGGGCGACCTGTCGCGCTCACGTGCTGCGCTGGTGAACAAGGACGCGCTCGCGGAGCGCGCTCGCGGGGTCGGCCTCGATCGCTTCGTGAAGCTTGGGCGCACCGAACGCCGCAGCGCGGGACAGCGCAAGGATTCGGTGCTCGCCAATTGCCTCGAAGCGGTCATCGGTGCGATCTATCTCGACTGCGGACTCACGGCCGTGCGCGCGTGGGTGGAAAGAACCTTCAACGACGGCTTTGCAGCGGGAAGTACACCCGAGCGCCGGGATGCGAAGACGAGGTTTCAGGAGTGGGCACACGCCCGGCTACAGGCGACGCCGGGCTATCGGACCACTCGCGACAGTGGTGTCGAGAACGACGAGGACCGCTTCACCGTCGAAGCCATCGTCGATGGCGAGGTCTGGGGCGTGGGGGCAGGTCGTTCGAAGCGGGTTGCTGAGCGTGCGGCCGCGATGGCGGCGATCGAACGCTGCGAGAAGTCAGATGCCTGAGCGCGCGCACCGCGCCGGGATCGTGGCGCTGCTCGGCAAGCCGAACGCGGGGAAGTCGACTCTGCTGAATCGCCTGTTGGGTTGGAAGCTTGCGATCGTGACTGACAAGCCCCAGACGACGCGCAGCCGGATCCTCGGCGTTCTCACGCGTGACGACGCACAATTCGCGCTGCTCGATACGCCTGGATTCCATGCGGGCACCAAGGCGTTGAACCTCGCGCTGAACGAGATCGTCGACGAGGTCAGCAAGGGCTGCGACGTTGCGGTGCTGTTGGTGGACCTGCTGCGTGGCTGGGACGAAGAGCACGCAGCGCTGGCAGCGCGCCTGGCGGAGGCCGGCACGCCGCTGCTCGTCGTGGGGACGAAGAGTGATCGCGCTGACCGGGCGCGTCCCGAGTGGCCGGATTCGGCGCCGGAACCGCAGATCGTCTCAGCAAAGACCGGCGCCGGCGTCGATGTGTTGCTCGAGCAGATCCGTGCGCAGCTACCGGTTTCGCCGCCGCTCTATCCCGAGGATGCGCTCAGCGATCGGCCAATGCGGTTCCTCGGCGCCGAGCTGGTGCGTGAGGCCGCGTTCGACTCACTCAGCCAGGAGCTCCCGTACGAGCTCGCCGTCGAAGTCGTGGAGTGGGACGAAAAACGCCCGGACCTGGTGCGAATCCGCGCGAACTTGCTCGTGGAACGCGCATCGCAGAAGCAGATCGTGATCGGGCGCGGCGGGCAGGGGATCAAGCGTATCGGAGTGCGCGCGCGCCGCGAGATCGAGCGGCTGGTGGGTCGACAGGTCCATCTCGACCTGTGGGTGAAGGTCGAACCGCGATGGTCCAAGAAGCCCACACGGCTGAAGTCGCTCGGATACGATTGACTCCGGGTCATCATGCCGAAGTGATTGACTCAGAAGTCGGGCTTCGTGTAATTTATCGATTCCTGCTCGCGAAATACGGATCGCAGTAGCGCGCCATGAAACTCCCTGACGGGCCCGGTCTGTGCCGGGACCCGTTTTTTCGAAAGACTTCAGGAGACGGCATGGGTCAGAAGGACGTTGTTATCGCCAGTGCGGTGCGAACCCCGATCGGATCGTTCCAGGGGGCGCTCTCGTCGCTCTCGGCGTCGGATCTCGGCGCAGTCGTTGTCCGGGAGGCCGTGCGTCGTGCCGCCGGTAAACCCGAAGATGTCGATCGCGTGATCATGGGAAACGTGCTCTCGGCCGGGATGGGCCAGGCGCCTGCCCGCCAGTGCGTGATCAAGGCCGACTTCCCCGTGAATGTCGGAGCCGTCACGCTGAACAAGGTCTGTGGCTCGGGCCTCCAGGCTGTGATGTACGCGCGGCGTGAAATCCTGATCGACGACGCCGACGTGATCGTGGCCGGCGGTATGGAGTCGATGACCAACTCGCCCTACCTGCTTCCGGGGGGTCGCGGCGGGCTGCGGATGGGCAACGGCGAAGTGGTCGACTCGATGATCGCCGATGGTCTCTGGGATCCCTACGACGATCACCACATGGGTGTCTGCGGTGATGCGACGGCGGCGAAGTACGGCTTCACCCGCGAGGACCAGGACGCGTTCGCGGCAACGAGCTACCGCCGCGCGCTGGCCGCGCAGGCCGCGGGCCGCTTCAAGGAGGAGATCGTTCCGGTCTCCGTGCCGCAGCGGAAGGGTGAGCCG
Organism: Deltaproteobacteria bacterium; assembly: GCA_019310425.1. Classification (GTDB taxonomy): domain Bacteria; phylum Myxococcota_A; class UBA9160; order UBA9160; family SMWR01; genus JAFDEI01. The sequence goes on along the minus strand of JAFDEI010000015.1, from coordinate 6,165 downwards.
CTGCTCGTCGACCAGGACGAAGAGCCCGGCCGCGGCAATATCGAGAAGATGGGCAAGTTGCGCGCCGCATTCACGAAGACCGGCACCGTGACCGCCGCCAACGCCTCGTCGATCAACGACGGTGCTGCCGCGTTGCTGGTGTGTTCGGCCGAGGTTGCGAAGGAGCGTGGCTACAAGGTGCTCGCGAAGGTCATCGCGGATTCGACCGCCGCGGTCGAGCCGAAATGGTTCACCGTGGCGCCGGTCGAGGCGCTCGCGAAACTCTACGCGAAGACCGACAGCAAGTCGGGCGACTGGGATCTCTACGAAATCAACGAAGCCTTCTCGTGCGTGACGATGGCCGCGATGAAGGACCACGGCATCGATCCCGAGACGGTCAATGTGAACGGCGGTGCGGCCGCACTCGGCCACCCGATCGGTTGCTCGGGCGCCCGGGTGCTCGTGACGTTGCTGCACGCGCTCGCAGATCGTGGCAAGAAGACCGGAATCGCAACGCTCTGCATCGGTGGCGGCGAAGCGGTGGCCCTCGCAGTGGAGCTCGTATGACGATGAAGAGAATCGGAATTATCGGAACCGGAACTATGGGATGCGGGATCGCGCAGGTGGCGGCACAGATTCGCTGTGACGTCATCTTCCAGAACCGCAAGCAGGAGTCCGTCGATCGGGGCCTCGGCAATATCAAGAAGAGCCTCGACAAGATGGTCAGCCGAGAGAAGATCACACAGCATCAGGCCGAGGGTGTTCTCGACCGGATCCACGGTGCGGTGGCGCTCGAGGACCTGAAAGGTTGTGACCTCGTGATCGAGTCGGCGCCCGAGGACGTCGCGATCAAGGAGGAGCTGCTCAGGAAGGTCGATGCAATCGTCGCGGACGATTGCATCATCGCCACGAATACGTCGAGTCTGTCGGTGACGAAGCTCGCGTCGTTCGTGAGCCGTCCGGGGCATTTCATCGGGATGCACTTCTTCAATCCGGTGCCCGCAATGAAGCTGGTGGAAGTCGTTTCGGGTATGCGCACGACCGACAGCACGGTCAGCGCGATCCGCGATTTCGCAGAGGCCCTCGGCAAGCTCGCGATCGATGTCAAGGACTACCCCGGCTTCGTGGTGAACCGCGTGCTCTTCCCGATGATCAACGAGGCCGCCTTTGCGCTGCAGGAAGGCGTATCCGACGCCAAGGGCATCGATGAGTGCATGAAGGGTGGTTGCAATCACCCGATGGGACCGCTCGCCCTCGCGGACCTGGTCGGTCTCGACGTGGTCCACGCGATCCTTCAGAGCCTGTACGTGGAATACGGCAACCCGCGCTACGCCCCTTGCCTCGAGATCACCAAGCGGGTCGAGACGGGCTGGCTCGGCCAGAAGACCGGCAAGGGCTTTTACGACTACGGTCGTTAGTACGATCGCCCGCCCCGCGTCCTTCGCTGTGAGGCCGGGCGCGCGGCGGACTCCAGAACGATTCGGAAAGAAGCCCCGCGGGGGATAATTCCTCGACGCAGTGGTGATCCCGTGCTACCCAGTTTACGTGAGCTGGCAAAGCAACCTGAATGAATCGCTGCTGACCGTGGCCGAGGTGCGTGAGAGCACGGGATTGTCGGCCCGAACCCTGCGTTATTACGAGGAACTCGGGCTCTTGCCCGGGGTGCGTCGACGCGCCGGAGGGCGGCGTGTCTACGGGCCGGATGAGATCGAACGCCTGCGCTTCATTCAGCGCCTCAAGGCCCTCGGGTTGTCGCTGGCCGACATCAAGGACCTGAATGCGGTCTACGGCATCGAGGGTTCGACGAGCGCGATGCTCGGTCGTCTCGACGAGTTGCTCGAACGGCATTTCGGCGAGATCGACGGGCGCATCGCCGAGCTGATGAGCTTACGGGACGAAATCACGAAGTACCGGGATCACGTGGCTGCCCGTAGCGAGCGGCTTGCGGCCCCTCGCGACGCCCTGAAACGGAGGAAGACATGAGTTCGAGTTCGGCTCGGGTGACCGCACTGCACCCCGCCCCTGAGCGGATCCGCCTGGTGACTGCGGCATCGCTGTTCGATGGGCATGACGCCGCGATCAACATCATGCGGCGAATTCTCCAGGCGCAGGGTGCCGAGGTCGTCCATCTGGGACACGACCGCTCGGTCGAGGAAATCGCGACCGCTGCGGTGCAGGAAGATGCGCACGCAGTCGCGATTTCGTCTTACCAGGGCGGCCACATGGAGTTCTTCCGCTTCCTGGTCGATCGCCTGCGCGAGCTGGGTGCGCCCAATATCCGGATCTACGGCGGTGGGGGCGGAACCATCACGAAGGAAGAGGCCGCGGAACTCCACGACTACGGCGTCGCGCGCATCTTCACGCCCGAAGATGGTCGCGAACTCGGCCTCGAAGGCATGAATCAGCTGATCCTCGACGAGTGCGCACGCTATTCGCCCGATCGCGCCGGCAGTGAGGTCGGGAGTCTGTTGCCGTCGGATTGGCGAGCGGTCGCGCAGCGAATCAGCTGGCTCGAAGTCGCGGCGGAAGAAGGCGGTCCGCAGTACGAGGCTGTCTGCGTACAGCTGGAGGGCAGTCGCAAGCGCGCAGCCGCACCTGTCGTGGGCTTCACGGGAACCGGCGGCTCCGGCAAGTCCAGCGTCGTCGACGAGTTGGTCCGGCGTTTTCACGCCGAATTCCCGGAGCGGCATATCGGGTTGCTGCTCGTCGACCCGACGCGCCGCCGTTCGGGCGGCGCGCTGCTGGGCGATCGGATTCGGATGAACGCGATCTCGTCACCGCAGATCTTTGCGCGGTCGCTCGCGACGCGGCAGGCGCATCTCGCGCTTTCGAAGGTGATTGCGAATGCTGTGCGCGTGCTTCAGGCCGCCGATTTCGACCTGATCCTCGTCGAGACGGCGGGGATCGGTCAGAGCGATTCCGAGATCGTCGACCTGGTCGACACCTCGATCTACGTGATGACTCCCGAGTATGGCGCGCCGTCACAGCTCGAGAAGATCGACATGCTCGACATGGCCGACTTCACCGTGCTGAACAAGAGCGATCGGCAGGGTGCGGCCGACGCGCTGCGCGACGTTCGCAAGCAGTGGCAGCGCAACCGTGAGCGGTTTCACGACGAGGCGATCCCGGTGTTTCCGACGATCGCGAGCCAGTGGAACGATCCCGGCATGGACAACTTCTATCGTGCACTGCGGTCGCGGCTGACGGGCACCAGCGACGACGAGGTGGTGTTGCCCGCGACGACGGTTGGGCATTCGACCGGGCTGATCCCGGGGCCGCGGCAACGTTACCTGGCGGAGATCGCCGAGTGTGTCCACGATTGGCGCGCGCGTACCCAGGCTCAGGCCGAGCGCGCCGCGGACGCGGGCGCGTTCGCGCGCGCATTGCGCAACCTCGGCGACGACGTGCCCCCGCAGGCTCAGCCGTATCCGGTGAGCGCGCTGACGGAATCGGACGATCCAGTCGTTGCAAGCCTGCGCGGGCGCTACAACGGTGCGCTCGATGACCTCGACGCGTCGACGCGTGCGGAGCTGGTGGAATGGCCCGCGCTGCGCGCTCGTTACCAACAGGAGAAGCAGTCCTACGAAGTGCGAGGCCGATCGATCGAAGTCGAAAATTTCTCGACGACGCTGTCGGATACCCAGCTGCCGAAGATTGCGCTGCCGCGCACCGGCGACTGGGGCGAACTCACGCGCTATTTCCGGCTCGAGAACCTGCCGGGGCGGTTCCCGTTCACTGCCGGCGTATTCCCGTTCAAGCGCAGCGGCGAGGACCCGGCCCGGATGTTCGCGGGCGAGGGGACTCCCGAGCGCACCAATCGCCGCTTTCACTTCGTCTGTGAGGGGCAGCCCGCGCATCGGCTGTCGACCGCGTTCGACAGTGTGACGCTATACGGACGCGACCCCGATGAGCGCCCGGATATCTACGGCAAGGTCGGTAACTCGGGCGTCTCGATCTGCTCTGTCGACGATGCAAAGAAGCTCTACTCGGGCTTCGATCTGTGCGCGCCGAATACTTCGGTGTCGATGACCATCAACGGCCCGGCACCGATGATCCTCGCGTTCTTCCTGAACGCAGCCATTGACCAGGGTGTCGAGAAGCACCTGCGCGAGATCGGTGAACTCGAGCCGACTCTTGCTGAGCTGCGTGCTAAGCGGGAACTCCCGGCCTATTCAGGTGATCTGCCCGAGGGCAACGACGGGCTGGGCCTCGCGCTCCTCGGCGTGTCGGGTGACGAGGTCGTCGATGCCGAAACATACGCGCGGATTCGCGGCGAGGTGCTCGAGTCGGTTCGCGGCACGGTGCAGGCCGACATCCTGAAGGAAGATCAGGCTCAGAACACCTGCATCTTCTCGACGACTTTCGGCCTCGAGATGATGGGGGACATTCAGGAGTACTTCATCGAGAACGGCGTCAAGAACTTCTACTCGGTGTCGATTTCGGGTTACCACATGGCTGAAGCCGGCGCGAACCCGATCAGCCAGCTCGCGTTCACGCTCGCCAATGGTTTCACCTTCTGCGAGTACTACGCCGGTCGCGGAATGGCCGTCGACGACTTCGCGCCGAATCTGTCGTTCTTCTTCAGCAATGGTCTCGACGCCGAGTACAACGTGATCGGCCGGGTCGCACGGCGGATCTGGGCGGTCGCGATGCGCGAACGATATGGGGCCTCGGAGCGGAGCCAGAAGCTCAAGTATCACACGCAGACTTCCGGGAGATCGCTGCACGCCCAGGAGATGGCTTTCAACGACATCCGCACGACGCTTCAGGCGCTCATGGCGCTCCAGGACCAGTGCAACAGTCTGCACACGAACGCCTACGACGAGGCGGTCACCACGCCTACCGAGGAATCGGTGCGACGCGCGCTCGCAATTCAGCTGATCATCAACCGCGAACTCGGCCTTTCGAAAAATGAGAACTCGATCCAGGGCGCCTACGTGATCGACGAGTTGACGGACCTCGTCGAGGAGGCGGTGCTTCGGGAATTCGAGCGGTTGTCGAGCCGGGGTGGGGTGCTCGGTGCAATGGAGACGCAGTATCAGCGCAGCAAGATCCAGGAGGAGAGTCTGCGTTACGAGTCGCTGAAGGACTCGGGCGAGTTGCCGATCGTTGGTGTCAACACGTTCGAAAATCCGGAGCCCGAAGAGAGTGCGGCACCGGATCTGATTCGTTCGGACGACGCAGAGAAGGCCGGCCAGCTCGCGAATCTGCGAGCTTTCCAGCAGCGACACGCGGACGCCTCGCCTCTCGCGCTCGAACGGCTCCAGCAGGTGGCGCGCAGTGGTAAGAATATTTTCGCAGAGCTGATGGAGACCGTGAAGGTCGCGAGCCTCCAGCAGATTTCCGATGCGCTGTTCGAAGCCGGTGGTCGTTATCGTCGCTCGATGTAGTCCGCTCGCCGCCCGGAATGTGCCGCAAATCTGCGGAATGGCTATCGTTTTGGCCCCCTAGGCGGTGACGCGGGCTATCGGCCGACGCTGTCGGAGAAGCCCAGCGAAACAGGAGCACCCGAATGAGCAGTCGAGAAAAGCGAGGCGCCGACCTCGATCGTTGGAAGCGGCTTGCCAAGAAGGATCTCCGCGGTGGCGACCCCGACGACCTGGTGTGGGAGACCCCGGACGGTCTGCGGATAAAGGCCCTGTACACCGCCGAGGACCTCGAAGGCCTCGAATTCGCCGACACGATTCCCGGTGCGGCACCGTTCGTGCGTGGGCCTCGCGCCACCATGTACGCAAACCGGCCCTGGACGATCCGGCAGTATGCGGGTTTCTCGACTGCAGAGGAGTCCAACGCGTTCTACCGGCGCAACCTCGCGATGGGGCAGAAGGGGCTGTCGGTTGCGTTCGATCTCGCGACCCACCGTGGCTACGACTCGGACCACCCTCGCGTGACCGGTGACGTCGGCAAGGCCGGGGTCGCGATCGACTCGGTCGAGGACATGAAGATCCTCTTTGACGGGATTCCGCTCGAGGAGATGTCTGTTTCGATGACGATGAACGGCGCGGTGTTGCCGGTGTTGGCATGTTTCATCGTCGCCGGGGAAGAGCAGGGCGTCCCGACCGAGAAACTCACGGGGACGATTCAAAACGACATTCTCAAGGAATTCATGGTCCGCAACACCTACATCTATCCGCCCGGGCCCAGCATGCGGATCGTTGCGGACATCATCGAATTCGCGAGCCGGGA